>CAZTLI010000033.1:0-21236 GCA_964614375.1 uncultured Anaerolineaceae bacterium
AACCAGCGGGGATGAATGTGTTTGTTGGCGGCGCTGCCAATCGCCACTGCGGATACCAGCCCATTCCCTGCCTGCTGCGCGATGAGGGCGTCAAATTCACCTTCACATACCATGATCGGTTGTCCCGGCTGGATACTGTCTGCCAGATACAAGCCGCCTTTGATAGCGCCACCACTCACCTGTTGATAGCGCTGCTTTCCCGCCGCACGCCGCACCTTAATACCCCATAGTTGTCTACCGGCATACCAGGGGATGGTGATACCACACGGCACACGCAAGCCCGCAATCGTCTGCCACGCGCGATAATCACCGGGAATGTAGCCCAAACCCGCATCGACAATCGTCGCTTCGGTCAGACCGCGTTCCGCTTGCAGATAACGCCATGCTTTGCGACCTTCTCGTCCCCATAGCGTGTCCATCGCAATGGCAGCGACTTTGTGTGCAGCATCTTGCCAGGCACTATCCGGCGCTTCGGTTACAGGCTGCTGTTTCACTTTTGGCGTTTGCTGCGGCGGTTTCATCTGCGGCAGATGACCGGACGTTAGTCTTTCACACGCTTCCTGAAACGATAGATTGTGATATGCCTGCAACCACGCAATCGCATCACCACCGCGTCCACATTTGCCAAAACAGTGCCAATGATCGTCATACACCACCAGCGAACAACCCTTTGTCTCGTTGTGCAGCGGACATTGATAGGTGCGGTAGCTATGGCCCCGCTGCTTTGGTTTGCCCAGATCGCGTTCAATCAGGTTACGACAGTCAATCTGTGCTTTAATGTGATTTACATCAATCATCATCTTAATTTTCCTCGCACACATTCCGTGTTTCAGGGTGTGTTCCGTTTCAGTGGTTTCATGTTCCACACCTTAAAGGTGTGTGGAACAGGTGAAACGTGAAACTTGCCCGGTTTCACTGGTTTCAAATGTCGCAGTGAAACCGCATGGAACAGGTGAAACTTCAGCCATTTTGCAACGCATTTCGTCCCGATTCCGTGAGATACACCGGTTCGCCTTTTTCGCCCGTCTGGATATAGCCCACTTTCGACAACTTCTGTATGTGCCGCCACAGCGTCGTTTTTGACATATCCGCAGCATCTTGTAAGGCGCGAGTGGTCAGACCCTTATCGAAGGCGCTCAAGATTTCCAGAATTGTCTTCTGACTGCGCGGGAGTTTGTCGGTCTGTGGATGGCTGACGACCTTATCGGCGGGCAGCATGGCGGCGCTGGACAATTGTTCGCCTGTGATGGGATGGGTGCGCGTGTCGAATTTCACCAGTCGATAGCAGCGGTCATCGGCGGGTTCGCTGTCGCGTTGTTTATCCGAGCGCAGCGTGATCAGGTCATCGTCCTGCGTCAGATAGTACATATTGGCGACATTGCCGCGTAAGGCGCTGCTGCCTCTGAAGGATTTGCCGTCTTTAGTGGTGTGATGCACCAGCAGCACCGCGCAGCCCAACCGTTGAATCAGATATTCACGGATGTGATTGAGGACAGGCTGCATGTCCTTGCTGCTGTTTTCGTCAATGCCCGGTGTGCAGGCGGCGAAGGTGTCAATCGCGATGACTTTGGGCTTGTGTGGCGCTGCCGCCGCGACGAAGGTTTCGATTGCTGCCGGATTGGTCAAATCGAGCGGACGGTCTGTGATGAGCAGATTGTCGCTGATGAGGTTCTGACGGGCGCTTTCCAGCGCGAAGAGCCGTTCGGGATTGATGCCCTCGGCGGCGACGTAGATGACCGACAATGTATCCGCCAGTTCCGCGACCTTGTTCAATGTCCAGAAGCTCTTGCCCGCGCCCGGCTGCCCCACGATGGCGGTGATTTCACCCGCCTGGATGATTTTCTCGGCATCGTAATAGTGCATGGGTAGGCGGTTCTTTAAGCCCTGTACGGTCTGAAATGCCGCGTCTGCGGCGAGCGCATGGTGTTCGTAATGGCGTTTAGCCGCCGCGTATCCCTGTGACTGGTTCAACTGATGCAGTGTCCGCAGCAGGTCGGTGCTGCCATTGGTGCGCTGCAAATCCGGTGGCGCAGCATTGGCCTGTGTCGTCACCTGGTGGATATAGGCTTCGACGTAGGCATGGTCGTCTTCGTCGGGTGGCGGCGGGGCTTTGGGGTCGATGTACAACACCTGCTGCTGCATCTCGGCATCGGCGCTGATGAGCCGCTGCACAAATTGATGATGCTGGTCGATGTGGATGCAGTCCAGTTGCGATAGCAGCGCCTGAACGAAGGGGCTGAGGGTCAAGTCCTGCGGGATGTCCATTTTTGAGAGCACACGCCGGAAGGCATAGGCGTCATGTTGTGTCAATTTCATCTTATTTTCCTCATTTCACCGATTAAATTGGTCAAATTTGGAAACTACGTCGCAACTTTGTGGTATAATGTGGTTCAGAACGTTGCGTGCAATTTTGCATGTAGTTTCTCGATTGAACTGATCTGTTTTTGCTTGCCAGCGTTGCAGATCAGTTTTCTTTTCCCTAAATCCTTTTGTGATTGATTATCGGCAACCTTTTTTAGAACAAAAATTCTATTCATCGTATCACAAAATTCAAACTCAGGTGGGACAGATTGCGTCACGTTAGGAAATTCGTACCTTCAACCAAATCCTTTAAGGGAATTTAACTTGCAAATTTGGATCAAATTCGCTATTATATATATAACGCGAACCTGATCCGGGGTTTTTACTGAAAAAACCGCCCCGGCGGGATTTGGTAAAAGCTCTCTGATTGGTTGGTCGCCGCTACAGAGGGCTTCGCTCTTTTTTAGGCACAGTGACGACTGTGTAGCGGGTGGCAAGGCCGTACTATCTACCCCCGTGTATAACTCCGCTATGGTTCATCCATCACACACATCTCCTCTATAAAATCCCAACAGAATTCTACTGTGGATACAGTTTAACAGAACTTTCAAACTTTGCCAACTAGTTCGTGCAAATTACTTCTTTTGGTTACGTTTGGGTCGATCAAGACGGTAGGAGTATTTAGAGGAGTATTCCTTAACTTCCTCGATATTGACTAATCGTAACCCACTGCTGCCTATAGGGTGGGACTTGATTTTGCCGGTCTCTGCCCAATAGCGGACTGTCGAATGATTGCGATTGACAATTTCGCCTGCTTCTTTAAATGTGACCCACCCTTCAAATGGGTTGTCGAGTACCTCTGTTACCATAACTAATATCCCGGATCGCTCAACAGTTTGCGAATTGCAACATTATCATACCACGACTTCACTATTTGTAGTAACTTTTGCCGACTTTGCTGCGGGTGGTCGGTGGTTTAGATTGCCACCTGAATGGGACACGCCGTAAGAGAATTCGTACTATTACCTGTGTTATCTGCTTAACAGGTCAATGGACGCATCCATTCTGTGAACGCGGCATCACTGCCGGAATGAACCCCAATCAAGCGTGCGTGCTATAATGGGTTTGATAATCCAGTCATTGAGGTGCGGATGTGGTCGTCCCATACAAGCAAAAAATGACCCTGCGCGAATTTGAGACTTTTTTAGAACAGCCCGAAAATGCCGATAAGCTGCTGGAACTCATCGGTGGAGAGGTCTATGAAGTGCCGTCTAATCCCTTTGTGTCCAAGATTGCGATGCTCATTGGTGCGGCGCTGCTGCGGTATCTGAGTGGGAATGACATCGGTCACGTCACGGGGGAAGCGGGTGGATACATGATTGGCGGCGAACGCTATGCACCGGATGTCGCCTTCATTTCGTATGATCGTCAGCCGGAATTGGCGCAAGCGGGGTACAATCCCAATCCGCCGGAACTCGCCGTTGAAGTCATTTCTGACCCCTCCAATGCTGAAGAACAGCGTAAACTTCGCCTGAAGTTAAGCAGCTATCTGGCAGCCGGAGTTTGCGTCTGGGTGGTGAGTTATGAGGAGCGGCGCGTACAGGTGCATCGCGCGGGTGAACCGTCGCACGAATTAGACGAGACGGGCATCCTCACCGCTGTGGACATTTTGCCCGGTTTCACGCTGCCTGTAAAAGACATTTTCCCTAAAGACAAAACATAGCAGTTGGCGAATAGAGAGCGAGCTATGGTCGTTCCCTATTCTGGTATTAGAGCATACGATATGCCGATGGCGAATAGATTATTGCTGTCCCTCGCGCAAATGATTTCTTACGCTGATGTAGTTTTGGGCAAGCTGCTGTTTGATGATGTGGGTGTCGCGAGTTTGAATAGCTTCAAAAATGTTTTGATGCAGTTCATAAATGACCTGCGATGACAGCTCCGGGATGTTGGCCTTTTCTGCCGCCCGCTTATAGATAAGCCAGAAGATGTCGAGCAATTTAACCAGGGTCCTATTTTCAAGATGTTCAAGCAGCACCTGGCGGAATTGACGGGTCTCGTTCGCAGGATTTTCGCCCGCTGCGCCCTTTTCCTGCATTACCTTCAAGATGCTTTGCAGGCGCTTGACCTGTGTATCTGTGTAGGTTTTCAACAGCGCTTCGACAATAGATACTTCCAACACCTCACCGATTTCGAGTAAATCACTGAGTTCCTGTACACTACTGAGCAAACTGTAGGGCAAATTCTCGATGAGAATCTCCAATGAGAAATTGCCCACGAACAACCCACTCCCCCGCCGCGACTCGACAACACCGAGCGATGACAGCGCTTTAATGGCCTCACGCACCGCATTACGACTGACACCGAGCTTGCTGGCAAGCTCATGTTCGGAAGGTAAGGCTGTGCCGGGTTCGAGACTGTTGTCGATGATGTAATTTCGGATGGCAACGGCAATTGCCTGATGAAGCAGCGGGGGCTGCTGAAGGCGTTGTAAATTAGCCATGATGACGGCCTGCTCCAAAATATCATTTTTAATGAATATAGTCATGTATTAATAAATAGAATAATAATACACACTTCGAGCGTAATTTTATAATATTGAAGGATCACCAATTGCAAAATAGTAACACAGACACTTGATATTAACAAATACAATAACAGCCGCTATAAATATCAACGACTGATTATTGGCAGTCACCGCGATGTAAAACCCTTGAGCGACGGATGAAACAGCCCCGGATCACCGTCCCCGCGTGCTTTACTTTTCCATGCAAATGCGGAGATTTTCGAGATATAAAGTGATAAAAAGCAAAAAAGTGAAAATTTGACAAAAAAATCGAAAGTGAATATACTCGGTCTCAAAATGAAATAGTTTGTTACTTTCATCCATGAACAATCACGATAGTACATTATTGGCAGTGGAACGCCAGCGCATCATCGCCGAAATCCTCAAGCGTGAGGGCGCGGTGCGAACGGTTGAATTGTGTGAACTGCTGCATGTCTCCACAGTGACGATTCGCTCGGATTTGCGCGACCTCGAACAGGCGGGTGTGTGCGAAATGATCTGGGGCGGCGCGGTGTCGATTACCCCACCAACAGAAGAAGAAGCCTTCCTTGAACAACGCAGCAAACTCAACAGCGAAAGCAAACGGCGCATCGGTCAGCACGCGGCGCGTTTGATTGCCAGCGGGCAGACGATTATTGTCGATGCCGGGACGACGACGGTGGAAATCGTCAAACATCTGCCGCAGGACTTCGACTATCTGCGCGTGATTACACCCGCGTTGAATGTGGCAGCGGCGGCGAGTAACTATCCTTATGTCGAATTGATTATGCCGGGTGGCATTCTGCGCCCCCTCACCCGTTCCCTGATTGGCCCGCTGGCGCTGCAATCGCTGCGGATGTTCAATGCCGATTGGACATTTTTGGCGTCCGGCGGTTTCACAGCCTCGCATGGCGTCACGACATCGAACACACTCGAAGCCGAAATCAAGCGCACGATGGTGCAGCAAAGTGCCCGTGTCGCGCTGGTTGCCGATGGCAGCAAATATGGCAATATCTTATCGCTGAATGTCGCGCCGCTGTCGGAGATTGACATCATCATCTCGGATTATCAGTTACAAGATTCCGACGCCGCCGAAATCGAAGCAGCAGGTGTTGAAGTGGTGCGGGTTGAGCAAGGGGTGCCGCGCCCATGACCGCCGATTGGCTCGACACGACTCGTATCCAGCAGCACAGCCTCGATATGCGCCAGTTTATCGACTTCCGGCAATCGACCCTGCCCAACGGAATGCGAATCATCGACGCCTACAACAGCAGCGGCTTGCATTTCACGATTTTGCCGGATAGAGGGCTGGACATCTGGACGGCGCACTATAACGGCATCCCCCTGACGTGGATTGCGCCCGGTTCGCCTCACCCGGCTGATTATGGGCAAAGCTGGTTGGGCCTGTTCAATGGCGGTTTGCTGACGACCTGCGGCCTTGATCACGTTGGCCCACCCGAAGACGGACGCGATATACACGGCGATTATACCCGTTTGCGTGCAGGTGATATTAGCCTCGAAATGAGCGAATACGCCAAGCGATTAGGAGCGACGATGCGCCAATCGACATTGTTTGGCTGTCAATTGTCGCTCAAGCGGACATATACGCTGTCATTGGGTCATCCGACGATTCATATTTTTGATGAAGTGACCAATGATGGCGACCAGCCCGCCCCGTTCATGCTGCTGTATCACTGCAATTTTGGCTATCCACTGATACGCGAAGGGACGGAATTTCAAGTCGTTAGCGATGTGTATCCGCGTGATGACGCCGCCAAAGCCGGTGTTGATAACTGGCACAGCTATGATGCAGCGACACCCGACTATGCCGAACAGGTCTTTTTCCATCATGTACGCTGCGATGCTGACGATGCGTGCATGGCGGCACTTATCAATGACCCCATCGGGCTTGAAATCCGGTGGAATGCACGGCGAATGCCCTATCTGACCCAGTGGAAGCATACACGCCAGGGCATTTATGTGTGCGGGATAGAACCGGGTAACTGCATCCCTGAAGGTCAGAATGCCGCCCGTGATGCTGGACGCCTCGTGCTGTTAGAACCGGGCGAGAAACAGACATTCGACCTGACCTTGACTGTACTCGATACTGATGAGGCACGCGCACGCTTTCAGAGGGATATTGATCATTCCAGACAAAAAGGAGAGCCTGTCGCGGGCTGCAATTTAGATGGATATACCCGTTATGAAACATGAACACACAAGGATAAAGCATGAGTGTTGAGTATCGTCTAGCGCGGCTTTTTGCCCCGGATGGCAAGTGCTTTGATGTCGCTGTCGATCATGGCTTTTTTGGTGAACGCCGCTTCCTGACTGGCATTGAGGATATGTCAACAGTCATCCACACGCTGATAGACGCCAACCCGGACGCGATTCAATTGAGCATCGGTCAAGCGCCGCTGTTGCAGGCCGTGCCGGGCAAACACAAACCCGCGCTGGTGCTGCGGACAGACATCGCCAATCTGTATGGCAGCGCCCTGCCCCGCACGCTGTTTAGCCGCATGATTCACGAACCGCTGGAACAGGCCATGCGTTTAGACGCGGCGTGTGTGGTCGCCAATTTATTCATGCTGCCCGATCAACCCGCCGTGTGGGAACAATGCGTGCAGAATATCATGGCGCTGAAGCCCCTGTGCGAACGGTACGGAATGCCGCTGATGGTCGAACCGCTGGTGATGCAAGACAACACAACGGCGGGCGGGTATATGGTCGATGGTGACATTGACAAAATTCTGCCGCTGGTACGACAGGCGATTGAACTCGGCGCCGACATCATCAAAGCCGACCCAACCGATGCTGTCAGTCTCTATCATCAGGTGATCGAGGTCGCCGCTGGAAAACCCGTCCTTGTGCGTGGTGGCGGCAAAGTGCCCGACGCAGAAATCTTGCAGCGGACTTATGAGTTGATGGGGCAAGGGGCGAAGGGCATTGTCTATGGGCGCAATGTCATCCAGCACGCCTATCCGGCGGCGATGACGCGCGCATTGATGGCAGTTGTCCACGACGACGCGACGCCCGAACAAGCGATGCAGCATATAAAGGACGCGCAGCGTGGCTAAACGAAAGATTCGGTTTGGCATCATCGGTCTGGGCTTGATGGGGCGTGAATTCGCCAGCGCGTCGGCGCGCTGGATGCACCTGCTGAATCTGGACTTTGAACCCGTCATCGCGGGCATTTGTGATACCAACGAAGGTCTGTTCGACTGGTTTCAGTCTAATTTTGCATCAATCCAGGTTGCTTCTACGGATTATCACCATTTGCTGAACGATGACGCTATCGAAGCCATTTACTGCGCCGTGCCACATAATTTGCACCAGCAGCTCTATACCGACATCGTGAAAGCCGGGAAACATCTGCTGGGCGAAAAACCCTTCGGCATCGACCAGACCGCAAATCAGGCGATTCTCACGGCGCTGGACGCTTATCCGAACGTGTTTGTGCGCTGTTCGTCGGAATTTCCATTCTTTCCCGGCGCGCAGCGCGTGATTCAATACATTCAAGCGAACCCATTTGGCAAAATCATCGAGGTTGAAGCGGGTTTCCTCCACAGCAGCGACATCGACCCCAACAAGCCCATCAACTGGAAACGGATGATAGACATCAACGGGGAATATGGTTGCATGGGCGATTTGGGACTGCATGTGGCGCATATTCCGCTGCGATTTGGCTGGAGTCCACACAACGTCCGGGCGCTGTTGAGCAACATCATGACCGAACGCTTCACGCAAGCTGGCGATAAAGTGCCCTGCGAAACATGGGACAACGCCATCATTAGCTGCGAAGTGCAAAGCGAACAATACGGCGCATTTCCGATGACGCTGAAGACTTACCGCATTGCGCCGGGCGAGACCAATACATGGTACATCAATATCTATGGCACAGAGCATAGTGTGCGCTTCTCGACACGCCAGCCCAAGTCGCTGTATACGATGCGTTACACCAGCGGCGCGACACAATCATGGAACGAGGAAAGTCTCGGTTATGCCAGTGCCTATCCCACGATTACCGGCGGCATATTCGAGTTTGGTTTCCCGGACAGCATTTTGCAGATGTGGGCAGCCTTCTGTGATGAACTGGTTAATGGGCGCGATGGCATGAAGCAGGCATTTTACTGTGCGACGCCGCAAGAGACAGCACAGCATCACGCCATCCTGACCGCCGCCCTGCAATCACAGCAGGGGCAGTGTGTGGTTGAAGTTGGCTAGCAATCCCGCCACACGTTAATGCAGATTAACAATTTAATCGGAGCATCGGATATGGTGTGCCGCGTCCCTACAAACCCGTTAACAACCGTCGATAATTGTAGGGACACAGCACTGCTGTGTCCGCCAGATGCAGTGAAAGTAACACACAAATAGAACCGGAGATTTTTATTATGGCGATGACACGCGAAGAGGTCACGAAATGGCAGCAAACGGCGCTGACCTATCTGGAGAAAGCCGCCATCGTCCTCACCGACGCCGAAAAACAGCACATCGAAATCGCGGACTTTGGCCTGGGCGAATTTGAGCAGACGGGACTGGCGCTGATTGTCTATCACAACGATGAAAAATATTGCGCCAAAGAATTGATTTTGCTGCCGCGCCAGACCTGCCCGGAACATAAACATCCACCTATCCCGGAAATGGATTATGGGGGTAAGCAGGAGACGTTTCGTTGTCGTTGGGGCGAGGTGTATCTCTATGTCGAAGGGGACGAGGCAGCGAATCCCAGAGCCACGCCCCCACCCCGCCGCAAAGATACCTATCACGTCTGGCACGAAATCGTCTTAAAGCCGGGCGAACAATACACCATCCCGCCGCAAACGTGGCACTGGTTTCAAGGTGGTTCAGAGGGCGCAGTCGTCAGTGAATTCAGTACGCGCAGTGTCGATGAAGCCGATTTATTCAGCGACCCGGACATTCAGCGTATACCCGATATTTTAGATTGAGGACGTTTGATGGCTTACGCGGTCATTGTCAGCGGGCATCTATGCGCTGATCTGATACCCGATACCTCCCATACACCGTTGAGCGCGTTTTCATCGCCGGGCAAATTGTACGAAGTTGGCCCCGTGACGATTGCGACAGGCGGCGCTGTCTCCAATACGGGATTGGCGCTGCACCGGTTGGGTGTGGATGTGGGCCTCATGACGACGGTTGGCGATGACCTGTTGGGACGGGTGATTATCGCCAGAGTCAATGACCGTGACCCGCAGTTGGGCGCCCTCATCAAAGTGCGCGACAACGAAGCCAGTTCCTATTCCGTCATCCTATCGCCCGAAAATGCAGATCGTATCATCCTGCACTGTTTTGGCAATAACGCCCATTTTGACGTAGCAGACGTGAATTTTGACATCGTGCGCGACGCGAAACTATTTCATCTGGGCTATCCGCCGCTGCTGCCCTGCCTCTATGCGAACGACGGTGATTCGCTGGTGCAAATCTATCAACGTGTGCATGACATGGGTGTGATTACGTCGTTGGATATGTCCCATCCCGACCCCGGCGGCCCCAGTGGTCAAGTGAACTGGTCACAGGTGCTCAAGCGGGTGCTGCCCTATGTCGATATTTTCCTGCCGAGCATTGAAGAGATTGTGTTCATGCTGCGGCGTGCGGATTATGACCGCTGGGGCGGCGCGGTGCTCGACCATATTACGCGGGCGTATTTGGGCGATTTAGGTGACGAGCTATTGGCGCAGGGCGTGACCATCGCCGGATTTAAGCTCGGTGAGTATGGCTTTTATCTGAAAACGGCGGGCGCTGGCGGCGATTTTAGGCGCTTGCAATCGCTTGGCCTGGATGCGGCGCAGTGGCGCGATCTCGACTTGTGGCATCCTGCCTTTGCGGTGGATGTGGTGGCGACGACGGGCGCGGGCGATTGTGCCTATGCCGGATTTTTAGCGGCGTTGTTGCGTGGACTATCCCCAACCGCCGCGCTGCGCTTGACGTGTGCGGTGGGCGCTGCCAATGTCGAATCAGCCGATGCGACCAGCGGCGTCCTGTCATGGGAGGGCACACAGGCCCGCATCGCACAGGGCTGGAACACGGCGGCGCTTGCTTTGAAAGACTGATTTTGAACCACAGAGACACGGAGAGCACCGAGAAAATAGGAGAAAAAGTGACGAGAATGGCCTATCACCGCCGGCCTCTGGCTGCTGGCAAAAAAATAAACAGACCCGGTTTTACTCGGCACTTGGAACTTGTGACCTGACACGATTCTCGGAAGAGAGATAGAGAAAATACAGGATAACGAAGCCAATATGATGACGACAAGCGACATACAACAAGTGGTTACAGATGAAGATGTGGCCTTTTATCAACAGAATGGCTATTGGCTCGCGCCGAAAGTCCTTAGCGACGACGAACTGGCGACCATCCGCGAACATCACGCGCGGGTCGTGCAGGGCGAGTATGAAACAGGCCGCCCACCCCACAGCCGCAGCACAACGCCCGGCGAACCGATTGACCGTATCGTGAAAATCGACAACAGCTATTGGAGCGATTCTGTGCTGGCGAAACTGGCGCTGCACCCGACAATTGGCGCGATGGCGGCGCGATTGGCGGGCGTATCATCTATTCGCCTGTGGCATGACCAGCTATTGCATAAACCGCCGCAAAAAGATACCGACGCCGGCGCAGTCGGCTGGCATCAGGACTGGCATTACTGGCAGTGCGCCGAACCCGCCAATATGCTCACCGCGTGGGTGGCGTTGATTGATGTCGATGAGCAAAACGGCTGCATGGAAGTTGTGCCCGAAAGTCATAATTGGGGTTTGCTGGATGCCAGTGACTTCTTCGAGCAAGACCTGGATACGCTGCAAAGTCGCATCGAAGCCAGCACAGGAAAACCGTTTAAGACGGTGCCGCTGCCTTTACAGGCGGGCGCGGTCAGCTTCCATCACTGTTTGACCATACACGGCAGCCGCCCCAACCTGAGCCATGCGCCCCGCCTGTCGCTGGTGATTCACATGCTGCCCGATGGCACAACCTATCGCAAAGGCACACCCGCCGAACCTCATGCCAATGTCAAATTGCTCAGTGGGCACAATGGCGACCCATTCGCTGGCCCGTATTTCCCGGTGATTTATCGCAGCGGTGAACGCAGCAATCCCTGGGATGTGTCGATGTAAGCCTGCACCGGTACAACGTATCGTCTGGTGCTGATTCCGCCTGATATGTAGAGAGAGGATACTATATGGACGTGACCTGTTTAACCGATACCCTCATCAAACAGATTAGTTTAAGGAGAGTTTAGTCAATGAAGACCAAAAACACGCTTTTGAGACTGCTTATTGTGCTGTTGGTTGTCATTCCCGTGCTGGGTGTCGTGACCTCACTCGCGCAGGATGAAGTGACACTCACAGTGTCGTTCCCCGGCGATCCGCGTTCAGAAACGGTTAACGGGCTGATTGAGGGCTTTGTGGCGGCACAGGCTGAAGCCGGTGTCACCGTCAATGTCGTGGTCAATGAACCGACAGAAGGCTATGTTGACCAGCTGCTGCTGGACTTCAGCGCAGGTGTCGCGCCCGATGTGTTCTCCATCAGTGACGATAGCATCGCGTCGTTCGTGGAATCCGAGCTGATTCTGCCGCTGGATGATTATGTGGCTGCATGGGACGAATGGGAGAACTTCCCCCAGGGCCTGCGCGACATGACCTCCACCAATGGGTCGGTCTATGCCATCATGTACAACACCGATACGCGCGTGCTGTTCTATCGCATAGACATTCTTGAAGCGGCTGGTGTCGAACTGCCCTTCGCGCCGACAAGCTGGGAAGAAATCTTCGCCGCCGCTGAACTCATCCAAGAAAATGTGCCCGATGTCATTCCAATGGAAGTCGAATCCGGCACGATCTGGGGTGAAGGCACGACGATAGACGGCTTCTTTATGCTGTTCCGGGGCGCGGGTGGCGTGTTATTTGACCCGGTGGAACAGGTATGGATTGTCGAAAGTCCGGCGCTGCTGCAAGCCTTTGAATTTTATGAGCGCATGTTCGGCGAAGGTTACTCGGCAGCCGAACCCTTCATGGAGCCTGAACCCTGGGTCTTCTATCTGCAAGAAGGTCTGGCGAATGGCGATGTCGGCATGGCGGTTGTGGTGAATGTCGTCTGGGGTCTGTATGCACCGGATGGCCCCTGGGGAATTGAAAACCGTGATGAGGTGCTCTCATGGTCGCCCATGCCCGCGCGCGAACCCGGCGCAGGCATCAACGGTCTGGATTACGTCAGCATGGGTGGCGGTTGGGCCTGGGGCATTTCCAGCACCACCGAGAACCCCGACCTCGCATGGGAATTTGTCCGGTATATGAGCAGCGCCGATTCCATCACGACCTATACCAGCGGCGTCGGCGGTATCCCCACGCGCGTGGATGCGTCTGTGGGCGATGAACACGTTGCCGCGATTGTGGAACGGGTGATGCCCTTCCAATCGTTCCGTCCGGTGAGCGCCGATTACAGCCGGGTGTCGGAGCAGATTCAAATCGCGACAGAGCGCATCATGCTGGGTGAAAACACCGCTGCCGAAGCGATGGCGCTGTTCGGTGAAGCTGTTGAAGGCATTGTCGGGTCGGAGAATGTCATCCGCCTGCCAATGGACGAGTAGTATAACGAGTTTGGATACAGGGTAGGGGCGTTCGTAAGGGCGGTTCGCGAACGCCCCACCATCTTCAACCCACCCGATTCACCCACCAACGATTGGACAGTGCATGGCGGCGGTGCGTGCGGACGCGCAATCCATTTATATTTACCGGTGGACGCTCAAACGACGGCGATTAGCGGAATTGTCGCTGCTGTTGTTGATGCTGCCCGCGATGGTGCTGGTGATTGCCTTCGTCATTGTCCCGGCGGCATGGGCCATCTACATTAGTTTCACCAATCAGAGCCTTGTGGGGCCAAATGCCCGCAATTTTTCATTCATCGGCTTTGCGAACTACACTCGCCTATTTGCCGATGGCGATTTCTGGAATTCGCTCAAAATCAGCTTCCTGTTTGTGTTTGGATCGGCCTTCGTCGGGCAATTTATCATCGGCTTTTCGCTGGCGATACTGCTGAAATATTCGGGTTTGTTCAGCCGCGGGCTTATCGGCGGCAGTGTGCTGCTGGCGTGGGTCATCCCGGAGATTGTCGCCGTCTACATCTGGGCGAGTATCCTCAACTACAATTCGGGCACGCTCAATCAGATTTTGCTGACATTTGGGCTGGAAAAACATCGCTGGTTGATTGATTCGTCGCTATTTTCCATCATCATTGTCAATGTCTGGCGCGGGACGGCGTTCACGATGCTGCTGTTTTCGTCGGCATTAGAGGCTATCCCCGCTTCATTGTATGATGCGGCTGCGGTGGATGGCGCGTCACGGTGGGATCGCTTCCGCTATATCACCCTGCCCCTCGTCCGCTATACCATCCTGCTCGATTTTATCCTGATTACGATGGGCACATTCTCGGTTTTTGGCATTGTGTTTGCTATGACCGGTGGTGGCCCATTGGGCAGTTCCGAAATCATCGGCGTCTATATCTATCGCAATGCGTTTGAATATCGCGAAATTGGGTATGGTTCGGCGGCGTCGGTCATCATGTTATTAATCAATCTGGTGCTGGCGATGATCTACCTATTTTTTATCCGGGTGGAATGGTCAGAGGAAAAGTAATCCGCATGAACAGTCCAGCCAGTAGTTATTTACCTTCCGTTTCCAAAAACAGTTATTATCTGCTGCTATTCATCTTTTTCTTTGGCCCGATTTCGTGGCTGCTGCTGGCATCGTTTAATCCTGAGCCGACATCGGCGTGGGCTGTTCCCACCCAGCCGACCTTCAACAATTATGTCCAACTTGTCAACGAGAGCGACATCCTGCTCTGGCTGAAAAACAGCTTCATCCTTGGCATCGGCACGATGCTGCTGACCGTCGTCCTGGCGACATTAGCGGGCTATCCTCTATCGCGCGTGCCGTTTCGGGGCAAACAGATTTTTATGTATACCCTGCTGCTGGCGCGGGTGCTGCCGATTACTGCCGTCATCATCCCGATTTTCAGCCTGTCCGTACAACTGAATTTCATCAATTCCTTCGCTGGAGCGATATTGATTCTATCCGCGATGCAGCTGCCGATTTCGTTGTGGATTATGAAAGGTTTTGTCGATAGCATCCCCATCGAACTGGAAGAATCAGCGTGGTTAGATGGTTGTGACCGACTCACGGCCTTGGTGCGCGTGGTGTTCCCATTGATGGCTCCCGGCGTGGCTGTGACTGGTCTGTTCGCGTTCCTCGCGGCGTGGGGCGACTTCCTCATTCCGTTGGTTATCCTGCGTTCACCGACGACCTTCCCGATTGCAATGGGTTTGTATCGCGCATTTGGCAATCAAGGCAGTGTCGATTTTGGTTTTTTGACCGCGCTGGCTGTCATTTACAGCGTGCCGTCGATTTTACTGTATCTCTTCGCCAGACAATATCTGGTCAAAGGCATGACCGCTGGCAGCGTGAAGATGTGATGGAGCAGCCTGCCTGATGTTGTACGATTCGATTATTGCCTGTTTTGGCACACGCTTCACCGTCAATATGCTGCCCGCCGCGCGGCGTTATCGCGTGTTTCCATTGGGGACATTCCACTATTTCGATTGGCGCAAAACCGATACCGTCGGTATCAGCATCGGGACGTGCCCGCAGGTCGTCAGCAGCGAGACGGCAATGATTGGGCTGCGACACGCTGATGTGACCCGCATCCTGCCATTTGCAGACGGCGAGACCTTCGCGACCCTGCGCCAGCGTATCACACCACTGACGACGGTCATCACTGCCACCGACCCCGCCCTGCCCGTCAGTGTGACTTTTACATTCCGATCTTCATTTTACCCGCAAAGTTTTGACTATAGCTGCATCCCCGCCTACTGTGTTGACGTGGAAATAGCCAACACGTCATCCGACACCGTATCCGCAGAGGTATGTTTTGGTCTGCCGCTTCACAATCCTGAAATCAGCGCTAATGGCCTGCGCTCAATCATGCCGATTGATTTCCCGGACGGCATCGACCATACCGGTATTGATAGCCTGACCTTCGAGCAAATCATCATGGCGGGTAATGCGACAGTTGATTCATCAGGCGACATGCCGCTGTTGTATTGTCCGGTGACGCTGGCTGCTGGCACAGCCCAGTCGGTTCGCTTCTATCATGTGGGCTATATCCCGCAACCAACGCTCAACCAACAAGGCAAGCGCCTGAAATTTGGGTATACAACGCTTTGGGAGCAGGCAACCGCTGTGCTGGCGTGGTGGCGTGAGCATGAAGACGCGATTGGGCGCAAGAGTGCGCTGTTTGAATCAACTGTGATGGATGCGACTGTGCCGCCAGAACTCAAGGCGATTCTATCGGCAGCATTCAAGGGCATCGCCTGCAATGCGTGGTGGGCAGAAGATGACTGGTTTTCGATTATGGAAATCGGCGCCTATCATTCCACGCTGGATGTCGATTATCAGTTGGCGCTGTTTTTCTTCCAGTATTGGCCAGAACTGGTCAAACGGATGCTCCAGCAGTGGGCGGCCTATTATCGTCCCGGCAGCGGCTACATGGCGCACGATGTGGGGCAGCATCTGGAAGCGACGGGCAATCGCTATGGCGGTCCCGGCAGCGCGATGAAGGTCGAAGAGAACTGCAATTATCTGCTGCTGCTGCACCACTGCTGGCGTTCGACGGACGATGCTTCGCTGCTGACGGATAAACAATCACTCCTCACTGAACTGGTCGAATTTCTATTTGCGGCGGATACATCGGGCAGCGGTTTGCCCAATCGTTATGCCGATAACACCAACGATTGGGGCAGCGGCTTGATTACGGCCTCTGAGGAACAGGCGTATCATGGTGTGCGACTGGTCGCGGCCTATACCGCCGTCGCGCAGATCGCGGACTATTTTCAAGATGCACATCTGGCGGAACGCTGTCGGACGACGATTCAGCGTATCAAGCAGACGATGCGTGATGGCTGGTTGGGTGACCATTATCCGATTTCGTTCGCCGACCCTGCCTCATTCCATCACTATTCGATGTGGACGCCACACGGCCTGCTCTATCCATTGCGGGCGGGCATGGAATTAAATATCCAGCTTGACCATCTGCGCGTGGATTTAATCGTCAGCACGCGGCGCACCCTGCGCGAACATGGCTGTGTGCATAGCACGGTTGATGTACGCGGCTGGTTGACGCAAAACCTCTGGCGCGATTGTATTGCGGCCTATCTCGGTGTGGATATGACCGACCATCTGCGGCGCTATCTGGGGCATGGGGAATACGTCAGCTATGAAGATACGACCATCCTCGAAGTCGCCAATGAACTCATGGTCGTTGCCGGTGCTACAGCCGACCATCGCTACGCGGGCGAACTGCATGATTTCCCGATGGTGGATGGGCATCCGCGTCCAGCCTGTGGATTTGGCCTGATGTATGCGCTGGCGGGTGTGCAATTTGATGCAATTGACAAACGCCTTACCTGTCGTCCGGTCAGTTTTCCGCTGCGGATTGCCCTCACCCATCTGGCAGATTGGGATGCTGAAATTGTCCCCTGGTTGACATTCAAGCGGTCTATTCCTAATCAGGACGCGGGCGCAAAGCCGACCGTTGTCACAATGGACATCGAGAACGACTCGTGTTTGGCGGGTTGGGATGTGGGGATGATTAAACACAGCGATGCGTAAAAACACGACTGAGCAAGCGCAGCCCCAGTTCAGTGTAATCATGCGTGACGTGCAACAGCAATTTTGAGATAATGGGTCGTATTGCCTAAATGCGTTGTTTTGGATCTTTTGTTTTTTTACACTCGGTGTCCTCTGTATCTCGTAACCCGGAAAGCAGCCCACCATGACCAAAAAATACCAGTTATACGTCGTGTCGCATACGCATTGGGACAGGGAATGGTATGGCGCGTTCCAACTGTTTCGTTTGCGATTGGTGCGGCTGATGAACAAGCTGCTGGACATCCTCGAACACGACGCGGCGTATGCCACCTTCAATCTCGATGGACAGACGATTATCCTCGATGACTATCTGGAAATTCATCCCGAAAAGCGCGCCCTGCTCCAACAATTGATTCGTGATAAGCGGCTGATGGTCGGCCCCTGGTACATCCTGCCCGATGAATTTTTGACCAGCGGCGAGAGTCTCGTGCGGAATTTGCTGCTCGGCAAACAGATGGCGACTGAATTCGGGCATCGGATGGATGTGGGTTATATCCCGGACACGTTCGGGCATATCGCGCAGCTCCCGCAGCTACTGCGCGGTTTCGGTCTCGATACGTGCATGAACTTTCGTGGATTGGACGCGGGCAGTCGGCGCAGTGAATTGTGGTGGGAAGCGCCGGATGGGTCGCGGGTGCTGCTGCATCATATGTCTACGATTATCGGTTACAGCGATCTGGGCGCGATGGCGGCTGATCCCCAGCGTGCGGCCTATGATTTGCGGGCGACGGCCTACTATAAAGCCGAACGTGCGACGGGGAACATTCTGCTGGCGATGCAGGGCGTTGACCATGTTGAAGCCCGCGCCGACCTGCCACAGATTATCGGTATCGCCAACGACACATTCGACGATATTGAGTGTATCCATGCCTCGCTTGAAGATTTCTGGACAGCGTTGAAACAGTCCATTAATGGTAAAGACCTCGAAACGGTCTATGGCGAGCTGCGCGACGTGCCCCGCAGCGCAGGCAGCGTCAATTATCTGCTGTATAACGTGCTGTCGTCGCGCGCCGATAACAAATTGATGAATGCCCGAACGTTGATTTCGCTCGAACACTGGGCAGAGGCATGGTCTACGCTGGCGTGGTTGTGGGGCGTGGCGGATTATCCGCGCGGGCATTTGTGGACGGCGTGGAAATGGCTGCTGAAAAATCACCCGCATGATTCAATTGGTGGCTGCTCCGTCGATGAAGTTCATCGGCAGATGATGACGCGCTTTGAATGGGCGAAAGAGATTGCGGATTATCTGGTTGAGGAACGCTTCTGGCTCATCGCCGAACAGACCGATATGTCGGATGCGGCAGATGATGAAATTGCGCTGATGGTCTTCAACGGGACGCCCTATCCGCGTGATGAAATTGTCACGCTGGACATTGATTTGCCCGAATACTGGTTACGTCAGCAAGCAGTGGCGAAACAGTCTCCCCCGGTCACGTTGACGCCCGACTCGCACTATCTCGATGTGAAGGCCGTCCATACCCGCGCCGATTGGGGTTATGCCAATCCCGAGTTGCCGGACGTATTTTTTCGAGGGATACACATCCGCCCCCCTGTGGGTGATCCTGTGCCCGTGCAGATGCACAGCGTTCACCAGACGACCACAGCCATCGCGCTGGCATCGGGGCCAAGAGGCGTCATCGACATCCGGCGCGTGCGTGCCAGCTTCCACGCCCACATTCCCGCTTATGGTTATGCCACCTATTACGTCAAGACCGATGCCAAACCCATTCACTGGCAGCCACAGCACAATCCGCCATTTAACGGTCTCCAAAACGAGTATATGACGGTCAGGGTCAATCCCAACGGCACATTCGATCTGCATTTGCACAACAGTGAACACGTCTTTCGCAATCTGGGACGCCTGGACGACAGCGGCGACAATGGCGATGGCTATACATTTTCGCCCCCACTATTCAACCGGGTTTATTCGACACACAGCGCCAGCCCCCGAAGCGCGCGGTTGGGAACGGGGGTCAATGTGCAGCACATACGCATCGAATATGATTTCGCCCTGCCCCACAGTCTGGATGAGGGGCGGCAGCAGCGCCGCGATGAGACGGTCATCTGCCCCGTCACAGTGGATTTGATGCTGCGTGACGGTAGTCCCCTGCTGGACATCAGTGTGACGATTGATAATCGCGCCAGAGACCATCGCCTGCGGATGCACTTCCCCACTGGCTTGCGGGGTGTCCGCGAAGCCAGCAGCGCTATGCAATTCGATGTCATGACACGCCCCACCAAACCCCAACCGATTCAACTGGGTGACTGGTGGGTGGAATCGCCGCCGGAGACATTCCCGATGCACAATTGGATGGATGTGCATGGCGCCAGTGCCGCTGGACAGCCCGTTGGTCTGGGTGTGATTGCGGAAGGTGTCTATGAGTTTGGTGTCGATGGCGACGCGAATACCAGTGAGATTGCCTTGACATTGCTGCGGGCGGTGGGGTATCTGGGTGCGCGGCGCGATACGACCACGATTGTCGGTGGCGCGGGGCCGGGTATTCCCACCCCGGAAGCGCAGTTGCAGCAAACCCTCACTTATCGTATGGCGTTGTATCCGCATGAGGGCGATTGGCAAGGGGCGAGTGTTGGTCAACAGGCGCAAACTTTCCTCGCGCAGCCACGCAGCCTGACGACTGTGCCGCACAGTGGGACTTTACCGGTGGCACGGGCGGGCTTGCAGATCACGGGGGATGATATTGTGTTGAGCAGCGTTAAACAATCTGAAGATGGCGAAGCGACAATCGTGCGCGTCTATAACCCATCGAACAACCTGGCGCAGGCGCACGTCGCGCTCGATGTCCACGTCACCACTGTGCAGAGGGTCGATTTACAAGAAGATGTGCTTGAGGCGATTGCGATAGCGGACGATGCGCCTATTCGTGTGGATGTGCCCCCTAAAAGTATCGTCACGTTGAAGGTGTATACGGCGTGATGGCGTAAAAATGTTCCTCATATGCAGTTTAATGATTAAATACGGAGATCATATCTGCTGGTGAAAACCCCGCCGTCACACTGTGCGTGCCACCTCCCCCTTGACGGGGGAGGGCCGGGTTTGGATACGGGCGTATGGATACGGGCGTATGGATACGGCGTATAGATACGGGCATTGTTACGTGTCCGCAAAAAACGGTGTGATCCGAGGTGTTTGTTACAGACCATCAGCCCGCCCTCTGCACAATAATCGTAGGAGTCTCATGGGTTTATCCTTAGTAAAGGACATCGCAGTTTTGTAGGAAATCCCGCGCAATCATCAGGTCGCCGCGTACCTGTGCCGCTTCCAGCGCCTGTACCTGGATTGTAATACCGCGCTCGCAAGAAGACCTGACCATTACCATCCGTTTGCTCACCGGTAAAGCCATAGCCTGCGCCATAACTGTCCAAGGGGTTGCCAAACGGATCATAAGATTGCACGGCATCGACACCCACCGAACTGGAGATGAGACTGCGGACACTGCCCAGACCATCTCGGGCGATGTACTGCCAATTCGCCCCATCATGTTGGGCATGGATACCACGCGGCGCATGTACGAAATGGTCTACGTTCGAGCCATCGTCTTCACGCAGCACTTTCACCAATCCCGGTTGCAGATCGAGTAGATACTGCGTGACATCAACCCCATCATCTTTCGAGATGCGGTTGCCGCGGGCAACAAAAAAAGCGGCAGGATAGA
>CAZTLI010000034.1:0-16588 GCA_964614375.1 uncultured Anaerolineaceae bacterium
AAAAAGGCGAAATTCCATTTCTCAACCGTAACGGCGGTGCGCTGGAATACGCTGAGGCGGAGTCTTAATGATGCGGGCTTTGATTTACGATGGCGCGCTGCGGTTGGATACGACCGTCCCTGACCCGGATGTGGATAGCGGGCATCTACTGCTGAAGATTCGGCAGGCAGGCATTTGCAATACCGACCTCGAACTCATCGCGGGCATGTATGGTTTTTCGGGCATTCTCGGTCATGAGTTTGTCGCGGAGGTGGTGCAAGGGGCAGATGACTTGCTTGGGAAACGGGTCGTGGGCGAAATCAGCGTTGTCTGTGGGGACTGCGATTTTTGTCATCGGGGTATTCCCAGTCAATGTCGCAATCGCAAGACAGTCGGCATCCGTAATTATTACGGCGCATTCGCGGATTTTTTGCCCTTGCCCCGACGAAATTTGCATGTTGTGCCTGATTCGGTCTCGGACACTGCTGCTGTGTTTGTCGAACCGCTGGCAGCGGCATTACAAGTTCCCGAAGCGATCCCTATCTCCCCGCGCGATAGAATAGTCGTCATTGGCGTTGGAAAATTGGGCATGTTGGTCGCGCAGGTGCTCAAGCTCACGGGAGCAGATGTCGTGGCAGTCGTGCGCCGGGATAAACAGGCGAAATTGCTTGAAAATTGGGGTATTCCCGCTGTCGAAAAACAGGATTTGCCACAGGAACGCGCTGATATAGTAGTCGATGTTACAGGACAGGCAGGCGGCTTTGCCGATTCTTTAGAATTAGTGCGCTCACGCGGGACGATTGTACTCAAGAGTACCTATCATGGGCTGCCACAGGTGGATTTGACACAAGTGGCTGTGCGCGAAATCAGGGTGATTGGGAGTCGCTGCGGGCCATTTGACGCCGCGTTACGGCTCTTGGCGAGCGGGTTAGTTGATGTAGAATCGCTCATTGATGCGCGCTATTCGCTTGATGACAGTATTGCCGCCATGGAAAAAGCGCGTGAAAAGGGCGTGCTGAAAGTGCTGCTGGATATTTAGTCGTCGGTTGAAATGGGGACGGTGAATAAGAACGTCGAACCGACCCCTTCTTCACTTTCCAGCCAGATATTACCCTCGTGGGCTTCCACAATGTGCTTGGTGATGGCGAGGCCTAAGCCTGTGCCCTGTGTGAAGCCGGCTGTATCTGCGACACGGAAGAATTTCTGGAACATGTGGCGCTGGTTCTCTTTTGAGATGCCATAACCACTGTCTTGAACCGCGATTTCGGCAAATTGTTGCCCATCTTTATTCGCAACTAAACTCGCCCGAACCTTGATTTGCCCATTTTCACGATTGTATTTAATCGCATTGGTGAGCAGATTAAGCACGACCTGTTTGATTTTGCCACGATCTGCTTTCACCATGAAATCAGACGAGTCATCCAGTACAATCGTAATATTCTTGTCGTTGGCTTGTGGCAGCACCACCTCGACACTTTCCTTAAGCAGTTTGTATGTGCCAAATGTCGATAGTTCGAGCCGGGTTCGCCCGGATTCCATGCGCGCGAGGTCAAGGAATTCCGTTGTCATACGAATCAGGCGTTCGGTTTCGCCTTGCATCAAGTCGATAATTTCTTCACGTCGTTCAGACGATAAATCGGTGCGATTGAGCAGGGTTGTGCTGGCTTTGAGGGCGGCCAGGGGCGTCCGCAATTCGTGTACCATTTCTGCAATGAAATCGCTCTGCTGGAACAGGCGCGCGTTTTCAATGGCGGTGCCTGCCATACTCGCAAGTGTGGTCAGGGTGTCAATGTCATTTTCGGTGAAAGGTTCGTTATTGCGTTTGTTGACGGCTTGCAGCACACCGATCACCCGTTTATGGGTACGCATCGGCACACCCAGCAGATTGCGGGTATGAAATTCGATTTTGTTGTCTACGCCCTGGAAGTGACCGGGTTCTTGTGCGACATCTTGAATGACACGCGGTTCACCATGTGTAAAAATCCATCCGGCGATGCTGCCTTCGAGCGGGACAACGATGTCCTCCATTTCGTGCGGATTGATGTTGGTCGCAATGGCGAAGCGCAGTTCGTTACTTGCCGAATCGTGCAGCATGATAGACGCCGCCGCGGCGTGAATCAATTCTGTCGCGGCAGAAATGATGCGGCGTAGGAGCGCCATGTGATCATAGGTGGAGTTAAGTTGCTGGCTAATTTCGATGATACGTTCATAATGCGCCAGTAAATCATCTTGATTCATTTGCGTTTGGTTAGATGTATTCACAGCCTTGCTCATACGTTAGTCTCCAACTGCGCTACGATTGCGGGCAAGACTTCGGCAACATCGCCGTGGATGATGACCTCAGCCGCGCGATCCAGTGGTGTTTCTTCGAGGTTGATGATGATCAACCGGGCACCTGTGCGTTGCGCGATAACAGGTAAGTCGCTGGCAGGCGCGACTTCGAGCGATGTGCCTGCAATAATCATGAGGTCACAGTCGCGGGCTGCGCTCTTCG
Source organism: uncultured Anaerolineaceae bacterium (assembly GCA_964614375.1). Taxonomy (GTDB): domain Bacteria; phylum Chloroflexota; class Anaerolineae; order Aggregatilineales; family Phototrophicaceae; genus CAZTLI01. The sequence continues at coordinate 2,474 of CAZTLI010000034.1, forward strand.
CCGCCTGTAATTCACGTATGGGTAGCTGCTCGCCGTACAGAATGACATTTGGTTTCAAGACACCGCCACACTTTCCGCAGATGGGGACTTCACCATCTTGCAGAAACTTTTCCAAAATCGGTTGACCGGGATACACGGAAAAACAGTGTATGCAGGTCGATTCGCGCATGTGACCGTGTAGTTCATGGACAATCCGACTTCCTGCGCGGGTATGCAGCATGTCAATATTTTGTGTGATAACTGCTTTCAGCTTACCCCGATTTTCTAATTCAGCCAGCGCAATGTGGGCGGCGTTAGGACTGGCCTCTACAGTTAGGCGGGTGAGCGGACGCACCCAATCATAAAATGCCTTTGGGTTCTGTCGAAAGCCAAATATGCTTGCTACAGCTACCGGGTCAACATTTTCCCACAAACCCGAATTTGGACTGCGATAATCGGGTATCCCAGAAGGTGTGCTGATGCCTGCGCCAGTAAATGCGACAACATGCTGTGCTTGTTCTATCAGATGTGCTGCGTGTGTAATCGCATCTTGAACCGATTCTACAGTCATTAGGATAAAGCGACCTCTCAAAAATCCGGGTAATAGTCCGCGATTAAGCGGTCATTTCTCCACCCGGCGGCAGTTTGTATTCTTCCGATATTTTCATGATTTGTGTTGCGACAATTGAATTAGGCTGGTAGAGCACGATGGGTATGCCGGCTTCAGTCGCCTGGAAAGCCAATTCAGGCGCTGCCGAGACAATGCCCTTGAGTTCTTTGCCTAAGATCTGCTCAACTTCGTGCCAGGGGGTTTGTACGCTTGACTGCGAGCGATTCACCACCACAATATTGATACGATTACCACTTTCCGGGCCAAATTCCTGGATCATGTCGCGGGCGATAGCCAGGGCGATAGTGCCCGGCTCAACGACCAGAATCAAGCGATCCATCTCACGATGCAGGCGACCAACCAGCGGACTGTAACCACTGCCCATATCAAAAATCACCGGACGCCCCAGGGTGCGTAGACCGTTGACAATCGCCAGGGGTGCTTCCATAGGGAAGTTGAGTAAGGCTTCTTTAGGTCGCGTAGACGATAGTAATGCGCGTAAGCCACTCTGGTGGGTGACGAGCGCGCCTTCCAGTGCTTTTGTTGAAATCTCGTTCGGTGGATTGCGTAAGATGCTTGCCATACCCTGCGCGCGGTTAACACCCAGTAACAGGCCCAACCCCCCCGAACCGGGACGGAAGTCCGCCACTATCGGATTATGTCGTGTTTGTAGCAATGCTGCGGCAATGTTCAAGGCAATGGTTGTCGTGCCAACCCCGCCTTTTGCACCAATGACCCCAATCGTTGCGCCTTGTGGTCGAGACACGGGTTTGGGTTTTTCGGTGGCGCTGCGGGCTAAGATGGCTTTTACGCGCGAGGCTAATTCCTGTGGATGGGTGGGCTTGGTAAGATAATCGTCGGCACCCGCTTCAAAGCCAGCTACTTTATCATCAATCAGCGTTTTTGCCGTGAACATGATAATGGGTATGCCCTGTGTACGGGGATTCCCGCGCAGGCGGCGACAAACCTCGTACCCATTCATATCTGGCATCATCACGTCCAGAATGATAAGGTCGGGTATTTCTTGCAGCGCCTTTTGTAAGGCCTGGCTGCCGGCGTTGGCAGCAACAACCTCATACCCATTGCGCTGGAGCATTAAACCGATCAGCTTAAGGCTGTCAACATCGTCGTCTACAATCAGAATTTTTTCAGCCATCGTGAGTTTTGTTCCACCTGTTATTTGTCGCACAGTCTAGCATGAAAGAATAGGTGGTGCAAGCGAAGGGTATTTCGGTTTAAGAACCTTAACTTGCCCGTGTTATGGCGCGTATATATAATCGCTTAGGTAGGTTACTATATCAAGATACACTGGATACAGTGCCATAATGATGCTTAACAACCAATCCACCTTGATAAGTGAGTGGTGTGTATGACTTCCAATACTGAAGATTTAAATGCGACAACCCTATTACAACAGATGCTGGATATGGTTGTTGATAATCCTAAACCACAGGTGTGTGTGCCTTTTGTATTGCAGGCGGCCTGTGCAATTACGGCGGCAAAAACCGCCTTTTATATGGTGTTTGATGAGCCATTCCTCGTCATTGTTGAGGGTATGGCTGAATCCGACATTCCCGAAGCGATGGACGTGGAACTGACGACAAAGGGCTTAAAACCCGGCGTGACATTCAAACCCGCGATGCCCGCGACGCTGAACGGCGATTGGTTGGCTGTTCCGATCTTTATTCATAAGCGGTGTGTGGGTGGGATGTGGTTGTCGGCGCCAGATGGCTACGCGGTCACAGACGCGGATACTGAGAAATTAAATATTTTAGGAAAGGGCTTAACAGCGATTACCCGCAACAGTAAAGTTCAAGCCCGTCACGAGCGTTTGTCACGCAACCAACATGAATTTACGCGGATTGTGTCGCACGATTTGCGCTCGCCGCTGACCTCGATGAAGGGCTTTGCGAGTATGCTCGAATCGCAGATGGTGGGCGAGTTGAACGAAAAACAAGCCCACTTTATCGACAAGATTCTCGCCGGTATTGCTCAGATGACCTCGCTTGTTGAGAATATTCAAGACGCAGGACGCTATGATCCGGAGACCGGGTTTTATGAATTGGAACGCTCCCAGTGCGACGTGATTGAAATTGCGCGGCGTATCGTTTCCAATCATCTAGTCCCTGCGGAAAAGCAGGAACTGACGCTCTCGTTCAAGACGGCGGATGATATTCCCATCATATTTGCCGACATCACGATGCTGGAACGCGCGATTACCAATCTTGTTGACAATGCGATTAAATACACGCCCAATGGTGGCACAATTGAAGTGGGTGTTGAGCGCCGTGAAGATAGGATTGAGGTGTCGGTAACAGATACCGGTTTTGGTATTAGTAAGGAAGACCAGAAGCGTTTATTTGACCGTCATACCCGGATTCGCCGTCAGGAACACAAACGGGTGAAAGGCAGCGGTTTAGGGTTGTTTATTGTGCGGAGTGTCGCCCAGCATCATAAAGGTCATGCGTGGGTAGAAAGTTCAGAAGGTAATGGCAGTCGATTCTGTTTCAGTATTCCGCTTGAAGATGAGAACTTGCGCCCTTCTGATGGAAAGACGACGGAATAGTCCGCATTCGTTATCTGGGGTGAATTAATATCTGTACCTGGATGATGTACAATGATACCCCTGTCTGGGGTATTGTTTTTTGGGGGCGTTAATTATGCCAATTGCGATTCTGCCAGAGAAAGTGATCAGTCAAATTGCTGCTGGTGAGGTCGTGGAACGACCTGCTTCCGTTATTAAAGAACTGGTCGAAAATGCGGTGGATGCCGGAGCGCGCACTGTCCAAATTCAGTTACGAGATGGCGGGCGGCGCTTGATGCGCGTGAGTGACGACGGTTGTGGGATTTTGTCGGACGAAGTATCGCTCGCCTTCGCCCGTCATGCCACCAGTAAATTGCGAACGATTGATGATTTGATGGCGATTCGCACGCTGGGTTTTCGCGGTGAAGCCTTGTCGAGCATTGCCGCAGTCAGTCATCTCATACTGGTGACCCGTTCTGCGGATGAAACCGTTGGAACACAGGTCCGAATTGAAGGCGGCACAGTCGTGCAGCAGCAGTCAATTGGCGCGCCCGCGGGGACAATCATCACCGTCGAAAATCTTTTTTACAATACGCCTGCACGCCTTAAATTTTTGAAGAAAGATAGCACTGAAAAACGGCAAATCAGTGGTGTGGTGACTCGTTATGCGTTGGCGTATCCCCATATCCGATTCGTGTTGGAGCAGGACTCGCGCGAGATTTTCCGTACCAGCGGTAGTGGGCAGCTTGCAGATGTCGTTGTCACGGCACTGGGATTAGATACCTTCCGGCAGATGATTGCTGTCGAAAGTGAGGAATCGACAAGAGGTAATCATCCGGCTGTGGGTGTGTACGGTTACACATCGCTGCCTTCGCTGAATCGCAATGACCGCTCTCGAATCATGATTTTTGTGAATGGGCGTGCCATTCAAGATAGCAATCTGACATTTGCGGTCACACAGGCCTATCACGGCCTGATGCCGTCGGGGCGCCATCCCATTGCCGTCCTGATGTTGGATTTAGCTACCGATTTAGTAGATGTGAATGTCCATCCCACCAAGGCCGAAGTCCGCTTCCAGAATCCCGATGCGGTTTTCACAGCGGTACAACGCGCGGTGCGTCGTGCAATCGTCAGCGCGGCGAATGCGCCGGACTTTGCATCCAGCATGACATCGTATGATGTGGATCAATGGGCGGCACCCGGCACACGCTGGTTGTCTCAAGCCGATGATGAATCGGCTGCGGGCGATGCAGGTTATTTGGCTGATGGTATGATTGATGACGATGATGACCCGACGGCGATTCCCGTTGGCCCCGGCGCGCCGTCTCGCCCCCGCACCTTGCCGATGCTGCGTGTGGTGGGACAAGTGGGGGCAACGTATATCGTCGCCGAAGGGCCTGTTGGACTCTATTTGTTGGATCAACACGCCGCGCACCATCGAATCCTCTATGAGCAGTTCACAGAGGATTTGGGCGGTAAGCAACCTCTTGCACGTCAAACAGTGGATGGACAGACCTTTGATGTGCCGCCGCGCGAAGCACGTTTGATTGAGCAATATCTGGATGTGCTCAAGCGTCTTGGCCTGACTGTCGAAGTCTTTGGCACAAATACCTTTATTGTCCGGGCGCTGCCCCTGATTCTGGCAGATGCCGATGCAGTTGATGTATTGGCGAGTCTGATGGGCGAATTGGAATTGCGAGACAGTGTGGAATCGCTCGCTGATCGTCTGGCCATCCGACTAACAGCTTATGCCGCAGTGAAATCGGGGCAAGTTTTGAACATGGACGAGATGCAAGCTATTGTGCGCCGTCTCGAACGCAGCCCGACGCCTCTACAGTCTCCAGATGGTCATCCCACACTTATTCACATGAGCAATGAACAACTCGCCCGCGAGTTCAACCGTTCCCGCTAGCGACTCTGCCATTGAAATGTTCGCACTGGGGCATTGCTAATGGGACGATAGACTCCATTTTCGTTGCGAACGGCGACATTGACCGACCATGTGAAGACGTGTGGCTGCCCATCCGTCGGGATAAGTGTCGCGGGTAATTCAAATGCCGTTTCTCGCGTTGTGAAGTAGACGGGTTGCGTATTGGCAGATGTGTCGATGAGGGTAATGAGATACGCCTCATCAGCTTGCAAAATCCCCGTACTTACCCATTGCAAACTAAAGACCCCCGCCTGTGCTACCGCGCCATCAGGTGGAAAAATGACTCGTGGCGCGGCATACGTGGGTGTTGGCGTGGGCGTCTCATTGCCGGATGGTGTTGGTGTGAGGGTCGGCGTAGGCGTGGGGAAGGGGACATTCACACAATCGCCGGGAAATATGGATACTGTGCATTCTTCGCCGCCCGTGAGCAGGTCAAAATTGCAGCGGCTGAATAGAATCTGTGGATTCAATCGACTGAGAATTTCTAAAGTCGTATTGTACTGTTGTGCAATGCCTAGAATAGTCTCGCCTTCCTGTACTGTATGACAGTCGATAACCGTGTTTTCTGGTAGTGTGACCCCACCAAAAGTTTCCAGACCGCGTGTGGCGGCAGCGCCTGCTGTTAATTCAATGCCTTCGGGGATCGGTGTGGCGGTTTGGCGTGGAATCAATATGACCGTGCCGGGGCCGGGTAGTGTGTCGGCGTTGGGGATATTGTTATTGATTCGCACGACTTCGGCATAGATGGATGGGTCGAAATACCCGTATTGTGCCACAATCGAACTGAGCACCTCACCTTCGCGAATTGTATGTTCATAGGGGCCGAGCGTCGGTGTTGGGGTGAATGTCTCAGTGGGCAAACCGGGTGTGTTTGTCGCCACAGGACTCGCAATCTGAACCACATTGGGCGCATTATCCGGGACTGTTGGCGTCGGACAGGCGGGTAATGTCGGGGTCATCGTGGGATTCTGGCTGATGGTTGATGACGTTTCCGAGGCTATGGGTTCGACTGTCGGGGTGACATCCCCTTGAATGCCAAAATTACACCCTGCAAGCAGGAGTCCAATGCACAAAATGCTGCTGATGACCCACCGGATGTGATGTGTGCTCATTGATTTTCCCCAATTCCTTGCCAGCTAAATATACGTGGTTCAGTCGTAAAATAGGGATTTGCTGGATTATCTGAATCAATCACACTAACTGTCCAGGTATAAATGTGCCGTTGTTCATCACGCCCCTGCCATTGACGGGGGATGATGTAGAACAAATCGGTGGTATCGGCGGTGTAGACGATACCTGCGGTTGTGTTGTCTACGGTGACACGATAGACCTGATTCGCTGCCAACGTTCCTGTGCCAACCCAGCGCAATGTAATCAATTGATCACGATCAAAGGTTTGCCGATTGCCCGGTGAGATGGCACTTGGTGCGTTAAACGTTGCTGTTGGTGTGGGTGTTGGCGTTTCGCTCCCAGATAATGTCGGTGGAATAGTTGGTGTGGGTGTTGGCGCGGGGACACGGAGCAACTGCCCTTCAAACAGATTAACAGTACAACTGCCGCCACCACCCGGTTCGCCAAAGTCGCATTGGGAAAAGGTCACTTCGGGATTAAGCTGGGACATAATTTCGATATTGGCGCCATATTGAACGGCGATTGAGATAATCGTTTCGCCAAATTGAACTTCGTGCCACATCACGCCGGGTCTGAGTGTCGGTGATGGTGGCGGTGCGAATGGGTCGAATTCGCCTGAAAACGCATCGTCTGTTGTCACGAGACCCACACCCCCCGTATCCGCTGCCGCTTCCGGCACATCAGTGGGAACAGCATCGGGGTCGGTTGTGGGGGTGGGCCAGGGGACTTCAATAATTTGCCCGACGATGATGCTGCCTGCATCCGATAGATTGTTGATTTCGACCACCACATCCAAAATGTCAAGGTCGCGATGACCACAGCGGGAAACAATGCCAATGAGGGTATCGTCCGCGTTAACCCGTTGCAGGCAAGGTTCGGGTGTGGGTGTGTCTGTCGGCGTGTTGGATGCTAATGGTGTAGGGGTTCGGGTCGCTGTTGGCGGGCCGGTGGTGACCGTTGCCATGATGAAAGTTGGGCGTGGTGTTCCAATTGTGGGGATAACAATGCTGGTCGGTGTAGCGGCAGCTTGGGGCAGGAACATTGGCCCTAATAGTAAAATGAGGACACCGCAGACGACTACAGTGACCAGTGTGACAATGCCAAACAGATAAACCCGCGCTGTTCGCGATAAATTGCCCTCATAAAGGTCGGTCTCGCCATGACGATAATCATAGCCAAAATCAGTGCCGCGTGGGTGCGATTGTGCAGTCAGGGAATCGACATCTGTTAACAGTGTGCCGCAGGTTGTACATATGGTTGCGTTACGATGATTGCGCGTTTCGCAAATAGGACAGATTTTGAACGGTTGCGCCAATGTCGTATTCCCTGAACGGTCTCAATCAAAAACAAAAGGGGATTCACACCCCCTCCCGTCGCACATTATAAGGGGGTAATCGGGCCCATGCGAGGGTAAAGGTTGGGATTAGAGTAGGGGGCCACCCGGCGCGATGATATTATTGCGGACGGTGGCTTGCGCGATGATAGTGGCGCGTTCGAGCACGATGGCGTTCTCCACCACAGCCCGCGCGCCGATGGTGCTGCCACGTTCCAGATAAACATAAGGGCCAATAGTCGCGGCATGGCCCACGCTGACCTTGGGGTCAATGCGTACAGGCGGAATAATACGAACGGTTGTGGGCAATTCACTCAGAATATGGGCGTCTTCCGGTTCATCGGTCAGTAGACGGTGATTGAGGGTGAGTAAATCGGCGTCGGTATCGACTTGCAACGTCCATGCCGATTCAGCCATAGCTGCGCTGCCACCACTTTGGATGTAGGCCTGCACAAGGTCGTTAAATTGTTTGCCGAACAGATGTTGATTAGATTGGCTGCTATTTGCCTTCAAATATTCGATAAATGATTGCCCACAGATTGCGATGCCCGTAATCGCCAGGCTATCCGCATCGTGTGCTGGTTGATTAATGATGTCGGTAATGGTCTGCCCATCGGTCGCGGCGAAGTAGCGCTGCTCGGCCTTCGACAGGATTTTTCGAGAGACACCTATAACCAGTGATTGCGGGGCATCGCTATTGATCAGGCCGCGATAGTATTGTGTATGGGTGAAACAATTATAGTGGTTGTAAATGAATGGCGCATTGATTTGATTCGCCACCCTTGCGAGCACCTGTAGGGCGCTTTCACGATCAAATTTAATCTCCAGGTTGATGTGTACATCGGGCATCCACTGCGTCTTGACATAGGAAGCGACAACCCCCTCCTGATCGCCCACAATCAGCGTGAAATGGCGCATCCCCATCCGATATAACCGATCCATGACACGCACCACTAATGGTTTGCCCAATGCGGGCAGCATCGCGCGTGGACGATTATGGATTAATGCGCTGCGGTGGTGCGATTGCCCAAAGGCACTGATGACCGCGTGCTCAATCACTCCCCCAACTCCATTTTTTATTTTTATCAGTTCTTGGCGTTAATTATAACATGCGCCAACACATTACCGTAAATCAAAATGTATTTTTGAAGACCGCCGACATAACGAAAATGTAGTAATTCGCCGGGATTTGTCTGATATAATAGCAGTATAATCACAACTTTGGGTACAGGCTGCTAGAAGATAAAGGATTACGCTGTGCCAACCAAGAAGCGTATAATCGAATATCATGTGGGGCGTTTGCAAGACAAAAGCCCGGATATACGGCTTAAGGCGATTCAGGAACTGGAATTATTAGAGGCGATGGAGGCGCTTGAGGCATTACAAGACCTCTATCACAATGATCCTGATTCTGACGTGCGGAAAGCGGCCCAAAAAGCGGGGCGTTCTATTTTCCTCAAGCATCGTGCCAATGGCAACGAAGCTGGCGACAGTGGCGAATAGCCCGTTGAGGTGTCGCTCCCAAAGTTGCCGCAAGTTGATGGGAGCGACAGATGGGCTATTGACAGAGGCTGGTCAAGCGCCCGTTGATTTGACCGAGACTGGCCTGTAATTCTGCCAGACGGTCTCGCTCACGTTGAACCACGGCTTCTGGCGCTTTTTCTACAAAGCTCTCATTCGCGAGTTGGCGTTCCACCCGATTAATTTGTTCGCCGATACTGGACTTTTCCTTGTTAAGGCGTTCGCACTCGGCAGCAATATCCAGCATTCCTTCCAGCGGCAGATACAATGTCACATCGCTCACCACGACGGATGCCGCGTTTTCCGGGGCATTCGCAGCGCGGTCTAGCAAGGATAAACTTTCTATCTTACAACCGGGCGACCACGAAAACACATAACTGTACATGTCCAGCAGTTCATGATAGCGGCCCGGTGACGCCAATGCAGCGATGCGCCTTCCTGCATCCACGTTGTATTCCGTGCGAATGTTGCGAACGCCGCGCACCAATTCCATGAGGATATTCATCTCAGTTTCAGCCTGTTCGTCGATGTAGTCGGCGTTCATGTGAGGCCAATCCGCGAGAATCAATGCCTCGCCTTCGTGCGGCAAATATGACCACGCATCTTCGGTGATGAATGGCATATACGGGTGCAGCAGTCGCAGGCAGGTTTCCAACACGTATACCAGGACCCGCTGCGTCCGCAATTTGCTGTCGGCATCGCCTTTATACATCGCCTCTTTACTGATTTCGATGTACCAGTCGGCAAATTCGTTCCACAGGAATGCCTCTATTTGATTGCCCGCCTCGCCATATTGATAGATGGTGAACAGGTGCTGTACTGAACCGATCAGCCTATACAAGCGGCTGATAATCCAGCGCGATGGTAAGTCCAATTCAGCCTGTGGCGGCAGTCCGAGCGGGATTTCGCCCGCGAGATTGCCAACGACGAAATTGGTCATTTGCCATACTTTGTTGCCAAAGTTGCGTCCATGTTCGACCTTCGCCGGGTCGAGGTTCACATCATTACCGGGTGTGCCGCTGGTCAACAATGTAAAGCGCAGGGCATCCGCGCCATAGTGCTCAATCAACTCCAGCGGGTCGATGGTGTTGCCGAGTGTTTTACTGATTTTTCGTCCCATTTTGTCGCGCACCAGACCATGCAGGTACACCGTATGAAACGGGGGTTGGTCGGTAAACCACAGACCCATCATAATCATGCGCGCCACCCAGAAGAACAGGATGTCATAACCCGTTTCCAGGACAGATGTCGGGTAGAAGCGTTCGAGGTCGGGTGTTGCTTCAGGCCAGCCGAGTGTGCTGAAAGGCCACAGCGCGCTGCTAAACCAGGTGTCGAGCACATCTTCTTCGGGCGTCCAACCATCGCCTTTTGGCGCTTCGCTGCCCACATGGATTTCGCCATTCGGGCCATACCACACCGGAATCCGATGGCCCCACCAGAGTTGGCGGCTGATACACCAGTCTTCGATATTTTCCAGCCAATGGTAATACACTTTCTCGAAGCGTTCAGGCACGATTTTGATGTGACCGTCGCGCACCGCTTTAAGTGCTTTGGCGGCGATGGCGTCCATCTTCACGAACCACTGGGTGCTGAGCATCGGCTCAACGACCTCACCACCGCGTTGACTGCGCGGCACGACCAATGTATAGGATTCTTCTTTGATGGTCAGCCCCGCCGCTTTCATATCCGCCCACAGTTTTTCGCGCGCCGCAAAGCGATCCATCCCGCTGTATTGCCCGGCATTGTCATTCAGTGTCGCATCTTTGTTCATGATGCTGATAATTGCCAGATTATGCCGCTTGCCGATTTCATAGTCATTAAAATCATGTCCCGGCGTGACTTTGAGCGCGCCCGTGCCAAATTCTTTATCCACATACTCATCGGCAATCACCGGAATCTCACGGTTCAGCATGGGCACATAGGCCGTTTTGCCGACGAGATGGGCATAGCGCGCATCTTCAGGATGCACCGCCACCGCCGTATCGGCAAGGATAGTTTCGGGGCGGGTTGTCGCCACGGGAATGTGTTCACCGCCTTCAACCGGGTATTTGAAGAAGTACAATTTGCCGCCTTCTTCCTCACGTTCCACTTCGAGGTCAGAGACAGCGGTCTGCAAACCGGGACTCCAATTCACCAGACGCGGGCCGCGATAGATTAAACCCTGTTCATAGAGTTTGATGAACACCAACTGCACGGCATTTGATAACCCGTCGTCCAGCGTAAAGCGTTCGCGTTCCCAGTCGCAGCTAGCGCCCAGTCGTCGTAATTGCTGTGTAATTCTGCCGCCATATTGTTCTTTCCAATCCCATGTGCGGGCGAGAAAGGCTTCACGACCGATGGCTTCGCGGCTTGTGCCTTCGCTACGCAGCAGATTTTCCACCTGTAATTGTGTAGCGATGCCTGCATGGTCTGTGCCGGGGACCCAAAGCGCCGCCTTACCGCGCATCCGTTCATAACGAATCATCAGGTCTTCGAGCGATGTAAACAGCGCGTGCCCCGTATGCAGCGCGCCAGTCACATTGGGAGGTGGGATGCTGATAACAAAGGGTTCAGCGTCGGCTGGCGCAATTTCTGGCTTGAACCAGCCCCTGCCTTCCCACCAGTCATAAATTTGTTGTTCGCGTTCGGCATAGTTGAACGTTTTTGGCATCTGTTTTGGCATGACTTGCGTTTCCTCTTGTGGTTCGGTCGAGTGCGTTCCGTGTGGATTGAGGAACGGCTACCCGGATAATGGCTTACGAGTGACCAGTAATTGTTCCCAGCGGTCTGGCTGTTCTGACGGCTCTTCAAAACCGACTTCTAGCATGACGACTTTGACTTCATCGACAGATAATGGCCGATAGACGACCTGCCGCTTGATTGTGTCGAATGTCTTGCCGTTGCCCTGGACGATATACAGATTTTGTGTGGCGATGACCGGCGGCCCGTTGTCCCACTCCCAGATGTCAAATGTGATGAATTCGTCGCCATTGTCAGCTTTATGGTCGAAACCGGGCAGGAAACGCGGACGTGCTTCCATAAAAGGGCCAAAATCGCGCATACCCACCACAAGGACACCGCCGGGTCGCAGCAGTTCAAAAAAACTCAGCATTGTCGTCTCAATTTCATCGTCTGTAAGCAGATGGGGCAGGGCGTTATTCTTGGTGACGATGGCGTCAAATGGCCCATCGACAACCGCTGCCAATTCAGTAATATCACAGCGATGAAATTCAATCGCGTCCAGCACGCCCTGCGCGGCTGCTGTTTCCTGTGCTTTCTTCAGCATTCCGGCGCTGGAATCAACCGCGACGACCTTGAAGCCAAGCTGAGACAGGGGTACGGCCTGTGTTCCCGCGCGACAGGATGTTACGAGTACGCGCTCAATCCCCTTGCTGCGAAAGATTGCCCGCAGGCTCAATCCCTCGCGTTCAAGCTGAACCGCCCAATCCTTGTAAAACAGCGGATAATACTCCGCAACGGCGTCGTAGAATGCAGTTGTATCGTGTTTCATCACATCGCCTCCCCGATTGCCTATTGGTGGCGAAAAATAAAAAAGCCCTTCGCCTCAGACAAGGACGAAAGGGCATCTTTCGCGGTACCACCTTGTTTCGATAGAGTATCTCTATCGCACTCATTGACGCTGTTACGGGCGTTCCCGTCCCAAGTCTATTAATGTGATAACACACGTTCTTTTGGGCAACTCCGGGGTGACTTTCGGCATTCTATTGTAAGTGGGCTTCCAGCCGATGACCCACACTCTCTATTACAAAGGGTAATACCTACTCTTCCCCATCACAGTTTTTAGTATGCAATTATCTGGCAGTATATCATGATGCGAAATTAGGCGTCAATCCTGCCTTCATTGCTTTTGCCGCTTTTTGTCTTTTTTCTGGGCTTTGATTTGTTTTTTTAGCATGGTGCGAATGCGACCAGCGACCATATCTATCGCGACAAGGTTGAACCCGCCTTCGGGGATGATGACATCGGCATAACGTTTACTGGGTTCGACGAACTTCAAGTGCATTGGACGGACTGTATCCAAATACTGCTGAATGACCGATTCAACAGAGCGACCCCGTTCCTGTACGTCACGTTGCAATCGACGAATAAAGCGAATGTCTGCGGCGGTATCGACGAAGATTTTGATGTCCAACAGGTCACGCAGTTCGCGTTCGGTGAATATCAGAATGCCTTCAACCAGAATAATCGGCTGGGCTTCGACGGTGATGGTTTCGGTTTTGCGGCGGTCTGTCGTGAAATCGTAAACCGGGATTTCGACAGCTTGCCCGGCCTGTAGCTGTTTGATGTGTTCGATGAGGAGGGAGGTTTCAAGCGAATCGGGATGGTCGAAGTTGATGCGGGCGCGTTCTTTTTTACTGAGTGTGTGCAGGTCTTTGTAATAAGCGTCTTGCGGGAGGACGGCGATGTGTTTGCTGCCAACACGGTTCAGAATTTGGTTGGCGACGGTGGTTTTGCCTGACCCCGTACCGCCCGCCACGCCAAGGGTGAGCGGACGTAGTTCCTTGTTTTTGCTCATGGTTTTCCCTATAGCGAGATATAACAAATGCGCCCGCCACAATGATATGTTGACGGGCACGAACAAAGCCACCGGTGGGATTCGAACCCACGACCTATCGCTTACGAGGCGATCGCTCTAGCCAACTGAGCTACGGTGGCGCAGACGAGCGCATTATAGCAGTCACATAGTATGCTGACAAGCGAGAAATCTAGTGCCTGAAGTGGCGTGTGCCTGTGAAGACCATCGCCATGCCGAGACGATTAGCCGCTTCTATCACCTCTGTATCGCGGATAGACCCGCCGGGTTGGATAATGGCTGTGACGCCCGCTTCTGCCGCTGCTTCGATGCCGTCAGGGAAGGGAAAAAACGCATCCGACGCCATGACCGCGCCTTTTGCTCTTTCGCCCGCCTTCGCTGCTGCGAGGTGTACCGCATCAACACGACTCGGTAATCCTCCGCCTACACCAACGGTGGTACTGCGTTGCGCGAACACGATGGCATTAGAGCGCACATGCTGCACCACTTTCCATGCAAACTGCATCGCTTCGAGTTCGCTGTCGGTGGGGATGCGCTCGGTCATGGTTTTGAG
>CAZTLI010000034.1:16688-20599 GCA_964614375.1 uncultured Anaerolineaceae bacterium
ACTGCATCGCTTCGAGTTCGCTGTCGGTGGGGATGCGCTCGGTCATGGTTTTGAGCGTGATGCCTTCAGGGTCGCCTTTGTCGGCCTGTTGGACGAGCAAGCCACGATGCACGCTGCGGACTTCAAATTCAGCGCCATCATACGGCTGCGGAATCTGTAACAGGCGGCAGTTTTTGCGTTTTTCGAGCAAGGTGCCCTCGGCGGTAGGGGAAAAGCTCGGCGCGGCAATGGCCTCGATAAACAATGAATTGAGCGCATTGACAAACGCATCATCGACCATTCGATTGACCGCTATCACGCCACCAAACGCAGAAACCGGGTCAGATGCCAGCGCATTGGGGAAGGCTTCGGCGATAGAGTCGGCGGTGGCGATGCCCGTTGGTGTGAGATGTTTGACAATGACGACAGTCGGTGTCGTGAAACTGCTGACCGCCCGCCATGCCGCGTCCACATCGAGGATGTTGTTGTACGATAATTCTTTACCACCAATCTGTGTCGCGCCCAACGCCCCGTCAGTAGCCTGACGGCTGTAGTAGGCCGCGATTTGATGCGGATTTTCGCCGTAACGTAAGGCCATCACACAATGCATTCCCAGCGAAATCTGGTCAGGGAGTGTATTCGTTTCTAAACTGGGGACGGTATCTTGTGACAAATAGGCGTGAATGTTGGTATCGTAATCGCGCGTGTGTGCAAACGCCTTCACCGCCAACTGCCGGCGCAGCGCGAGATCAACTTCGCCCGCCGCCTTGAGCATCGCGCTCACACGATTATAGTCTGCTGGATCACAAATCGTCGTCACACGGAAGAAGTTCTTTGCCGCGCCACGCAGCAATGTCACACCGCCAATGTCGATATGCTCAATGGCGTCTTGCAGAGTCACGCCCTTGGTGGCGACAGTTTCCTGAAAGGGATATAAATTGCACACGACCATGTTGATAGGTGCGTAACCGTGCTGTAGGATGTCCTCAAGGTCTTCAGGGCGGTCACGCATCAGGATGCCCGCATGTATTGCCGGGTGAAGGGTTTTAACTCGTCCGCCGAGCATTTCGGGAACGCCTGTCAGTTGTTCAACGGGGGTAATATCCAATCCAGCGTCTCGGAGGGCGTTGGCAGTGCCGCCACTTGCGACCAGTTCCCAGCCGACTTCGACCAGCGTCGTTGCAAATTTGATGAGATCGGTTTTGTCGTAAACACTGATTAAGGCGCGAGGCATGACATTCCCTTTAGTTGTTTCTGTGTATCCGTCCGGCGCGAATTATAACGCGCGCACACAGCATGTCTATTGGAATCTAAAAATTCCATAAAATCCAGTGACAAACGTCAGTTGGGTTGTGTAATTTGTCACAAATAAAGCGTATAATGTGATTAATTTCACAATCACGGCATCCTAAGGGGGACGAAATGGCAGCATCCACATATTCTCATCGGGTCATCATCATTGGCGCGGGCTTTGGGGGATTGCAGGCAGCGCGGAAATTGGCGAACAAGCCCGTTGACGTGCTGGTCATTGACCGGAACAATTATCACACATTCACACCGTTGTTGTATCAGGTAGCGACCAGCGCGCTTGACCCCAGCGAAATTGCCTATCCAGTCCGGTCTATTTTTCGCAAGTATCGCAACATCAACTTCATGCTGGGTGAGGTGACGGGTATCGACTATGGCACAAAAACCGTCACTGTCCGTACCAATGGTCATAGTCACAGCGAACGCTATGATGACTTGATTATCGCCACCGGTACAGTGACCAACTTCTTCGGCATGGGTCAGGTGGAACAATCGGCGTTTGGACTAAAGTCGTTGAGCGACGCCGTGCTGCTGCGAAATCACATCTTGCGTCAGCTCGAAAAAGCGGCATGGACAGATGACGAAAGCGAACGCGCTGCCCTGACGACACTGGTTGTTGTCGGGGGTGGGGCGACAGGTCTCGAAACCGCAGGCGCGCTGTATGAGCTGTATAACTATGTCCTCAAACGCGAATATCCCAACAGCGGTATTCAAGCAAGAGTGATTCTCCTCGAAGCGGCAGACTATCTGCTCGCACCCTATCCCGCTAACCTGCGTCAGGCTGCACTGCAACAATTGCAGACCCTCGGTATTGAAGTCAGATTGGGGCAAGGCGTGACCGATGTTCAGGCCGATGTATTGGTGTTGAGTAATGGCGAAACGCTGCATACACACACGCTGGTTTGGGCGGCAGGTGTGCGAACGTCGCTGCTGTTGGAAACGCTAAACATGCCGTTGAGTCGCGGCGGACGGATTCCGATTGAACCGACGATGCGGGTCATCGGATTAGACCATGTGTATGCCATTGGCGACATTGCCTATCTTGAGGATGACAAGGGTGAACCTTATCCACAGCTTATTGCAGTTGCCAATCAACAGGGGAAGCTCGCGTCGGCAAACATTCTGAGTCAGCTAAAAGGCGAACCGCAAAAGCCATTTCACTACACCGATCTGGGTATTATGGCGACGATTGGGCGCAGCCGGGCGGTAGCGTGGTTGTTCTATCGCATCCAGTTGCGGGGATTTCTGGCGTGGCAGGCGTGGTTGTGGTTCCACCTGATTATGCTGATTGGCTTCCGCAATCGGTTTATGGTGCTGACGAGCTGGTTGTGGAATTACATCACCTACGACCGGTCAGTGCGTATCATTCTGGAGATGCAAAACACGCCACGACAGGAGTCAGAAACAGACGTTGCAAGACAATAAAACAGCCCATAACACCTGTCTCGATGGTATAGGCTGTGAAACGGTCAAATCGAATTTATAGGCCGGAGGTGCGGGCGTCTTCTTCTGTCCAACCGCGGTGTGCTGCTTCGGCTAAGGCCGCTTCTCGTGCGGGACGTTCCAGCACGGCGTAAACCAGCAAAGCGCCATAGCTGAGTAACGCAAATCCAAAGCCCAGAAGTAGTAATTTGCCAATGCCACCGGGCGGGTGTATGAAAAACACGCTGCACAGGATCATGGGCACGATGCCTACGAAAAAGGCGGCGCCAAGATATTGGAAAAATTGTGCCGCGGTTCCGCCATGCACCGTATCGCGGCGATGTGAACTACGTGCGGTCAGAATGCCAAGCACGCCGCCAAAGACCAATCCGACCAGAATTGCGGTGAGTGTCTTATCGTCCATAAGTCAACAGCGGGTGAACTCAACCGAGTCCACCCGTTTCCTTTCCATGAAATGCGGTCAAGCAGGGGTTAGAAGAGCGAATAGATGAAGATGCCACCCGGCCCTGTGCCACCGACGACAATCAGGACGGCAACGACCAGCAATGTAATCATCATAGGGATGAGCCAGTAGAGTTTGCGTTTCCACAGGAAGCCCATCAATTCACCCAGAATACCCATACGAGCCATAAATTCTTGCATTGGTTATACCCTCATTCTCACCTTTGGGTTGTACGATTTACAACGGCTTACGCACGAGGAACGACCCCAGCGCAAGCAGATCAATGTCGCTATTTTTGAATGTGTTAAACGCATCCTGGGGCGATGTCACAATCGGTTCACCGCGCAGATTGAATGATGTATTGAGCACAATCGGCACGCCCGTTGCCTGTCCAAAGCGTTCAACGACACCATAGTAACGCGGGTTGGTCTCACGGTCAATGGATTGTAGACGACCCGTTCCCATGTGACAGACTGCCGCAATTTGGTCTTGTTTATCCGCTTTAATGGGACTGACCATGAGCATGTAACGTGGCGCTTCGTGCTTTTCGACATCGGGATAGTCGAAGTATTCCGGCGCGCGGTCACGCAGGACGACAGGTGCGAATGGACGGAAGGGTTCGCGGAATTTGATTTTGGTATTGACGACCTCTTTCATCGCTTCACTGCGGGGGTCGGCGAGGATACTGCGATTGCCCAACGCGCGCGGCCCCCATTCAAAACGTCCTTGAAAGAAGCCG
>CAZTLI010000035.1:0-20594 GCA_964614375.1 uncultured Anaerolineaceae bacterium
AGAAGATATATAACTATATCTACTATCGTACTGGCAACCCGCACGACGCGGAAGATTTGACGGCGCGTGTCTTCTTCCGGGCGATGGCGCATATCCCCAACTATACCGAACGGGGGGTGCCCTTTCAGGCATGGTTGTATCGGATTGCCCATAATCTGGTCGCCAACTGGCATCGGGATCGCGGGCGGCGCAAGATTATCCCATTGGATGACTTTATCGTTTCCAGCCTGCGCTCCGAAACGCCGGACAAACATGCGGAAGACAGTGAAGAACGCGACTATTTGCTGGGGGCGATCCGGCGTCTGCCAGAAGAACGCCAGCAATTATTAATCCTGAAATTTATTGAACAGTTATCCAACGCAGAAATCGGTGCGATTATGGAACGCACCGAGGGCGCAATTAAATCCCTGTATCACCGTACCCTGATTGCCCTGCGCGATGATTTACAAATGCAAAAAATGAATTTCAACACGCCCGAACCACCATCTCGCCGAAAGAAGGGTTGACCGTCATCATGTCTCGTCAAAATTCATCCGACGAAAAATTAGAAAATGTCTTATCCGCTGTGACCGATGCGTTGCTCGCCAACGGGGAAGACCTTGACCACATCATCGCGCGGTATCATGTCTCTGGTGATGAGGTTAGAAGCCTGACCGCTGTTATTCAACGGCTGCATATGACGCTGGTGGGCGTGCAGCCGTCACAACGTTTTGTGCAGCGGCTGAAAGACGACCTGATGGGCACACCCGGCTGGCAGGTCGTCACGCGGGTACGCAGACTGCCCGCGCGAGTCCAGGTCGCCGCCGGTATCGCGCTGGTAGCGGGTTTTATGCTGTTCACGCGCCGCCGCTTGATGGAGGATGTCCAGCTAGATGAGCAGGAAGCGCCTGTCCTCCAATAAGTGATGGCGGGCAATACGCGACGCTATAAGCGAGCCACTTACTGGATACGATTTGCCTAATGATTGCAAAATCAGTATAATCGAAAGCATCGAGAACCTCCTCAACTTGAATTGAGGTGGTTTTTGCGTGTTTCTTGACAAGAAACCCCAACCCCGTGTATACTACACGTTCGCGTAACCTCAACATAACGCTTTTGATACGGATGGATACCATCTGCACAATCAATGATCACCGTTATATCACCGCTGGAAGTGGTCGTTATTCTAATATCACGTCCAATTTGTTGATTCACGCCACATTAGCTTGAGGAGCTGTGCGTTGAATATTTTAAGCCACGTCAAGAACTATGCTCGGACATCGGAAATCCAAACCCTGCCCTCGTTGATCGAAGTCCAACTGCAATCATTCAACCGTTTTATCGAGTATGGACTGCTCGACCTGTTTGCCGAAATCAGCCCTATTGAGAGTTTTAATGGCAGCCTGAAATTGTACCTGCCGGATAACAGCGCCGAATCGGAACAATTCGGCCTGACGTATTGGCTCGAAGAACCCAAATACAGCGAAGAATTGTGTTTAGAGCGCGATATGTCCTATTCCGCGCCGCTGTATGTTCGGGTTGCCCTCGTCAATAAAGAAGCGGGCGACGAGGTGATTATTTCCGACATTTTTATGGGCGATTTCCCGTTGATGACCGAAAAAGGCACATTCATCATCAATGGTACAGAGCGCGTGGTCGTCAGCCAATTGATTCGGTCACCCGGCGTCTACTGTGATGCCGATGAAGACCGCACTACCGGGCGTTTACTCGCCAGTTCTAAAGTCATCCCGGATCGGGGCGCGTGGATGGAATTTGAAACCCGCAAGACCGATTACATCACCGTCAAATTCAATCGTAAGCGGACTGTCCCCGCGACGGTGCTGCTGCGGGCATTAGGCGCGGTCAATGATGGTATGCCCGCTGACCTCAGCCCCATTCAAGATGGGACGGATGAAGAACTCCTCGCGCTGTATCGCGCAGTCGATAACAACCCGACCCATCAATACATCGCCAGCACATTTAAAGCCGAACCCGCGTGGGACTTGAAAAAAGGCCAGACGATTGCCGAGGCCGCGCTGCTGGAATTCTATCGCAAGATGCGTCCCGGCGACCCGCCCACGCTCGATAACGCCCGCGAATATCTCGAAAGCCAGTTATTCGACCAGCGGCGTTATAACCTCGAACGGGTGGGACGGTATAAATTGAATCAGCGTATGGGACTCGAAGGTCAAATCCCGCGCACAACCTTCACGATTACCAAAGCAGATATTGTCAAAGTCATCGAACGCATGATTATGATCAACAACGGCGAAGCCGGGCCAGACGACATTGACCATCTGGGCAATCGCCGGGTGAAGACCATTGGCGAACTGCTTCAGAACAAGCTGCGTATCGGCCTGCGGCGGACCGAGCGCGTCGTCAAAGAGCGCATGTCTATTCGTGAAGCGACCAATCTCACGCCGATTACCCTCGTGAACATTCGCCCGATTGTGGCGGCGGTGCGCGAGTTCTTCGGTTCATCGCAGCTATCGCAGTTCATGGAACAGACCAATCCGCTGTCCGAACTCACGCATAAGCGCACCCTCTCGGCATTGGGGCCGGGCGGTCTGCGCCGCGAACGTGCGGGCTTCGATGTCCGTGACGTGCATCACAGCCACTATGGGCGTATTTGCCCGATTGAAACACCCGAAGGCCCGAACATCGGCCTCATCGGACGGCTTGCCAGTTATGCCATTGTTAATGAATATGGCTTCATCGAAACGCCCTATCGCAAAGTGAAGCGTTTCCTCGCGCCAAACGATGCCGACCTCATTGGTCGTATCGTGCGCGAAGATGTCGAAGACGCCAAAGGCAATACCCTCATCGAAGAAGGCGAAATCGTTGACGAAGACACGGCGAAGAAGGTGCAAAAGGCCAAAATCGAGAATGTGCCGGTGATGCCTTTCGTCACGCCGGAGATTGTTTATCTATCCGCCGATCAGGAAGACAATTACGTCATCGCCCAGGCCAATGCCCGCCTCGATGATCGCCAGCAATTTGCCTTGCCGCGCGTCGCCGCACACTATAACCAGCGATTTATGGTCGTGCCGTCGCAGCGTATCGACTTTATGGATGTCGCGCCCCGTCAGATTGTCGGGATTAGCGCCGCGCTCATCCCCTTCCTTGAACATGACGACGCCAACCGCGCCCTGATGGGATCGAACATGCAGCGCCAGGCTGTCCCCCTGCTCAAGCCGGATATTCCCATCGTCAGCACGGGGATGGAAGATTTTGCGGCGTATGACAGCGGGCAAATTCTGGTGTCGGATGTCGATGGTGAAGTCGTCAGCGTACAGGGTGAACGCATCATCATCCGAACTGATGCGGGCGAAGAAAAACGCTATCAACTCCGCAAATATAATCGTTCCAATCAATCCACCTGCATTGACCAGCGCCCCATTGTGCGTAAAGGTCAGCGTGTGGCACAGGGACAAATCATTGCGGATAGTTCGTCAACTGATCATGGGCAGCTTGCCCTCGGTCACGATGTGCTTGCTGTATTCCTGTCATGGGACGGCGGCAACTATGAAGACGCGCTGCTGATTAGCGAAGACCTGCTGCGGCAGGATAAATTCACCAGCATCCATATCGAAAAGCACGAGGTCGAAGCCCGCGACACCAAGTTGGGGCCAGAAGAAATCACCTATGACATCCCCAATGTCGGTGAAGAGGCGCTCAAAGACCTCGATGAGTTTGGTATCGTGCGTATCGGTGCGGAAGTTGGCCCGCACGATATTCTCGTCGGCAAGATTACACCCAAAGGCGAGAAAGAACTCAGTCCCGAAGAAAAATTGCTCCGCGCGATTTTCGGCGAGCAAGCCCGTGAAGTGAAAGATTCGTCGCTGCGCCTGCCGCATGGTGATAAGGGTAAGGTCGTTGACGTGAAAACCTTCACGCGCGAAGAACACCGTGACCTGCCTGCGGGTGTCGAAAAGATGGTGCGTGTCAGCGTGGCACAACGGCGTAAACTGACCGTTGGCGACAAGATGGCGGGGCGGCACGGCAATAAAGGCGTCATCTCAAAGATTGTCCCGATTGAAGACATGCCCTATCTGGAAGATGGCTCAGCTATTGAAATCATCCTCAACCCATTGGGTGTGCCGGGACGTATGAACATCGGTCAGGTGCTGGAAATGCACCTCGGTTGGGCAGCTAATCGTCTGGGCTTCCGCGCGATTACCCCGGTGTTCGATGGCGCGAAAGAACTCGACATTCACGCCGAACTGGGTCGCGCCTGGATGATGGAACGCGCCTGGAAAGACATTACCCGGTCCGCATGGGAATGGCTTCAGAGCTTTGATGAAGCATATGACCCCGAAGACTATGAAGACGAACATGAGATTCGCCGCCTGTACCTCCATGCGTGGTTGGGTAATGCACCCGATTATAATGAAGACCTGCTGATTCGTGACCTGCACTATGCCCGCCGGGTCGTGTTGATCGAATGGCTGCGGGCAAAAGGGTATGATCCCGCTGCCATGCTCAATTTCGACAATGCAGGCTTGACGACGAGCGAACGCACTGAGATTGATAGCAATGCAATCATGGCATCGCTGGCCTTGTGGATACAAGCCCATTCGCCCGAAACGGTCATCCCGGAGAATATCGAGCGAAAAGAACTGTATGCGCTGGCAGATCAGGTCATGTTTGCGACAGGTGTCCCGGTGCCGCACTATGGCAAGCAAGTCCTTTACGATGGTCGTACAGGGGATCCGTTTGACCGCCCTGTCGCAGTCGGTTATGTCCACATGCTCAAGCTGGCGCATCTGGTCGAGGACAAAGTTCACGCGCGTTCAACCGGCCCCTACAGCCTCGTTACGCAGCAGCCATTGGGCGGCAAGGCGCAGTTCGGTGGACAACGTTTCGGTGAGATGGAAGTGTGGGCGCTGGAAGCCTACGGCGCGGCCTATACCTTGCAAGAGATGCTGACCGTCAAGTCGGACGATGTTCAGGGTCGTGTGAAGACCTATGAAGCCATCGTCAAAGGCGAGACCATCGAAGAACCGGGCATCCCCACCAGCTTCCGTGTGCTGGTCAAAGAATTGCAGAGTCTCGGACTGTGCGTTGAGGCCATTACCGACACCGGCGAAATCATCAAGTTCGGTAAAGACGATGACCAGTCCAAGAAACCACAGCCAGAAACCGGCCTGCTCGGATTGACGAGTAATCTCCGCTAAATAGCAACACCGCATGAAAAATCAACGCCGCCGGATGGATAACTGTCCTGCGGCGTTTTTTTATTCGGCGCAAAGTCTGGCCATGCACCGGGCTAGAGTTTACAATGATTCGCGTTGAATTCATTTTGCTTTAAGGATATTCGATGCACATCCACCATCGCCATGATTGGAACGTCAGCACAGCCGAAGCGAAGGCGCTGCAAATCGACCTTGCGCGAGAGATTGTCTACGATAGGCCAATTGACAGCAGCGCCGTGCGGTTAGTGGCGGGTGTGGATGTCAGCGTGAGGAATAACGTGTCACAGGCGGCGGTGGTCGTGCTCACATTCCCGGATTTACAGTTGATTGAGACGGTTCGCACGCAGGGGCCAACGCCCTTTCCCTATGTGCCGGGATTATTGACTTTTCGGGAGGGGCCGGTGCTGACCGATGCGTTCGCGCAATTGCAGAACGAACCGGATGTCTTCATCTTCGATGGCATGGGGCGTATCCATCCCCGGCGGATCGGCATCGCGTCGCACATGGGATTATGGTTGGATAAACCGACGATTGGCTGTGGCAAAACGCACTTTATTGGAGACTATAGTGAACCGGGCGCAAACAAAGGCGATTACAGTCCGCTGACTGATGCTGGTGAACTACTGGGCGTCGTGCTGCGAACGCGGACGCATGTCAAGCCGGTGTACATTTCTGTCGGGCATATGGTCGATTTACAAAGCGCGATTCACCTTATCCTCGCCTGCACGCCCAAATATCGCTTGCCGCGTCCAATCCGGCTTGCACATAACACGGCGGGGGATTATAAATAATACGCTGATTGCGTCTTGAAAAGAGCCATTATGTTGAAGCAGCGGTGTCCCTATGAACGGCGATCAGCCGGTCGGCAAGCGGCCTAAATAATATAATTCTAATGCACAGGGTTATACCTCATCCTGACTCCACAAATTCACCTGTGCTATACTGTGATGAGATATGTTTGAAACCCCCTGTGGTCGAGGCACACTATGAGTTCAGCGGGACTGGCAAAAATCGTCTGGCAAGACCCACAAACTGGCTTGCGCCGGGAATTTGTCCTCACAGAAGGCGCAACCGCCACCATTGGACGCTCTTCGGGCAACGATATTCACATCCCGGAGCAGCATGTCTCGCGGCAGCACGCCGTTGTCCGATATACCGACGGCATTTTCATGATTAGTGACCTCGGCAGCGCCAACGGCACTTTCGTCAACGATGAGCAAATTACCGAAGAATTCCCCCTGTTTTCGGGTGACAAAATTCGCCTGTTTGTGCCGGAACTGGTCTTCTCGGCGGCAGTCAGCGACGAAGATGTCGCCAGCGCCGAAGAACAGGGCACGCTGATTACCGCAACCGTCAGCACCGGACAGGGCAAGCTCATCATCAGCAGCGGCCCCCAAGAAGGTCAGGTCATCCCCCTGCTGTTGAAAGACCTGCGCGTCGGACGCGCCACCAGTAAAAGTGATTGGGAAATCGCCCTGCAAGACCCCTCGGTCTCGCGGCCTCATGCCCGGCTGCAACTGCTGGATGATGTCTGGATGCTCTACGATTTGGGCAGCGCCAACGGCACATTCGTCAACGATACGCCTGTGAACGAAAAAGGCCGTCCACTGCGCGATGGCGACATCCTCACACTCGGCACGACCATCGCCGTCTTCCGCGCAGGATAAAGGGCAGTCCACAGACCGCCATCCGCCATCCAGCCCGGAAGATAACAGCCACACCCAAAGACGCTTGCACTTAAGGGCTTCGGTTGTTTATTCCCCGCGTGCGGCTTGCAGGACGGCGAGCAGTTCGGTGTGAATATGACCGTTGCTGGCGACGACCCGGCCCTGTGCGTAGCGCGCTGTGCGCGTATCGCCTGTGTAATCGCTCACACAGCCACCCGCCTCCTGCACCAGCAATATTCCCGCCATGCAATCCCACAGATTGACCTTTTGCTCCCAATAACCATCGAAGCGTCCCGCAGCGACATAACACAAATCCAGCGCCGCCGACCCTATGCGCCGCACGCCGCGCACCCGTTTGACCATTGCGCCCCACTCGCGCGTATTATCTTCGTCGCTCGTCCATTTGTCATAGGGAAAGCCGCTGGCAATGACGGACTTACCCAGTTCCGCCGCAGTTGAGACGTGTATGGGTTTGCCATTCAGTGTCGCGCCCTGCCCATGAACAGCGGCATACAGTTCATCATTCACAGGGTGATACACCACCGCCACCAATGGCTGTAAGTGTCGGTTCGCCAGCGCAATACTCGTGCTGTAATGGGGAATGCCATGCGCGAAATTCGTCGTCCCATCCAGGGGGTCGATATACCAGAAATAGTCGGCAGTGTCTTCGGGCGCGCCTCTGCCACCGCCCTCTTCACTGATAATATGGTGCTCAGGATAGGCAATCAGCAGCTTGTTGATGATGTATACGTCAGCAGCACGATCCGCTTCGGTCACAAGGTCATAAGTGCTGGACTTTGTGCCTTCGGTATGGGGTTGGTCGGCTTGTGCCAGCAGCAGGCGGCCAACTTCGCGGGCAAGAGTCGTGATATGCGCTTGAACGGCGTCGAAGTCCATCAGGTATCCTTTGCTAAGACAGCGCGTTAATCAATTCGATATAAATTATGTGAACAAAAATAGACTATTCATCACGGCGGATGAGCAAACCGCCGGTTTGATTGCTCCGCACAAAATTGACAATCGTAAGCATGTCGGTCTCGGAACAATTGAGCAGAATCTTGATTTCGGTGTCGCGTTTGATGAGATCAATGGTGCAAATTACGGCATTCACATGATAAGCCGCGTCCAGCGGCGCATCCTTGCCTATCCACACGTCAATGCCGCCGCCATCAGACGACGTGGTCCCGGCGAGATAGCCATAATCCAGCGGGTAGATGGCTTCGTCATATACGGGATGCTCTGAGCCTTTGGGACGGTCAATCACAACGCGCGTGCTGGCAACCAATTTATCCAGATAGTTCCAAAAATCAGCATTAAAGCGTTCAGGCATTTAAGGAATAATCCCCCACTATCTACAATGGACGAATTGAGCGATAGGGTAGCATAAATCCCAAAATTTGGAAATGTAGACTCGGCAGCCGGTGATGATTCACCTCCGCACAAACAGGGCGACACTATCGACATAGTAGGTTTGTGGGGCGAGGTCAATCACGCGGATAGCGTGCAGATGATAGCCCGCGTGTGCCAGCTTCTTGCCATCGCGCGCCAGTGAAGCCGGGTCACTGCTGACATAGACCAGACGGGGAATATGCACAGCAAGCAGTGCGGATAGCGCAGCGTCACTCATCCCGCCGCCGGGAGGGTCAATCACAGCAGCGTGATAGGACTCGTCGGCGGCTTCGAGCACATCTTCGACTGCACCCTCTATGACATCGACATTATCACTATCGGCGAGGTTGACATCCGCATCTGTCGCAGCGGGCGGATAACTTTCGACCAGCGTCACCAATCCGGCACGCGGGGCAATAAACGCGCTGAACAAGCCCACGCCCGCATACAGGTCGAGAACCGATTCATCGCCCGACAAATCGAGTAGATTCAGCACTTCCAGCACCAATGCCTCCAGCATCATCACATTACTGCGGAAATAGCTGCCCGCCGTCACCCGAAAATCACGCCCGGCGACATGATAGACGCTGTGGGATGACCCGATGAGATTGACGGGTTCGTTATCGGGCAGCATGATATTGACACTGGCTGGAAAATCTGCCGCGAGTTCGGGCGCATCTTCATCTTTCATCATCAGGATGACCATCGGCGTGCCATCTGTCCCCAACTGCAATTTCAACCGTTTGACGCCCGAAAACTCAAAATCCAGCGACTCATAAAACGCCTGCAAATCGGGATGTAGGAGAGGGCAGTCGTCAATGGCTTCAACACTGTGATGATCGGCACGCGGAAAGCCCCATTTGCCGTCTGCTGAGCGTTCCAACGTCGTCTGATATTGATAGCCCCACGGGTCAGGCGCGCCAATCGCCGGACGCAGCGCACGTTCAACTGTGGCGTCATCAAAGCCGCCGAGACGGTCTAACTGGTCAGCGAGTACATCCTGTTTGAGCAAAACCTGCGCTTGATAATGGATATGCTGCCAGTGGCATCCCCAACAGCGTCCGGGACCAAAATGCGGGCATTCCGGCAGCACCCGGTCAGTGGATGAATCCAGAAGCATCACGCCTTCACCAAAGGCCACGCGCCCTTTTTCGCGCACGATATTGACGCGCACCCCTTCACCGGGAATGGTATAGGGCACAAAAATCGTCTGATTTTTATCGAAAGCCAGCGCGCTGCCCCCATGCGCCATTGCGACCATTTCAAGGTCACGAGTGGATGGTTTGTTACTACTACTGCTGCCGCGTTTATGGTCACGTTTCCGATTGGGTTTTGGGGGCATTGGGTTGTGTCCTGTGTTTTATTATCGTGCCCTATTCTACCTGATGGGCTGTCGTACCTGTACGGTGTGTCTCGCCGTCAATGTCATCGGTCAACAATGACCTTTGTGCCAGCACCGCATTTTGCAAAACAGGGTACAATAGACGGGAATTCGGTCTCTGAAACAGGATGAACACACGATGCCCGAACACATACCTAACCATGCCACTAGACCCGCCGCGCTGCTAGTGACGATTGCGCTGCTGTTTGCCCTCGCACTCGCGCTGGGGATGCTGACGCCGATTGCCCCCGTCGATGCCCAGGGATTGACCACACAGCAGCCGCTTGCATCACCGACGCCAGTCGGGGGGTGTGTCGCGGCGCAAAATTTCGTGCAGGGTGAGGTGGTGTATGTGCGATCAGGTGTGAATGTGCGCCATCTGCCCACCCTGTCGGGCGCGATGGTGAATTATTTTGTGGAAAATGTCGTGGCCTATATTGACGATGGCCCGATTTGTGCGGATGGCTATAACTGGTGGCATATTATCGTGCAGGGCAACGATGGTTGGATTGCCGATGGCGATATTCAGTTCGGGCCATTTTTGCAATCATCGGGCTTCAATATCAATGAAGACCCGATTGTACGCGGCTGCGCGCCACCGCTGTCCCTCCGTACTGAACCGCGCGCCTATTTGCTGCACAACGTCCGCATCCGTGCCGAACCCGGTCAAAATGGGCGCGTGCTGACGGTCGCGCCGTATAACACCTTTGTCGAGGTGCTGGATGGGCCGCAGTGTTATGAGGGTTTGAACTGGTGGTTCGTGCGGACAGAGGTCGTGAATATCGTCTATGAGGGTTGGATGGCGGAAGGCGTTTCGGGCAATTATTACGCGATCAACGAATCGACCTTAACCGCCAGCGTGTGTTCGCCGCCGTTGAATTTGCCCATCGGCACGCGCGGGGCAGTGACCTACAACGACAGCGCGCCGAAGTCGCTGCGGGCTGCGCCGGGAGTCGAATCGGAACTGCTGTATACACTGGTGCGGGGCGTGCCGTTCATTGTCGTTGGCGGGCCAGTGTGTGTGGATGACATGAACTGGTGGCAAATTCGGGTGCTGGCGAGTACGGAAGTCGTAGGTTGGATGGGCGAAGGCGGCCCCAGCAATTATTGGATTGCCGTCATCATTCGTCCAACACCGGTGCCGTCGGCAACGTCACCGCCTGTTGCAACGGCGCACCCGACATTCACACCAACCGCGACGCCATAAGCACATCTGGCAATCTCGTTTCTTTTTGGGCGTGGGGACGGTATAATCGGCAGTTATGAACGACCCATCACCTGGTCATAACCACCCACACCCCACCATGAACCGCCTCGTGCAATATGGCGCGACGGCACTGATTGGCGTGATTCTGGTGGCTGCGCCGCTGCAAATGGTGATCGCGGCAGGATTGGGCGCGAATTTATTTTATCTCACCGCTATCATTTCCCTGTTATTTATCCCGGCGATTGCCATGCTCATCTGGGCGACACCGCCTGTCACACTCAATGATGATGGACTGACCATTACCCCATTGATAGGGCGGGATTGTTTTGTCCGTTGGGAAGACATCGCCGCCGTCAAAGACTATCCACTGCTGCCCACACAAGATCAAGAGGT
The DNA here is from genome assembly GCA_964614375.1 of uncultured Anaerolineaceae bacterium. GTDB lineage: Bacteria > Chloroflexota > Anaerolineae > Aggregatilineales > Phototrophicaceae > CAZTLI01. The sequence continues at coordinate 11,212 of CAZTLI010000035.1, forward strand.
GAACCGCCGTTTACTGGTCGGGCGCAAAAACTATCGCCATGCACAAGGGAAAATGCTGGTGATTCCATCGCTGCCGCTGCCCTATCGCGCGACTGGCCTGTTTGCGGGTGAGGGGGGCAAACCCGTGATCGCACTCACCAATCGTACCCACACGGATTACGACTCGCTCATCCGTACTGTGCTCAAGCACATGCGCTAGACTGCGTTTTGAACTCATATCGCCACCCGCCCGGTGTGCGACAGTTTATTGTTCAATAGCGTTGTGAAAGGTGAGACCATGCCCCCGCAAACCTATCAAAAATTAGTTGCCACCCACTTTAGCGATAAATTCCTCGACTGCCTCGCTGTAGTTGATACACCGTATACGCCGCCTGCCGCCAACGAAATTACGGTGCAGAATCACTACGCGGGCGCAAATTTTACCGACATTCCCATGCTGATGGGACGTTCGCACATGCACGCGACTCCCCCCTTTGATTTGGGCATCGAAGCGGCGGGCGAGGTCGTCGCTGTCGGCAGTGGCGTGACCGATTTTAAAGTGGGCGATCAAGTCGTGACCGTGATGTATGGCAATGGCTACCGTGAATATTCCAATATTGATTCTAAGCTGGCGATGCACGTCGATAATGCCACCCCGGAGATGCTGGCGGTTTATGTCGCAGGCGCAACGGCTTCAATTGCTTTGCATGTTACCGCGCGGATGCGTAGCGACCAGACAGTGCTGGTCACAGCGGCGGCGGGCAGCAGCGGACAATTCGCCGTGCAGTTGGCGAAATTAGCGGGCAATCACGTCATCGGCACATGCGGCAGCAGTGACGAAGCCGAAATCCTGACCGGACTGGGTTGTGATCGCGTGATTAATCGTGGCAAAGAAGACCTCAACGCCGTATTGACCGAAGAATATCCCAATGGCATCAACCTCATCTATGAGTCGTTCGGTGGGCACATTTTCGATACCTGTCTCGACCATCTATCAGTACGCGGACGGTTGATTATTGCCGGCGTCATCGCCGAATATACCAAACATGAATCGGCGATTCATGCGGTGCGAATCTACGACAAGCTCCTCTGGAAATCGGCGACGCTGCACGGTTTCTTGCTGCCAGATTATGGGCAGTTCTTCCGGGAACACGCGAGTAAGCTGCTCAATCTTTATCGTGAAGGCAAGATTCAGGCGATTGTTGACCCCACGCCATTTCGCGGCTTGCAGTCTGTCGGGCAGGCATTGGAGTATCTCAGCGGATGGCAAAGCTGCGGCAAAGTGGTCATTGCGATAGGGGATTAAGACTATCTAATCTCATAAATTGAGTTTAAAAAATCTTGTGGTATGCTTGGCAGGCTTTGAACGGGCGGAGATTACTTCGCCCTTATTTCATCTCATGTCAAGCCGCCACAGTTTGCCAGAAATCCTCTGCGTTCTCTGTGCCCTCTGTGGTTCAAATTTTTGAGATTTTGCGAACAGTTTGAACACACACATGATTTCCCTCATTGCGACGGTATTGAACGAAGGCGAGGCGATTCATCGGTTGATGCAATCGCTGGTCGAGCAAACCCAACTGCCCGATGACATCGTAATCGTCGATGGGGGCAGCGGCGACAACACTGTCGCGCTCATCGAGAGCTATGCTGACCGACTGCCTGTGCGCGTGATTGTTGAACCGGGATGCAATATCAGCGCCGGACGCAATCGGGCAATTGCAGCAGCGCGTTATGACATCATCGCCACGACAGACGCCGGAGTCCGCCTCGACCCACACTGGCTGGCGACCATTACCCAACCGCTGCTCGATGATGAAAATGTGCATGTTGTCAGCGGTTTCTTTTTGCCGGATACGTATACCGCGTTTGAAGTGGCGATGGGCGCAACCGTGCTGCCACAGGCCGATGAAATCGACCCGAACACCTTTTTGCCGAGCAGCCGCAGTATCGCCTTCCGTAAAAGCACCGCACAGGCGATTGGGGGTTATCCCGAATGGTTGGATTACTGCGAAGACCTGATTTTCGACCTGCGTTTGAAAGCGACGACACGCCCGTTTGCTTTTGCGCCGGACGCCATCGCCCATTTTCAACCCCGAACATCGCTGCGGGCGTTCTATAAGCAGTATTATCTTTACGCGCGTGGTGATGGCAAAGCCAACCTGTGGCGCAAACGGCATCTCATCCGCTATTTGACCTATCTAGTCGCTGCGCCGTTGCTTTTGCTATTTGGGCTGATTGTGCATCCGCTGTGGTGGCTGCTGTATGTACCGGGGGCGATTGTCTATCTGGCACAGCCCTATCGACGGTTATCGCGTGTACTGGCAGATTCCCACTGCCCACCAACGTTGACCACGAAAATACTGGCTATAGCCTATATCCCCATTATCCGTGTAGCAGGTGACGTGGCGAAGATGATGGGCTATCCGGTTGGGCTGCGCTGGCGCTGGCGCAATCATCCACCAGACTGGCATATTACCCCGCCTATGACAAAAAAACAGACGTGAGCTATTGCGCGCCTGACCAATGTTTCGTAAACTGTGGTAGGCGTGTGAGTAGAAAAGATGAGGATAGGCTTATGTCGGGGGTCGGCAGCATTAACCTCAAAGTTTTGGTTCAGGATTCCGACTATTATGCCCTGCAAGCGGTCAACAGCTATCTTGCGTGGGATAGACGCACGCGCGTAACCTTTCTGGCAGAATCGGAAATGCAGATGTGGGACTACATTGATCGCACACCCATTGCCGAACTACCGGATGTCATCGTGATGGATGCTGACCACATGGGCGGGCCACAACGACTGCATCATATCATCGAACAATTACATCACAAAATCACCAATATTCGCATCATCTGCCTCAGCCAGTTCATCAATCCCGACCTTGTTGAAGCCGCTGCCGAAGCGCATGTGGATGGCTATCTGCTCAAGCAGGATGTCCGTCAACAGATCGCGTGGGCCATTTGTTACGCGCTCGAACATGATATGGTCATTACACCGGGCATTGCCAGAGCCTGTGAACATCTCTTCAACAGTCGCATTTTTCACGCAACCGTCTTACCAGACCGCCGCGAATATCCCGACTTAACCGAACGTATCGAACAGGCGCTGCAATTGTGCGTGGTCGAGGGGATGCCCGCGCACCTCGCCGCTGACGAAATGGGCATTAGCTTGCACACCATTCGGGGCTACATCAAAGAGGGGTATCGCATTCTGGAAGCGCACGACGAAACCGATTATCCGGTGGATATGACGCCACAAGAACGCGCCTTCATGCGCTTCACCGCACTGGCGGATGATTAAGTAGAGTAACACGTTTCAAGTATAGATGATGGTGTCCCTACCCTTTGCCGTTCAACCGCAATTTTACTGCTGACTCGCCGCTATCCCGGCAGCCACATCCGCAGGAATTCGACGCCATCAATCCATTCGCCATTGACGGCAATCTCAAAATGCATATGGGGGCCGCTGCTGCGCCCGGTATTGCCGCTGACGCCGATGATTTGCCCCTGCGCCACACTTTGCCCGCGTGTGACATGAATCTGCGAATTGTGGGCATAACCCGTGTAGATGCCATACCCATGATCAATGAGGATAAAATTGCCGCGTATGTCCATCACGCCCGCGAACGCCACACGTCCCGCCGCCATCGCCATCACCGGTGTACCAACCGGCGCGCGCAAGTCCCAGCCTGTATGTCGGTTGGGGACGGTCTCGTTGATGATACGGAATGCGCCAAAGGGGGATGTCAGTTCGGACGTAATCGGGAATTGAAACGCGCCCGACCACAAGCGTTCTGTCGTCACCATGCCGAAGATGCTCTCTAAACGGGCGAATTCACTCCGCTCAACTTCGACACTGGCGAGATAGGCGCGGTCTTCGCTGATGGCAAAATCCTGCCGGATGAACGCCCCCATCGTGACTTCAAATTGGGTCGTCACGGCGGTACGTGTGCCATCCGCCAGAAACACAAAAATCGACAAATCATACACCCGCGGATTCTGCTCCATGCCCACCGCCAGCAAGCCATAATAGCCATCATCCGACATCGGGAAAAATTCAATCAGGCGGTTGAAGGCGCGCATCCGCACTTCGGTGATGTCTGCACCGGTGACATGCAGCATCCCCACCTGTCCCTGTGGAATGTTGTCGAAGTAAATTTCGACCGTGAAGCCGTCTTCAGTTAAGACAGTTTCGGGAAAGGGTCGTGGGCGCGGGGTTGCGGTGGGTTGTGGATCGGGTGTCGCTTCCTGCGCTGTCGATGGCTGCGTGAAAGCAATCAAGCATAGGATGGCGAGTAACAGGCTGAACAGGCGTTGTAGACGAGTCATCATGCGATTTCGTTGACAGAATTGGACAAAATAGCCGCATCAAATGGCGGGCGACGCGCTATTATAGCACGCGGCGCGCGTCTGTCGAGGCGGCATTGCTATTGCACAGGGCAAGCGTAGTGCAGCGGATAGGTTGTGTGCGGTTGCTTTACTCAGTCCTGATTGGCGGCAGCGTACAGAATACGGTCAATGTATTCTTGCTCATAACGCACGGCATCGCGTATCAAGTCGGTCAGCGAAATGGGTTCACCGCCCCAGGGGGGCACCACATCCTCACCCATCCGCGAAACGGGAATCGCGCGCACGGCTTCAATCAAGCGTTCGCGGACCGCCGACCATTCATCCATGACCTCTTTCACCGGGTCATTTTTGTGCTTGTCGTAGTGCTTCTTGTTGAAGCTATCGACCTTTTTAGGGTTAAAGCGGGGAATACGATATTTTTGACCCACAAGGAATGCCTCGACAGCGCGGGTTTTTTCCATTTCCCACATGGTGATATGCGAGATGACATCTTTCACCGTCCAGCCCGTGTCTTCAAAAACCTCCATATACGGACTGATTTGGTTCAGCGCCGTTTGGGAGAGCTGCCGCTGTTTCTGCAATTCATACGTCAATGCTTGAGTGATATTGAGGGTGCTGTTTTCGTCCATGTTTCCGCTTTCATCTTGACAATCGATCTAAGCCCCAAAAAGATTGTGCCATAAAGCACGCCGTGAGAAAAGTCTAGCACGGTTTGGAAATGTTACGGTGAAGCTATCCGAACAAACCGCGCCGCTGCACCCACCCATGCGAGAGGGTGGTCAATCCGCCGCCAAACACATCATACAGCGGGCGGTGATTGTCTAACATCGCTTCAATCGTGCGGGGACGATGGCGCAAATTCAGCATTTCGACAAAACCTCCGTGCTGGCTGATGAGTGCCTGTACATGCTCAGTTTCGAGTCCCGCTTCCCAGCGCCACTTTTCCGGGAAGTGATAATAAAACAAGATGTACGCCGCCGCTGTCAGCACCGATACACCACGATTATCATATGCCCACAAATCATCGCCCGCATGAGTCGCCATTTCTGCCGTTTGCACCAGCGCCGCGACAGATAGCACCTGCCATTCATAGGTGCGCCCATTCGGAACAGACACGGCCTGTTTGATATAGCCTTCGGGATGGATGTCGTGATCGATCACCGCGCGATAGGTCGATGTGCCTGTCGTGAACAAATCCTCGCGCTCTAATACCACGCCCGCGCCGACCTGCAAGGCCGCCAACCACAACGTTTCGACATACACGGCGTCTTCTGGTGGCGTCAATAAGTCGGTGACGCGCTGACTGTAGGCAGCGCGCGCAGCATCGAGTTGACCATCCTGCATCAACACCGGACGCAGCAGTTCGATACCCTGTCCAAGTGCGAGGGCAATCGCCAGTTCTTCGTGATAGCCCTGTTCAATCGGGGCAGATAACGCCGCCAGCAGCAGCGGCAGCGCGCGCCAGCCCGCCGCATCATCCTCAGCAAACAGGGCGCGCAAACCCAACCACTGCGCGCCGGGTAAGTCGCCGTCCTGTTCGCTATCATGCAGCAGTTGCCATGCCGACGCAAACGGTTCACGGTCACGTTGTTTGCGGGCCGTTTGCACCTGTTCACTCGTAAAATACAGTCCACAATGTTGAGGCTTGAACATCTATCACACTCACAATCGGTTTACGCCGCCACAATCCACATTATAACGGCGCGGCAAGCGTGATTAAATTGTCAATTGACCGCCCTCCGACTATACTATATTCAGCGTATATCAGTATTGTTACATTCAACAACGCGGGCGGCAGCTTATGGACACCCCCCAACACCAACCCGAACCACCGGATGGCGCGCCTCTGCCTTCGGATTCCATGCCTGACCAGGAGCCGGAAGACGCGCGCAAAGCCCTGCAAGCCATCCGCCGTAACATGGAACAGGTGGCGCAGGAATTTTCCGATGGCAAAATCAGCCGCGCCCAATTCAGCGCCATTTATGCCCACTACAGCGAAAAGCGCACCGTTGTCGAAAAGCTCATCGAGCGCAATGCCGATTCTACCGCATTGCAAGCCGCTGCCGCGCCGGGACGCACGACCTATCTACGGAATCGGTTTGAAGCCCGCCCGCTGTATTTTCTGGTGTTTTCACACGGGAATAAAACGCCGCTGCTGCGCGATGGCAAACAACCGCCCAATAGCGCCGAGCAAATTTACCGTCTGTTGAAAGTGTTGTGGGCGATGCAAACGCCGCGTGTGGGATTAGCGCGCAAGTCGATGGGCAATGGCTTGTGGCTGGTGATGGTGCTGGGTGAACGCGCCTTCACACTGGTGATTTATTCGCTGCAACCCTCGACCATGCAGACCAATTACGTGCGTGATTTACATGATGACTTTGAGCGTGCGAATCGCATGGCATTGGAACGGGGCTTGTCTGCGGAGACGATGGTGTTTCCACAGCGGGCGCTGCTGGAAAACACGCTATAGCAGCGGCTGCGGACGCGGCACTTCGTCCATATCTTCTAACGCAACGACACACACCACGCCCGACATCGCAAAGGCCACCAAGCCCTTGTTATAGACCGCCAGCGCACTTAGACCGACTTTGAGGGGTGGGATGTCTGCCAATAACTGCACCTGTGTCGCCGCGGCAACCATATCAATGCCGAAGCGCTGGTGGGTGAGGGTGAGGTCTTTACCACGATACACACGGATGACGCCTGTCTCAATATCCCCTGTCGCGACATACCCCGCGCCCGGTGAACACGACAATTTACCCAGATAATAGTACAACGGTAGACGCTGCGCCACCTTGCCCGCTGAATTGACAACCAGCAGCTGCTGTCCATCCGTGGCGAAAATCGTGCCCGCATGGGCAGCGACGACCTGTAACGGCAGTCCCACCTCCGGCGTGAGGCCGATGTCCACCGCGCCCACCGGGATATTCTGTTGATAGATGTGCAGATGCCCATTTTCGTCCAGCGCGGCGACGATACCCAATGCCCCATCCATCGCCACACTGACAAACGCGGGCGGCTCGGCTGTCGCATCGCCATTATCCTGGGCAGGCTTGACCGGGAGCTTAACCTCTTTGCCTTCGGTTTCGAGATAGAGGTCTGCCCCGCCCGTGTGATACAAGCGCATCCGACCATCATCGGTGCAGTAAAGCGTCGTGCCATTGAAGCGCACCACCGGCAGATAGACCCCTGTCGGCGCGCACAGACTCCCGACAAATGCCTGCCATGCTTCGCCTGTGCGTTCGGCAGCCACAGGTGGGTCAACGTGGTTTTCGCCGTGCGCCGCGCCGGTTTCCAGATGATAGAAGGCCACACGGTTACGCCGTGTCCACACTGCTAGAAATGGATCGCTGCCGGGGAGAATGTCCAGTTGGGGTATTGCCTGATTGGTTAAGTGTACACGCCAACCCATGATGGTTAGATTCTTGGGATATACTTGGGATATTTTGGGATAAATGTACACCAGAATCACCCTATGAGGCAATGTTTTCAAACCAAATCGTTACATCACCGCTTAAATTAGCGTGATTTTAAGGGTGAATTGACGTGGTTCGTGGTTAGGATTAGGCTGATACAACAGCGACAGCACAGGCGCAACTATGCCCGATACCCCTTCGCTCAAAGAACGCATAGACTCGTGCATTCATCCGGGCGCATGTCATTTTTGGGGCTGATTCGGCGCTAGAATGTAATAATATTTGTAATTTTATCGGTTTCTCCTGTGTTTTACAGAGTCGTCACAAATCCAGTTTTCACCGTTCCCACCAGCGCGAAACGCAGGCAAAGATGCAACAAATGCCATGTTGACGTATAATCGGGCACAACTAAAGGCCCAATTATAACCCATTTGAGAGTACGATGGTCGATCAACGCCTGCTCAAACAACTGGATAGCTCCGATGTCAACACGCGGAAAAAAGCGATTCGGGCATTGGCACAAACCAAAGACCCCGACGCCATACAATATCTCGCCGCCGTCTTCAAATCCGACCCCGACCCCGAAGTGCGCGATATGGCGCTAAAGGCGGGTAAATATATCCGCAAGAATGCTGAAGAGGCCGGGCCGATACAACCCACAGCAGCCCCGGCGTCGCGTCTGCCGCGTGAGGACATTTACCCCGATGACGATGAAGACGCTGATGATTTATTGCCGGACGCGATTGAAGTCTCGGAGGCGGATAAAGAACGCGCCAACGGCCTGGTCCAGTCTGCGCTCAATCTGCACATGCGTGACGAAAACATCAAAGCCGCCAGAGACCTCGAAAACGCCCTGCGTATCAACCCCATGCTGCAATATGATGCCTATGTCAAAAATCTGATTTCAACCATCACCGGGCAGACTCCCGATGATTTTGTCTCGCGCATATCCGGTGATTTAAAACGCGGCATGGAGGAGCGCAAAAAACGCGCTGAACTGAAAGCATCAGCCACGCGCGCACACAATCGCCTGGCATTGACGATGATGGTCGGGGCATTGGTGATGCTGGTCAGTTTCTTCACCATGCCCTGGTTCAATCTGGGGCCGCTGCCATTGGTCGCCGATGGACAGGCTACCACTATCGGCGCATCGTTCGATGCCATGCGCGCCGAGATTAACAATACGGTTGAAGGCGTGCAGGAACTCGAAAATATCCCCGAATCCCTGCAACAACGCATCGACACTATGATTAGCGCCCTCAACGGCCTCAAAATCGACTTCACAGGTATCGAAATGGCGCTGGTTGCTATCGGTGTCAGCGACGCGATAGAGGTGCTGGGGATTCCGCGCGTGCTCGAAGCTACATCCGACCTGTTGGAGGTCATGGGTCTACCGACGCTCGAGACGAGTATCGCTTCTGCGCGGAATACGCCTGCGTTGCTGGACTTTACACTCATCTTGCCGCCGATAATGGCGATTCTCATCCTGATCATCGGCATTATGCTGCTCACCCGCAGCAGCACCCTGGTGAGCCTGTGGCTGGCGATGATGCTCTTCAGCATCGGGACATTGATTCCGGTCATCTATTTCTTCGCCGAATCGTTCAACGCAGTCGTGGCGGGTAATACCAGTTTTGAAGC
>CAZTLI010000036.1:0-9943 GCA_964614375.1 uncultured Anaerolineaceae bacterium
ATCATCGCATCATCACCGCACTGCAAACGCTGCGGGCGATGGTGGTCGATATGCTGCGCGAGCAGGCGGCGCTGGCACACACGGTGAATGCCAATCCATTAATCCAACAACTTCAGGAGAGTGAACAGTGAAAACGCTCTTAATTCTCGGCGCGGGCACAGGCGGCACGATGGTCGCCAACAAAATGTCCGAAATCCTCGACCCGAATGCCTGGAAAATCGTCATCGTAGACCGGGACGAGACCCATTACTATCAGCCGGGTTTCCTCTTCATCCCATTTGGCATCTATAAGCCGGATGATGTGGTCAAACCCAAACGCAATTTCCTACCCCGTTCGGTGGAAGTCATCTTCTCCGACATCGAACTGATTGAACCTGACCAGAATCGGGTGCGCCTGACGAAAAATAATCGGGTCATCACCTATGACTATCTGGTCGTCGCCACCGGTACGCACATTCGCCCCGAAGAGACCGACGGGTTGCACGATGGTGGTGGCTGGCACAAGAACATCTATGACTTCTACACCTATGAAGGCGCTGTCGCCCTATCGCGCTTCTTGCGGACATGGGAAGGCGGGCGCATGGTCATCAATGTGGCGGAAATGCCGATTAAGTGCCCTGTCGCGCCGCTGGAATTTGTTTTTCTGGCGGATTGGTATTTCACCGAACGCGGCATCCGCGACAAAGTAGAACTGGTCTACAGCACACCGCTGCCCGGCGCATTCACCAAACCGCGCGCCACCGCCGTGCTGAGTGATATGCTCGAACGTAAGCACATCCACCTCGTGCCAGACTTCAATATTAGCGAAGTGGATAACGGCAAACAGGTCATTCAATCCTATGACGGGCGCGAAGTCGAATACGACCTGCTGGTCAGTATCCCCACCAACATGGGCGCGGAAGTCATCGAACGCAGCGGCATGGGCGACGAATTGAATTATGTCCCCATCGACAAGCACACACTGCAATCGAAAAACTGGAACAATGTGTGGGTCATTGGTGACGCGGGCAACGCCCCGGCATCAAAAGCCGGGTCTGTCACCCACTTCATGCTCGATGTCCTCATCGACAACCTGCTGCGCGATATGGACGGTCTTGCGCCCCAACCGCATTTTGACGGACACGCCAACTGCTTCATCGAATCCGGTTTTGATAAGGGCATTTTGATTGACTTCAACTATGACGTTGAACCGCTGCCCGGTAAGTTCCCACTGCCCGGCATTGGCCCCTTCTCGCTGCTGCGCGAATCAACCGCCAATCACTGGGGCAAGATGAGCTTTAAGTGGATTTACTGGAACGTGCTGCTCAAGGGTGGCGAAATGCCCATCGCATCGCAAATGAAGATGGCGGGAAAGTGGGTGTAGGAGGGCATCATGGATAACCCGACCCTGACCGAAGACACCACACACCAGGAAATCGCGGCCTTACACCGCAAGCTGGATTATCTGACCGAGCTGTTGGAGAACCAGCGGCAGCAGCAAGCGGCGCGTGACGAACTCTTCAGTGATATGCTGCCTATGGTCAACGACTTTGTGAAGCTGACAATCGACGAACTGGATGAAGTCGGCAGCGATTTTGAACTGGACGACATCCTCTATCTGGGCAAACGGCTGCTGCGTGATATGCGCCTGCTGACGACGCTGCTCGATCAGTTAGAAAGTGTGGCAGAACTGACACAGGATATGAAGTTCATCACCACACCGGCCTTTAGCAATCTGATAGAAATTCTGGCGCAGTTGGAGCAGAAGGGGTACTTCAAATTCCTCAACGGCCTGCTCTATGTGAGCGATAAAGTCGTGACCGAATTCGATGAAGACGACGTGCGGGCGCTGGGTGATAACATCGTCACGATTCTGACGACTGTTCGCAATCTGACACAACCCGAAATCATGGCGCTGGCGAACACGCTTATTCACACCATCGAAGCGCCAGTTGATGACAATGTATCGACATGGGCGCTCATCCGTGAACTGCGTAATCCCGATACCCGTAAGGGCATGGCGCGGCTGCTAAATGTGGTCAAAGGCCTGGCGGTTGAAGGCGAGACTGCCGCCAGCAATTACTAACGAAACTCATGCAGGGGTGCGGCGAATATCCCTGCGCTAAACAGACAATTGAATCAAAACGGACTCAGGCACAATGAAGGAGTGCAAACCATCATGTTAAACCAAGTGAATCCCCACGTACTGGATAACGTCGAATTTGACGAAGGTGGCTATATGGTCGATGCCAACGAATGGAGCGAAGTCATCGCCCATGCGCTGGCGCAGCAAGAAGGCATTGAACTGACCGCCCGCCATTGGATCGTCATCAATTTCGCCCGCAAGGAATATATGGCAAATGGCGACGCGCCCACCCTGCGGCGTATCACCAAGCTGACCGACGTGAATACGAAGGAAATCTACCTGCTATTCCCCAACGGCCCCGCGAAGCAAGCGGCACGCATTGCTGGTTTGCCCAAGCCAACGGGCTGCATCTAGCCAACACTCTCGCCCGATGTGAGATAACTTGAAGGAGAACCTGACATGACGACCAATGGTAATGGCAGCAAACCAGAGAAGAAACAACGCAAGCTGTGTATCATTTGCTCAAAAGGCTCGCTCGATATGGCCTATCCGCCGCTGATTCTGGCGAACGCCGCCCGCATGAGTGGGATTGAAGTGCATCTATTCTTCACCTTCTGGGGCATGGACATCATCACCAAAAAGAAAATGGATCATCTGAATGTGGCGGTGGTCGGCAATCCCAACATGCACCCCTGGTTCCACATTCCGTCTGTTGTGGGTGTGCTGCCCGGTATGGCGGCAGCCGCCTCGAACATGATGCGACGTGAAATCGAAAAGCTGGATATGCCGCCTGTGAGCGAATTCCTGCAAATGCTGTCGGACGCAGGCGCACACATCTATGCCTGCAAGATGGCGATGGATATGATGCAGATCAACAAGGAAGACCTGTTTGAAGACGCCGAAGTCCTCGGCGCGATGGAATTCCTCGAAATTGCCGATGAAGCACAGACGATGTTCGTCTAACCGGACTGTTTGACCCGCTCGTCTCCCCAATTCGGACGTATCAGGGTGTGCGCCACTCGCACGCTCTGATTTTTTGTCCAATCAAAACAGGGTCTACCGATTGCGGTATAATGGGCGTCGGATTGGTTATGATTGTAATCGTCTCTGTCACACCCATAGGAGCATAAAATGACGCCACTTGATGTAGCCTCGATTGATCATGTATTGAAAACGACGCGCGCCGTGCGTAAACGCCTGGATTTAGACCGTCCGGTAGAACCGGAAGTGCTGCTTGAATGTCTGGACATCGCCCTGCAAGCGCCCACAGGCAGCAATGCCCAGGGCTGGCAGTGGCTGTTTGTCACCGATGCCGATAAAAAAGCCAAAATTGGCGAATACTACAAAACCTCGTGGACAGATTATAGTTCCCAGCGCCCATCGTCGCCGTCACCGGGCGCGAAAGCCAATCCCGACCAGATGCGGCGTGTGATTTCGTCCGCCCGTTATCTCGCCGAGAATATGGGCAATGTGCCTGTGCTGGTCATCCCCTGCATTCGTGGACGGATGGAAAAAACCACTGTCGCCAATCAAGCCGGACTGTATGGCTCAATCATTCCGGCGATATGGTCATTTATGCTGGCGCTGCGGGCGCGCGGTATCGGGACATCGTATACGACACTGCATCTCGTCTATGAAAAAGAGGTGGCAGACCTATTGGGCATCCCCGATGATTACACTCAGGCGGCGCTGATTCCGGTGGGTTATTTCACGGGTGATGACTTTGCACCTGCCGAGCGTATTCCCGCCAGTCAACTGACGCATTGGGAGCAGTGGGGCAGCAAACAAGGTTAATCAGGCAGCATGGGGACGGTCTATGCCGTGAGGAGAGGACGGCTATTGCGTTTTTAAATGTCGGCTACAGGCCGTGCGACCTGTGGGGGTGTTAGCGTTCGGCGCGTGAGCTAAAGCGACGCAGCCATTTCATGAGTCCGCTCTCGACTTCGACCTTTTCGAGCTTGAGCGGTTGTTGTTTTTCGGGCGATTTCACCACTTTGACTTCGGCGGTTTGCCGGACGGCTTGCTGCCATGATGTGACTTGATCGTGTCCATAGTTACGCATGATAGTGCCTCCCAATGACTCTTTTGTCTGTTATTTTATATAATAAGAGAGAATATAGACGTGGCGCAAGTTCTTGAAAAGATTTAAATGACACGCAGCGACGATGCACATGCAAGTTGACACACCCATCGTCGCCTTTTTATTTTCGGGGAATTTGTCTAATTGCGTTTGGTCAAAAAGTCGTACCAGCCCATCAACGCCGCGATGCCAAACAGCGCACCGAGGATAATGGCGACGGTATGGGCGCTAATTTCGAGACCGGGTATAAAGCGCAGCGTCAGTACATAGCCGAGGAGTGTTTCGCTAAAAAAGACCAGCGCACCGATACATACGGCTGCCAGCACCGTGAAGACGAGGGTATCGCGCAGGGATGTCTTTTCATCACCAGCGCCACCTTCACCAACAATAACAGTCTGTTCGCGGGGTTCTTCTTGTTCAGACATGGCTACCTAGTCCTCCACACAGGGCAAGATTAGAATTATGACATTTTTATTATATGCGGAATTTGAAAATATGCGTCTACTTCCTGCAAATCCGGGCGTAGTGTTTGCGTCAAGTTGGCGTTGACCGATGGTACAGCCAACGAATCCCCAGGCGTATATACTATAAATAACGTCAGTGATTACAGGGGAAGTGGTCATGTACGCAGTCGGATTTATCGCCATTATGGTCTTCACGCTGGTCATTTTTGTGGCGGGATTTGTGTTCGTCTCGCTCGATAGTGGCAAAACAATGCTGGACAAAGGGCCAGGCAACACCCGTCCCGAAAGTTATGTCAGTATCCGCAATCTGGATACTAACACCATCGAGACCGTCGATACATCGGGTGTGACACGCCACTGGCGCTCGAATCGCGATTAGCACGGCGCTATTTTATCGGTGTTGTTCCGCGACCAGCAGAAATCGGTTATGATGATGAGGTAATGCGCTGCTCAAGGACAGCCTATGCCCGTACCCACCAACCCACAGCTTATCGCAGCGATGACCGCCCTCACTGCCGACGACACGCCCCAAAATCGGCAGGCGCTCTATGCGGCGCTGCACCACAGCACGTTCCTCTTGCCGACAACCCGCGCCCGCACAGGCGGCAATGGCACAGCGCCCGACCTCGATTTAGATGGACTGGTCACCGCTACCCATGATGGGCAATTGGTGCTGTTCGTTTTCACAGACGAAGATTCCTTGCGGCAATGGCAGGCTGATGAGAGTCCCTGTATGGCGCTGTCGGCACTGGATACATTCCAACTGGCGCTGAACTATCAGGCGGGGTCGATACAGATTAATCCATCGAGCGCGGTTGGCGGGTTACTGACAGCGGGCGAAATCGCGGCGCTGGCGCGTGGTGTGAGTCCCGGTTCAGCACATGACGTACAGATACATCAGCAGGCGGTGCAGTCCGATATACCGGTGATGCTCGGCGCGCCGAGCAAGCCCCTGCCGATAAAAGTGGCGGCGCAATTGCAACGTAGTCTCGCGGCACAGCCTATCGTCGCGGCGGGTTATGTCTTTATGCTAGCGCTGGGTCATGATGCCCCGCAGCAAATCGCCGGGATTGTCTTCTATCCCCAGGCGGATGACACCACAAAAGACGCCATCATGCGCCAAATCACCAGCGAAGTAACCGCTGTCCTCAAGCCCCAGATGCAGCTTGCGTTCATGGTGCTAGAGGCCGACATGCTGCACCATGTGCGCGGTACGGTGCATCCAGCCTATCGCCGGACGTGAGGGTCTACCACGCGCTCTTGCTATCGCTTTTCTTCGCTTTACGGCTGATGTGTTCATATTTGCAGTTGGCGGTTTCGGCAATTTCATGGGCGAATTGTTCATAACTCTTATGGGCAAATGTCAGGATATTGCCCTGATAATGCACGCGAACGACACCCGATTCGCCCCCTTGCAGCAGAAAATCCAGCAACCCCTCGCGCTCTTCGTCCAGACGTTCAATCGACAGCACGCGGTCTATCGCGCGGATGGGGATACGGGTATGCACGGCGCTGCCGCTGAGAGACACCAGCAGATGCGGGAATAGATAAATGTACAACGAAGAACCAAATGTCCAGACACCGTGAATATCCTGTTCGGCATGTTGTGCGGGGCCATGATGGACGATGACACTCTCCACTATCGGCACATCGTTAGGGACATAATTGCCGAAGTGCGCCTGAAACGCAATCATATCTTGCTGCTGCATTTTCAGGTGGATGATGCACCATTTGTTATCGACATTATAATGGAGTGTCGTTTGCATCCCGCCAATCGACTCAGTGGGTGGGCTGACGAATTCTAAATCGTTGAAGGCGAAACGTTGGGCGCGGGTCGTTTCCGGGTCGAAGAGCGCGAGGTCTTTTTCATAGATGCCGAAGATGAGGTCGTGCCACACCAGCGATGCTTGTTCTGGCAGCAGAATCTGGTATTTTCCACCGCCCGGCGCATTGCCATAGCGTATAGGCGTGGTTTCGACCAGCGTTTGCAGCAGTCGTGTGTAGCGCACCGGGACACGCTTTGGCCCCCACAGAGCTATCGCGCCAACAGTGCCCACGATAATGATGAAGCCGACAATGACCATCAATCCCAACGGGCCGTCCATCTGATTCCCCCAAATCAGCCAACAGGATACCCTTATGATACCCAATTATGGGTCGAAGTCCGAAAACTGGACAACACGTATGTTTAGATGATATGTCGCTAAAAATATAAACCACAATTTGGCACATTGATTAGTGACTGGTATTATTAACCAAATTAGAGTTATTGAATAACCTTATTATTCATAAATTCTAGCGCTAATGGGAGGGGGTATGGAATTAGTTATTGTGCTTCAGATAATTATGATTGTGGCAATTGTTGGCATCATATTCTACTTATATAAGTTATCAAACAAGAGTGCATATAATCCTAAAGTTAATAGATATAACAATAAAAATACACCAGAGGGGAAAACACAAGGATTTACTGTCATTGGTGAAGACGTAGATAAGACAATAAGTGAGGACAGTAACTATTTTGCAAAGTTAGTCCTTCTGGATGGTGGAGAAGTTTCTGTTAATAAGCAAATCATTGATAAAAAAGTGCCTATTCTTATTTATAAACCAACAGTGAATATTGGACGGGATGATGAGAGTGACATCAAAATTCCGCAAAATTATCGTAGCGTGAGTCGCCATCACTGTGTAATTAGATTTGATACATTTGCACGACATTTTGACATCTATCGCCATAAAAATGCCCATGGGTCTACTTGGGTGAATGGTGAAGAAGTCAAAAAAGACAACCCACTGTCGTTACATAACGGCGACAAAATCTCTATACCAAATGGTCTCACTTTTCAATTTTATACCCGAATCAACCCGACAAACTATAGCAAAGGTGACATGGCTGATTTATTGTCTGATAGTACACGACTTAAATTATTTATAAGTTATAGTCGAGTAGATGTAGAAATAATGAGGCAAATCCGAAATGATTTGCATAATACATTAAGAGGAATTGAAATCTGGGTTGACGAAGAATTGCGCGCGGGAGGGGTTTGGCAGAATATACTTGAGGAGAAGATTAAGGACGCTACAGGGTTGATTGTGCTTCTGTCTCCTGACTCGAAACAATCAGGGTGGGTTCGCAGAGAAATCACACATGCGATGACAAATGATATACCAATATTTCCGGTATTAATACGAGGTAATTACGAGAGTTCTGTCCCGATGGCGCTCAACGACGTGCATTATACTGACCTGCGGCGAAATAAGTATGAGAGTGGCATCCAGCGCCTTGCCGACACTATAGGCGAACATCTATGGAAGAAGAAGTGAATACAAGTACAATCACTGCTAAATGCTAGTTCTCCCTGTTTCTACTGTCTGCCATGATGGTGCTGGCGAACAGTCTATCCCCGCGTCAGGACAATATCCACCGGGTTATAGACCACGTAATCATAGTCATCGGGATTGACATCCTCCGGCGCGAGATACCCCAGATTAAGGCGTTTGCACGTTTCCGGGCTGATATGCTCTGAGGCCAACACGACGTTTACGCGGGCGGTGTGTTCGCTGACACGAATCATGTGGCTGGCGGCGACCTGATTGGTGATGAGACCAGCGGCGAACTGCTGGCGAATGGTCTCCGGCGTGGAATAACCAATTTTCTCTAAATCCGCGCCATGCACAGGCGAGACACCCTCCGGCATCAGCGCGCGCACGACTACCGTCCCACCCTCTTCCAGCGCCCGCGCGACATTATAGACCGCTTTCGCCGCCTGCCAAAAATCGACACATTTGTCATCGACCAGCGCCAGAATTTTTGTGCAGCGTTCGACGGGCCTGACAAACACCTCGTAACTGTGCTGGGCGGCCTGTGCGAACGCCGTTTTGATGTCGCCAATGTACAGGTCGATAATGCCATCGGGCAAAGACACCGCATTAACCGCGACAAACGTCGTCTCGGGGAAGCGGGCATAAGCGCAATCGGTAATTTCGTCCATGACGGCGCGCATGGGGTTATTGACCTGAATCATCACCTGCTGCTCACTGAAATTGTTGCATTTCCAGTGGGTGTGGTCAATCATGGCTTTGTTGCCAATGCCAGGACACAGCATCTTGCCGCCGCCAGAAAATCCCGTGACGCGATGGGGGATGATGCTGGCGAGTGTGACGACTACATCATGGTCACACAGCGCCCGATTGAGCTTAAGGGGTAGACCATCAATTTCGCCCACATCGACCAGATGGCTCTCATCAAAAGCGTTGTGATTCATCAAGGTGAGCGACTCGGCCCGGGTTTCGGTCAGACCGAGCTTATCCAGCATCTCGTCGTGTGTCATCGGGCGATGGGTGCCGAGCGCGAACAGCACCGTCACCGTCTCGACCTGTGGCAGCAGTCCATCCAACCATGCCGGAAACCACGACGCAATCGGCGTGGCGCGTGTGACATCCTCACACACCAGCAGCAGTCGTTTATCGCGCAGGATGTCAGGCGTGAAATAGGCATTCAATCGCGATAGGATAACCGCATCCGATAGAAAGCTGTCGATGTCGAGCGAAATGGTCTGCATGGGGCTGGCCTCTATGACTATTGGACGCAATACGCTTTCAGGGTACGGGATTTCGGGCTGAATGGCAACCATCATAGATACGATAGTCCGGGACAATCCCACGGGATTGGATGTTGTTGAAAACAAAGGGATGAAAATCGCCGCTGGCTAAGAACACAGGATTCAACGCAAATGTCACCCCTGTTTGTATTCATTACTGCACTGACCCGGCACTATTTTCAGAGGGGTATGTCGCCTATGGTGTCTGTGCCATCTATCCCGACTGCTGTTGTGCGGAGTCGGTATCCTGAAATGAGAGGAGTTCGTCCAAGGTCATCTTTTCGAGGCGGTTGTTCGCCATGACCGCGCGCAGTTCCGTCGTCAATTCGCCGTCTTCGCCAATGTGTTTGCGGATGCTGTCGTCGGCAGCTTCGACCCAATTAAAGGTATGCTGCGCCAATAACACGCCATCGGCACTGACGCGAATTGTCCAATTGCCGTTCATATTGCGTTCGTCGTGAATGGGCATTCGCGAGGCGGGTGTGATGAGGTTGCGCCCACGTACCAGATTGTGATTGTCTTCGTGGATGAAGATCACTTCGCCCGTGCTGTCGTAGATTTCAAAGCGCACGCGCCCGATGGCATTGGTTGGCAGTCGGAGCTGAACATAGGGCTGGATATAATCGACATCATCGGGAATAGGCCAGGTGCGATAGACGACGGGTTCTTCATCCCCCCGAAAGGCCATCACACCGACATCAACGGGCAGCACCTGCACGGCATCGGGGTCTAA
>CAZTLI010000036.1:10043-20343 GCA_964614375.1 uncultured Anaerolineaceae bacterium
GAAAGGCCATCACACCGACATCAACGGGCAGCACCTGCACGGCATCGGGGTCTAAGCCCGCACGCCGGACGGCCTGCAACGCATGGCGATAGACCGGTTCGCTGTGGGCTTGACGCTGTGGCAGATAATCTTCGTCTTCTTCATATTCCTCATAGTCATAGTAATTATCTTCATAGTCCGCCAGGCGCTGCGAGGTATAGCGTATCGCGTCACCGGCGCGATTGTTATCGAAGTGGCGCACGAGGAATAATAGCCCCAACAAAATCAACAGGACAGAAAATCCACTGGCTTGTGCCAGCACCGCTGCCCCAATCGCCATGATAAACAGCGCGGGCAGCAATAAATTACGATTATCATTATCGCCCATAATAATTACCTATCGACCTCGTTTCTCACTCACTGCGAGACGGGCGTACCGTGCGCGGACGGACGGCCTGCTGGCGTGAACTCCGCAATAAATCCTCCAGGCGCGGCGCGATGTCGGCCTCGCGCTGGACGCGCATCACCACTTCTTCGGCTTCTGCTTGCTGTTGATGCGGCGACAAACGCTGGCGCCGTTCCTCGAAGGAGGGGGCGAGCATAAAATTGTGCATCCCCACCAGATTATTGTCGATATACAGGCGCAAATCCCAATCGCCCACACCGCTGACACTGCGATTACCCCGCAGCGGCAGATGATGGTCGGCGATGATATTCATTTCGCCTTCACGCAGATAGGTCTTCATTTCATGCACATACTGCTGCTGACCAGTGTGGTCGAACATTTCAAAGCGGATGAGGGCGTTGCGTTCCGATTCTTCCGGCATGACATACAATGTGACAAATGGGCGCACACCGTCTTCATCTTTGGAGATGGTGCGGGTACGGCGCATGACCATGCCTTCGTCGCCCGATTGCAGCGTAATCAAACCCACATCCAATAACAGCATATCCGGGTCGAGATACCCGCCGCGTCGTTCCGCCCGTTCGAGGGCTTCTTTCGCCTGGGGACTGGTGTGTTTGCGGACGGGGGCGCGCTGGGCCGTGTTCAACATGCGTCTACCGCGCGCGATGTCCAATCCCAGAAATGATCCGACCATTGCTACTACAAATAAGCCCAACAAAACCAACTGTATATCGGCGGTTGCGACATTCGAAATCAGGGCGATGGCGATGAGTGCGCCTAAAGCCACCAGCCAGGGTGTGTTGCGTCGTTTAAATCGAATCATAATGGTTTCAACCGTGTCATTTTCAAGAGGGCATGTCTACTTTCATTATATACGAGACTCCCGCCTTCATGTTGCAGTGTACCGCATTTGTGTAGGGAAGACATTAACGCCTGCTCCACGTTTTCATTGTGGAATCATCTGTCCACAGTCGCAATACCCAATTTCAGGGGGTAGCTGTATCCAGCAGGCGGCATTTCGGCCTTTTATCAGCCTGATATAACACAAAAACACACGCGGAATGCACACGCGCGTGTGTAATTAATGGCCTAACAGGATGACAATGATAATAGGGGAAATCTAACCGACCTGGGGACTCTGGTGCAGCACTTCGTTCACAAACTCGATGACGACACCAGCGTCAAATGGCTTGGCAATGTAATATTTGCATTCAGCAAGCTGTTCACGGCTAAGGCGCACGCCTGTTAACAGCACAAACGGGATATGATGCCAGCGACGGTCATTCCGCAGCACTTCATAGAACTGATAGCCGTCCATGTGGTTCATCGACATATCCGACAAAATCATGTCTGGTTTCCAGCCATTCTGCTCTAATAATTGCAGTGCATCCAGCGCGCTGCCAGAGGTGGTGATGTGGTAGCCCTGTGTTTCCAGCAGCTCGCCCAACAAGCCACGCAGTGCGGCATCGTCTTCGACAATGAGGATCGATTTGGTCACGTTGGTGTCCTATTTCAAATCGATAATGATAACAACCATATCTCAATTATAGAGAGTATTGGCGATGAATTGCGTAAAGATTGATAAGATTCATAAACTTTTCAGACTTCGTTCAGGGTAATTACAGCCGCTTCAGACTTGCGTTGTGGGGGGATTTTCGTCTATCTTGTTAAGGGGCAGTTGTAATACACAAGGCAATATTTATGGAGATGGATAATTACCATCTGGTGATGTATCGGCGCGGTCCCAACTGGACGGCTCATCTGACGCCCGAATTGGAACGCATCGGGCGCGAACACGTCAATTACCAGATGGCGCTGCGCCGCGCAGAAAAGGCCGCGACGGTTGGCCTGTTCACCAATACCGATTTGTCTGGCAGTTTGCGGAGTATGTCCATCCTCCGTACCGACTCGTTCGATGAAGCCCGCATCATCGCCGAATCTGACCCCGCTGTACAGGCCGGGCTTCTGGCTGTCGAAGTCCATGCCATCGCCGTCCCCAGAGGGGCATTCGATTAGCCTAGTCTGCCCCTGCCTCGATAATCCACAATGTCAAATCATCGGCATTCCAGAACGACACGCGCCGTCCATCTGCCGAAACTGACCAATCGCCACTCGCGACCAGAAACGGTGTGGTCGTCAACTGCTGTGTTTGGCCTGTAGGGACGTGATAAACCATCAGTGTTTGATAGGCAGCGGATAGGTCGAAGGGGATATAGTAGACACTCTCTGCATCGCGCCAGCGCCACGAGCCGAACCAGGGCAATCTGGTGGCGATTGCGCCCGGCTGTGTCAACATCGTATACACCCCATCCAGCGCGCTGTCATCCTGATAGGTGATGTAGAACATCAGCCGTCCGCCACCCGGCGCGACATCCAACCCGCGCATATTCTCCCACGTCCCCAGCGCAAAGGTCGCGCCCGATGTCACATCCAAGACCGATAGTGTCGTGATTCGCTGTCCCGGCGTCGGTGTGCTGATGAGCAGTCGATTCGCGTCCAACCAGCGCGCCGATAGACCTCGCTCACTGGCGACGACGCGGGCGTTGCCGCCGTCAATATCGCTGACCCGGATTTCGGTCTGGGCTGGCGCTTCGCCGGGCGCAGTCGTGACGCCGACTCGCCACATCAGGCGCGTATTATCGGCGTTGATAGACGGCAGCGCGCCTTCTGTCGCCACTGTCCAGGCTGCGCCATCCCCTACTCGCCGTATCGTGACCGCAGCGCCCGCCGGGAACAGTTCATGCGACCAATCTGGCGAACGCGGCGGCGGCGGGGCTTCACCCACCCACTCAATCGGCCCGTTGACCGGATGCCATGCCAATATCTGTGCCATTTGCCCGACTGTGCCATCGATTACATCGAGGCGGTCTGCATTGGTCGGATGCCAGACGGCATTGGGACAGCATCCGGCAAATCCCAATTGACGAATTTGCCAGACTTCGCCCACAGCAGGCATGGGCAGGGTGGGACGCGATAATGGCGCATCGGGCAAGGGACGTTCACCGCCGCGTGGGGGCAGTGCGGCACTATAGGCATTTAATTGCGCGCCACCAAAGGCGACAGCGGGTTGGTCGTAAATCGTCATCCAACGCCGGGTATTGAACAAATCTTGCTGAAACAGCGGAAAGCCAAACGAGCCGATGGTCGTCAGCAGATGCCAGGGCGCGTCAATATAGTCAATAGGGTTATAGGCTGTGCGATAGTTCAGTGACCGCACTTCCAGATGCAAATGCGGACGCGATGTGCAGGTCAAATCGGGGTCGCCAGACAATGCCACCATCTCGCCGCGCTGCACCGTTTGACCCGGCGTGAGATCAGGCCGTTGCAGCAAATGTCCATAGAGGACGGTCACGCCATAGGCATCGTGCCGGATGACGAGGTTGTGCGGCGCAGACCCGAACGTCAAATCGCTGACGAACATCACCGTGCCGTCCGCCATCGCCACCAGTGGAGTCCCACATGGCATCGACAAATCGATCCCGAAGTGCAATCCCTGTCCGGCACTATACCAGCGTTGGGCATTGTTGAACGCGCCTGTGGTATTGCCATAAGCCTGTCCCATCAACCATGTCGATGGCCCCGGCGGTAACGCCACAGGCAGACCCATCAACGGTTGTGATTGGGCGACGGCCTGTGGCGCTAATAATCCGACACTGAGACTCAGCGTCAGCACATTGACGATAACGATCACCATCCCTATTCGTTTCATCTCGCTACCTGTAAATCACTGATAACCAACGATTTATCGCCCCCACGAAAAATGCCGATTCTTGAACGGAATCAATGCCATGATAATCGCCTGCTCATACAACGACGCCCGATTGACGACATCCCCGGTCAGCAGGCCGACGGCGCCATTTTGCTGCTTGGAATTGGCGCGTCCGAACACGGCATCATCCGCATCGCCCAATTCTTGACCCTCCCGCACCAGCCGCGCGACCTCTTCGGGCAGGAAAAATAGCGCCGTGCGACTTTTGCCAACTGCCTGACCATCAGTAATTGCCACCCACGCGAACGCCATCATGCCGTCGTCAGAGTCTTCAATACCGCCTTCAATGCCCACACCAAACGCACTTTGGTGCGTCGCCCCTTTTTGCAGCGTCGCCCGCTGTGCCCGATTGAGTGCCCCTCGCAGCGTTTCGACACTGCTCATGGGTTGGTCGGGCACGCCACTGGGCACGCTGACGCTGGCATTGGTGAACATCTGGTTGGGGAACATCCGCGCGAAGGCTTTGACCGTCGCGCGCACTTTGACCGGGTTGTGCGAGGCGATGATGATGTGATTGGGCATGGTTTCTTTCAAACGATACGCTCTCAATCGGTGACCGATGGCTATTCGCCTCTTGCCACTGGCTGCTGGCTAAAACAACCTGAATCCACTTCAATTGTATACAAGTTGACAGCACATATAAACCCGAATCGCTTACAATAACAGGTGAAGACGATTGAAATCGGAAACTCCCAATGGACGAAAAAGCCAAACTTAAGCATGACGAACGTCTATATGCAAAACGCGGGATGCGTCGGTCGTGGATTTATCTCTTTCCGCTGTCGATTGTCCTTATCAGCCTTCTGAATTTCCTCTGGTCACGGCTGGCAAACCCTGAACAGCACGTCATTTCCTATCCCTACTGGTCGCGTTTGGGTGAAGTCAGGGGCTTGACGCTGCTGGTCATTCCTGGCGCTGTTGTCGGCTGTGTAGGGATGATTATCGTGCGCGGGACATATCTTCTGGTGAACGACAGCGCCAGCCGCCGCATCGTCCGTCAATGGGGATGGGCACTGCTGCTGACATTCGTCCTTGCGCCGCTGGCTGGCTTCATCTTATTGGCAGCAAGTGTCTTCGCTCCTCAAGAAATCACGCACAGACAGTTTGACGACCACTTATATGTCCTCATTTCTGATTACTGGAATTCCGAGCAAAGTCAACCGATTAAACTGTATGAATGTGATACAGGCGGATGGTGGTGTCAGGAGGTTGCGCTATCGCCGCCGGGTTCGGGTGGATATGGCAATCTCGACCTCGCACAAGATGAAACTAGCGGACACATTCAGGTGCTGCACCGGGTTGGTGACACGTCTGTTGTCCTGTTTGATTATGACCCCGAAAGCGATGAATAATCGTTTTGAGCAAATCGTCCGGTATACTCAATGTTAGAGTGACTGCGTAATGCGGTTTCACAATTAAATACGCAGATCGTATCTGCTTGTGAAACCCCTTCGTCACGCTGCCCGTGCCACCTCCCCCGTATACAGGGGGGCCTTTGCCGGTCATTACAGCCCACCTATAGCGAAAGAAAAGTCCCCACCTTGAATTCGGGGAGGGGATTGGTTGGGGGAGGGGTTACGAGGCAAAGTTAACCCGTACTATTTTCTTATAGAGCATTAACACATTGAGAAAGCCCATGGATGAATTCATAGAAAAACAACCCGAAAAAGGCAAACCCAAACGTGATATGCTGCCCCATCGTCGGGGTGACCGCTGGATATACCTGTTTCCGCTGGCGATTGTGTTCATGGGCGGCTTGAATCTGCTGTGGTGGGTGCTGGCACATCCCGCGCCGGATGTCATCGCATTCACCTACTGGGTAGGCATCCGTGAAGTGCAGGGCTGGCTGATGGTCGTCATTGTTGGGGCGATTGCTGGCGTACTCGGTACAATCATCGTGCGCGGCACTGCCGGGATACGGATGCAGGCAAATCTACCCGGCCTGCTCGACCTCCTGCGCTGGCATCGGGCACTGCTGTGGACGATTGTCTTGGCTGTATTGGTCGGTGGTTTCGTGCTGTCACAACCGCATTATAGTGGCAATGCCCGCGCCCTCAGCAGTCGCCAGTACGAAGAAAGATTCTACGTCCTCATCTATGACCCGACCGTAGTTAGCAGTGGACGATTTATCAAACTCTATGCCTGCGATGTCGAACGCCGATGGTGTCCACTGGTGGCGGATGACATCCCGCCACATTATCCTTATGATGACATGCGCCTCATCCCCGGCAGCCCAGACCGCATCCGCATCGTCCATCCCAATGTCAATAACCAGGTATTTTATGAATACGCGCCGGCGCGTGATTCTTAACCTGCCGGACGCCATGTGGATGTGATTTCGTCAAAGCGTGTGCTATCGCCATAACCCGCCGCATGTAGAATTTGCCCATTATAGTCAATGATGATCGCGGGCACAGCGCCACCAGCGCCACCGACCATCTGATAGCGAATCGCGCGCATTCCCGGCAGTTCCAACGGACGTTCCCACGCCAACTGTCCACCGGGGCCGCCTGCCTGCCGTCCCTTCGACATACCAGCCCGCTGGATAGGTGATGGCGATCCCCAGGATAGCATCCGTATGAATCTGCGTCATATCCGCGCCCAGCGTAACGGACTGGCGCGATTCGTCATTCGCTGGCCTATCCTCTATCGCGCCGCTGTCAATCGGCTGTGAGGCAGTCTGGGCAGTGCCCAAACTACAGGCTGCCAGCCCCAGCCCCAGCAGCAAAAATCCGCCGAATTTCATCCAGATCGTCATCCAATAACCCCCTGTGTATTATCGAGTGCCCTGTAGGGACGCGCCCCTGTGCTCATCCTATGCCCTATACGAAGTTCCATCCTGGCACATCCGCTTTTGAGGTTGATGACGGTCACACTACGGTCAGGCTGCGCTGGCATGTAACACGCGGTCATTGCGAATACGTCACACATCGCGCCTATGAAATTCACACAACCTTAACTTTCCACGCTGTATTATTACGTAAAATGAATTTAACATTAAGACTCATGGGGGCATCATGGCTGAGAAAACCAACCAATCCACAAACTTCATTGGTGTCATGAATAGTCGCACATTTGAACGCATCATTCGGGGCGATTATGATTATGAACAAGACATGCAAACCACCGGGAAATATCTTGAGCAGGCGGTCAAGCTCAATGACCCGCAGCTCGAAGCGCAAATTGTGAATACCAGAGCGGTCTTGAACGCGATTTGTGGTTATCTCGACCCCGCCAACGACTTGTTTTGGAATCTACTGGCGCTGCATGAGCAAACCCAGAATCTTGACGGCATGGCGCTGGCATATAACAACCTCGCGGTGACCAGCGAAGTGCAGGGGCAGTATGAAACGGCGTTGGCGTTGTACAATCGCGGCTTGGCGCTTTTCAACACACCCCACGACAGTTTGCGCGAATATGGGCGGCTCTTAACGGGCAAATTTAGCGCACTGGTGACTTTGCATCACTATGATGATGCCGATGCGTGCTTTGACGAAATCACGGACATGGGGCAGGCGTTGGTTGCCTATGATCGTGAACAATATGCCCGTATGATGGTCACGGTGTATCGTGATGCCGCAGAATTGGCATTACATCGTGACGACCTCGAACATGCCAGGAAGTATAAAAACCTCGCGCTCGAATTCGCTAACGGACTCAATCTGACATTTGAATTGGCGGCAGTCCACTTTACTGAAGCGCACTATGCACTCAAAACGAACAATCCATCCGACATTTATTGGGACAAAGCGCGAGACATCCTACAACGAATAGACGCGCCAGCTTTAATCGGACGTTCCTACATCCAAGAAGCGCGCTATTTGCTGCGGGCAGGTTATGTGGACGTGGCGCGTGACTTTACACAGCTTGCGTTGGCGCTATTTGAAGACCTCAACCTCAAAGATGACATCGCGATTGCCCACAGTCTTCTGGCTTGAAAACGATACGCAGTCATGAGCATAACCGGGATGCTGTGTCACTGAGACGCAGCATTTTTGTTGCTGTGTCGTCATATCGACTGTTACGCAGCGCGGATGGGATGGGTTGCAGAGAAAGGGGGAAATGGCAATATTACAAAAATTTCAGAACATTATAGACGTAACTGTTGTAAAATCAATCGCATATTACAAATAATTTCAAGGCGATGGCTGTTCTACAACAGTGAGGCATACAATGCCATTTGATATTTCGTGGAACGACGAACAACAGACAGTTATCCTGTGTGTCGCACAAGGTGAGTGGACATGGGAAGCGTATCATCATGGGCTTGAGCAGATTGTCCAATTGGCAAACGGTGTGGCACATCCTGTTTATGTCATCAACATACGCGGCGCTACCACAGTGACTCCAGCGGGTTCGGGTATCCCGCATTATCAACGCGCGGCGAAGATCATGCCTGCCAATGTGCGGCAGACTATTTTGGTTTCTAATACGATACGAACACGGATAGCAACAGTGTTTTTATCGGGATTCTTGCGTATCGTTCGCGCCAATGTCATCGCAGTGCCGTCCCTGGAGGAAGCGTATAAATTCATTGAGGCAGATCGTGTGAGAATCGATTCAACGGCTGTG
Organism: uncultured Anaerolineaceae bacterium; assembly: GCA_964614375.1. Classification (GTDB taxonomy): domain Bacteria; phylum Chloroflexota; class Anaerolineae; order Aggregatilineales; family Phototrophicaceae; genus CAZTLI01. Next base: position 18,770 of record CAZTLI010000036.1, read on the forward strand.
ACTATTCCTGATTCCGCACGATAGCCCCACGCACACGAGGCCACAGGTGGATGATGAAGATGAGGATGCCTATCGCTTGTAAGACGACTCCCGGCGCGAGGAATTGCATAGCCGGCGTCCACCATACGCCTAACAGGGACAAGAACGCCAGTCCAAGTCCGATTTGCAGCACGACAAACGCCGCCCATGCAAATGCAGGTCGTCCCCGGTCTGCGAGGAGAATACGCGGGAAAATCCAGTAGGCCACGCCCAGCGCCAACTGCACCAGCCAGCCATTCAACAACAGGTCAATGTGGGCGCTGCGCCACAACCACAAACGGGCATCTATCCCCCCGCCTTTAACCATTAACAGCAGCGCGGCGATGGTGAATCCAAATCCCAGACACAACAGCGACGATTTGACGTAATATTGGCTCAATCGGGGCATGGGCTATCGCTTTCCACAGTCTATTCACAGTTATGACGAATCACCAGCGCGTCCCGGCTTTTCGCGCACACGTCGCCAGATGACGATGACCACCAGCCACGCAGCCGCCGCTTGCAACAGCGACGACACAACCAGCATCGCGCCATTGAACTCGTTGGCGTCGGTCACGCGCAGCGGCTCGAACACCGCGCGCAATAGCAGACCTGCATTGAGTACGATATAGGCCGCCCACGCCAGACGCGGGTCGCCGCGCATATTGTCGCGATTGATGATGGGAAACATCCAGTACATCACGCCATAAATCAACTGTGTCAGCCAACCGACCACCAGCAAATGGATGTAGACGGGATTGAGCGCCGCCAGTGGACGCCACAACGCCCACATCACATTTGCCCAATAGAGCATACCGGTTATCATCCCCGCCAGCAGATACAACAGCGAGGTACGAATTATCCAGCGTGTTAGTGTTGGCATGGGTTAGGCCGCCTCTATGTAAAGTCACGAAAGAAATTATAAGAAGCTGTGTTCTTTTTCTGTAGAAAAAGAACCTAAAAGACTTTTAATGGATTATAATGACCCTTTGTAAAGTTTTTTGGTGTGCCCTTTTTTGCAAAAAAAGGCACAAAATAATTCTAGAAACATTCCAGACTCTACTTATATTGACTATTTAAAAATTGAACCACAGCGTTCACTCTGATAAACACATGACTTACGCAGTTGAGCTATCAGGCAAGGGGTTTATGCAGGTTAACAATTTAATTGGGTCATCGGACACGGCGTGCCGTGTCCCTACAAACCCGTTAACAACCGTTATTATTCGTAGGGACACAGCATTGCTGTGTCCGCACAAAAAACGGCGTTATCTGATTATTTTCGCAACTAACATAAACCCCTTATCTACGCAGAAAATCTTTCACGTGCGTAACGCCTAAAACAATCACCCAAAGCGATGAAAATGGTTACTGGCCTCTGGCGGCGGTTTTCATCCCTTTGTGGTGGCGCGGCATGGGGAACGCCCTTGTATCTACATTACGACCTTTGGGCGCCGTTTGCAATGTTGGGTTGAAACGATAAAAAGGGGCACCGGATGTCCCGATGCCCCACAACCAGGTACGGAGAAAACCCGAGAGGTTATTCGTCGCTTCCG
>CAZTLI010000037.1:0-20220 GCA_964614375.1 uncultured Anaerolineaceae bacterium
CGTGAGCGCGCGCGCGATCGCGGGCCGCTCGTCCAACCAGGCGCGCGACGCGCGCCCACGCGGTTGCAACCCAAGCGTGATTTTGCCACCATCGGGCGTGAATTTGATGGCGTTGCTGGTCAGATTAAGCAGCAGTTGTTTGATGCGATCTGCATTACCATTGATCCGCAGCGGCACAAAATGCTCAATAGCGATTTCTAAATTACGGTCTTTTGCCAGTATTTGCGCCTGTTGATAAACCTCCAGCACAATCGTATCCAAATCAAGCGGATATAAATCCACCTCAATTTCACCATAATCGGCGCGTGCCAGTAACAACAAATCGCTCACAAGCCGCGACATGCGCTCGACCTCGCTGTCTATCGCTTCGAGCGACGCCTCGTCCATCCCATAGCGTTTGATAATCTCTAAATTGCCCCGAATCGCCGTGAGGGGAGTACGCAGTTCGTGTGATACATCTGCCACAAAGCGTTGTTCGACGCTGAAAAGGTGCTCCAACTGCTGCATCATACGGTTGAATACCCGCGCCAACCGTCCCAATTCGTCCATTGGCCCGCGCCACTTCAAGCGCGTGCTCAAATCGTCTGTTTCAGCAATCCGTGTCGCCGCCTGTGTAATGTCCTCCAACGGCTGCAATGCCCGATTTGCCAACCACCAGCCGATAACAAATGCCGCGACAATCGCCGCACCACACGTCACAATGGTGATGATCAGCAGTTTATCGGTGGCTTCATTGACCGTCTGAGTTGGGGCAGCGAGCTGGACTACACCGAGTAGGTGTCCGGTTTGACTATAAAAAGGGAAGGTCGCTACACGCCGTGGAATATCGTCAACAACTGCATCCGAATAGACAATGGATTCGCTGCTCAGAGCATCGGCATCGAGTGGCGATGCACTGCCCGTATCGTTGATTGTTGGGGTACGTGTGCCACCCCAGCGAATCGGTTCTATCGGTTCGCTGCGTTCGCGGGTCTGCCATAATTGAACCGTGATGCCCGGCGTCCGCAAGACATCGCTCGAACGCAAACTGATGACAGTATCAGATGAGCCAAACGCGCCAAAGGCCATCACATGGATATTACGGAGCACTTCGTCGGCGGTGCGGTTGAGATTGTTATCAATCGTGCTGATCATCGTCCAGCGCATGACACCATACACCGATGCGCTGAAAACGATGATAATCAGCGTTAAGAGACCGGCATACCACAGCGTCAGCTTGGTTCGAATGGTCAAATTGACATCCCAAAAGTGTGTTATTCCTCACGTAGAACATACCCGACACCACGCACCGTATGCACAAGCCGGGTCTCGCTCTCCTGCTCAGTTTTTTGTCGCAGGTAACGCACATATACTTCAATGATATTGCTTTCGCCGCCAAAGTCATAGCCCCAAACACGGTCAAAAATAACGTCGCGCGTCAAGACCTGACGGGGATTCCGCATAAACAATTCCAGTAATTCATACTCTTTAGCCGTGAGGTCGATGGCGCGTTCAGCACGATACGCGCGATGGGTTCCGGTATCGAGCGATAAGTCCGAAAAACGCAACACTTCGGGACGTGATGTTGGCGTCGAACGCCGGAACAGTGCCCGAATACGTGCCATCAATTCATCGACAGAGAACGGTTTGACCAGATAATCATCTGCACCCGAATCGAGTCCAGTCACCCGGTCTTTGATGTCATCTTTGGCGGTGAGCATCAAAATGGGCACGTCGCTGGCAGCCCGCAACCGTTTACAGACCTCCAGCCCATCCAAACCCGGCAGCATCCAATCGAGCACCACCAAATCGGGCGGTGTATCCCGGGCAATGGATAATCCGGTGTGCCCATCACGCGCCACATTCACACGATACCCCTCGTAAATCAAACCGCGCTCGATGAACTGGGCAATCCGCGCCTCGTCCTCGATGACAAGAATCCGTTCGCCTGTCATAATCACCCTCTCATGCTTACAATTAAACCGCTGAATTCTAACAACACCGTATTGTTAGAATCATGATATACAGTCAGCATTAATAGATGCTGAGAGTTTTCCCCAAAAGACCTTAATATTACACACTAATTACGACCATTATTATTGACCCGCCCAGCGAAAATCATGCACATTTTGCGGGCTGAGCAGTACCGCGCCTTCACCCGTTTCTACATTATGCAGAATCAGTGCGCCACCGGGATAGGTATACCCCGCAACAAAGACACCATCCGGCGCAAGCTGTGGCGAAACGATAAATCCTGCGTCACCCACAGGCGACGATTCACCCCCCACAACCGCATCGACAATCGAAACAGAGGCCGCACCGGGAATAGCTTGCGACAGGGCCACACGCAGCCGTCCCCCACGCTGCTCAATCACCGATTCAATCGTCAGAATATCGGGAATGGTCAGGGCGGTTTCTGCTTCCGTTTGATTGACCACATCAATCACGGTCACTTGACTGCTATTGACACCGCCAAGACCGCCGCCATAAGCCGCAATCCGACCATCACTCAACCATAGCCCGTTATGAAACGTGTCGCCGCCAAGTAGTTCGCCGGTATTCAAGTCCACGACCATCAGTTGAGTGGTTTGTTGCCCTGCTGCTCTGACCAGCATCAGATTCACATTCGGAGCATAGCGTGGATGGCTGTAGGTCACCTCGTCAGTATTCACCAGAATCGGTTCAGGTTCGCTGTCACCACTTACCGATACCGTCCAGATGCCTGCGTCTGTCGTATAGGCGAGTTGCTGCCCATTCGGGCCGAACGCCAGTTGGGTCGCATCAACGGCGGCTAAATCAGCGGGTTCGGTGTTGGAATCGGGCGTATGATAACGCAGTTGTCCACCACTGACATAAGCCACACGGCGCAAATCGGGTGACATGGCATAGGCGGTCACATCTTCTTCGGCAGGTGTCAGCGTGAATGCGGGCGCGCCAGAAGTATTCAACTGCCAGACCTGGATGATGCCGCTTATATCAGGCGCGAGGAAAAAGCCGCTGGTACGGACATTGATGCCCAGCACACTACGCGGATAAATCGGCCCCCAACCATAAGCAACGGCACTCTGAATCGGCAATGTGAAGCTGAAACCATCTACCGGATTCACAATCCCCAGCGCGCCACCCCGAAAAGCGATTAACAGCGCACCGTTGGGCGCCCAGCGCAAACCAGATAGGTCAAACGCGGCTGTGCCTGTTTCTGTCGCGGTGGCTGTGCCGCCTTGCAGCGTGACACTGGTCAACACGCCGAAACTCTCGTCGAAGCGTGTTTCATCGAATGCCCGCCGGAAAACCAGCAATCCGCCGTCCGTCATAATGGGTAAACTGTATAAATGAGTGGGATTGAGCAGCGGCGTCTGGGTATTGGCATTCGCCATATCCATGAGTATCAAACCCCCTTCTGGCGGTGCAAACACCAGTTGGGCATTCCCGACCCATGCCGTCCCATTTGCCGCAGGAATCGCGCTGGCCAGCACCATAGTGGCGCCATCGCGTCGGTATATCCACCAGATATTGTCTTCGGCTTCGGCAGCAAGATGACTGCCATCCGGCGACCACACCAGATTGAGCAGTGGAATAGTTGGGATTTCGGCAAATAGGGGCGCTGGGCTGCCGCTGTTGAAATACACCCGTCCGCCATTCAGTGTTGTATAGGCCAGCGCATCACCGTTGGCTGTCCATGCCAGGGTTTCACCCTGACCACGTATAGGCGGCACACTGGATGTGTCGTTTTCGAGCGAACGGGTGTCGCCCGTATACATATTCAACAGACTCACACCCGTTTCTGTGCGGTAGGCAACCCAATTGCCGTCTGGTGCGACCCGAAAATCGAGGATGAACACATCATCCGGCGTCACAGTCTGGACACCCGATGCGCCAATGCCATAGCGCTCAATCACACCGCTGTTCAGCAGGACATACAACTCTGAAGGTAAATTCAACCCGTCCTGCGCTAGTGTGGGTACCAATATAACCATTATCAATAGGGTGAATAGCCAGAATCGCCGCATCTTTTGCCTCTCACCTGTGGATTGCCAATCTGCCAGCAAGTATAACACCATCTAATCGTTGTCGTGGGTGGGTATTGGGTAGTATCACCAGCACAGAGATTGTGCTACAACTAGGCAGATAATGATCATTGCGTGATTGAGGACTGTAGACCATGAGCCGCACATTAATCGCCGGACATCGGGGCGCGCCACGTCTCGCGCATGAAAATACGATTGCATCCTATGAGGCCGCGATTGCCGCTGGCGCGGATATGATTGAATTTGATGTGCGCCGCACAAAAGATAACATACTCGTCGTGCATCATGATGCCCATATTGGCGATCATGCCCTAAATGAGACGACCTTTGAGCAAGCACAGTCCCTCGCCACTGCTGCGGGTTTCGGCTTGCCAACGTTTGAGCAGGCGGTGCAGACGATGAAATATCGCATCAAGCTGGATGTGGAACTCAAAGAGGCGGGTTATGAAGCCGAAGTTGTTGAAATCGTCCTGCGGCATATTTCGCCCGCTGATGTGATTTTCACCTCGTTCGACGATAATGCTGTGATTGCGGTCAAACAACAGTATCCACACCTCACAACGGGACTTTTGCTGTGGATGCCGCCGGAATCACTGCCGCTGGCCTATCCCAAACAGCGCCTGGATGATGCGCTGGTCGATTCAGTTGCGCCTCATTGGGAAATGGCGGATGATGCCTTTTTGACCGAAGCCGCCGCACATGGTAAACCGACGTATGTCTGGACAGTCAATGGCGCGGACGACATCAAACGCTTCCTTGCCGATGCACGAGTCGCGGGCATTATTTCCGATTATCCCGATGTCGCCGTCAAACTGCGTGACGACTATCAAGCCGCGCAGTAGGGCGCCAGACTTATAAACCCGGCTGCTTTCTGCTACAATCCGGCGCTGTTTCGTCAGTGATTGAACCGATGTCATGACTCAAACCCCGCGCCTCAGAATTTTTACCCATATTGATTTTGGCCTGTTGCTTACCCTCATCGTGTGCCTATTGAGCGCATGGCCCCTGTTGCAGCAGGCCGGACTGCCCAACGGCTCGGATGTACTCTATCATACCTATCGCGTTGGCGAGATGGATCGCAGTTGGACGCATGGGGTATTGTTTCCGCGATGGGCAGAGGGCATGTACTATGGCTATGGGTCGCCGCTATTTCACTATTACGCCAGCCTGACCTATTACCTCACCAGCATTTTTATGCGATTGTTCGGTCTGGATGCACTTGGCGCGCTGCGACTGCTGATTGTGGTGTGTATGATGCTGGCGGGTTCGGGCATGTATGGGTTCGTCCGTGACCGCATTTCACGATTAGGCGGTGTGATTGCGGCGCTGGTCTATGTCTATAGTCCCTATATCTTCTATACCGAACCCTATGCGCGCGGGGCCTATCCTGAACTGCTCGCGTTGTGCTTGTTTCCGTTGATTTTGTGGGCATTTCATCGCCTGTTGACATACCGACGCGCACGCGATGTCGTACTGGCTGCGCTGAGTCTATTTTTGCTCATCATCGCCCATAATCTGATGGCATTGACGCTCACGGGTGTCCTGATTCTGTGGCTGTTATGGCATGTCGTGACGCGATTTCGGCAGGGACGGGCGACATGGTGGCCTTATGCCCTCGGTTTAGTCGCGATTGGATTCGGCATCGGTCTTGCGGCTTATTTCTGGCTGCCTGTCCTGCTAGAGAGTGATGCGGTCAGCCTGGAAAATCTGACCGGCGTGGCGCTGCTCGATTATCGCAATTTCTTCGTGCCGCTGGAGGATTTACTGGCGCACTCACCCCTGGCCGACGCGGGTGCAATCAATGGCCTGCGGCTGCGGCTGAACTTGGGGCTAGCGCAGTGGCTGCTCGCTCTGGCTGGCGGTGTTGGATTGATTGGGCGCTGCTGGCGTGGGCGCAAAAATACACAGATACCGGCACAATGGCGTGATGGTCTGTTTTTCGGCGGATTGGCGCTGATATTCCTGTTCCTGATTACCCCCGCATCGGGTGGCATCTGGGAGACAGTCAACATCGCCCGTTACCTGCAATTCCCCTGGCGTTTGCTCGGCCCCTTGATGGTGTGTCTGGCGATTCTGGCGGGCATGAACGCACTATGGATACAACGGCTGCCGGCGCGCGGGGGTGCGGTTATCGCTGCGGGGATTGTTGCTGGCATTGTCGGATTGGCGCTGCCGCTGTTTTATGTGCCGGAGTGGTCGAATACGACGGTTGATGCCGCTATCGCCGGTTATCACGCCGAGGAAGTTAGCGGACGCCAGCTTGGTACAACTTTCACCAATGAATATCTGCCGCGCACGGTTACGGCACTGGCAAATCCAACTGAATGGCTGCTTGAAGATTATGCCAACGGCTATCCAGTCGATCCACTTAATCGAGGCAACATCCCCGAAGGCGCGATAGTTGACCTCATTGACCATAATCCGCAATATGACGCATGGCGCGTGACAACAGACGAACCATTCACAATGGAAGTGTTGACACACGATTGGGCGGGGTGGACAGCGGAAATCGACGGTCAACCTGTAGACATCACGCCGTCATTGCATCATGGATTCATCACGTTCCCTGTGCCCGCAGGGGAGCATACGATTCAGGTGTATCTCGGCACGACACCGGCGCGCACACTCGGCAATGTCATAAGCCTAATTGCATTCGTAGCGACTATTAGTACAGCCTATTGGTTATCGAGACGCGAATCGACTCAAACAGCCCTAACTGTGAATAATCCGCTGCCTGTACCATATCGTCTGGGATTGAGTGTCGGTGTCGTCGTGTCCGTTGTCCTGATGATTGCCCTGTTGCATGAGGGCATTTCGTGGCTCAATTCGCCTGTTGGAGAGGCGCTGCCCGCGTCCAATGTTGTGGATTATCATCTCGGTGATGAATTCGCCGTTATTGGTTATGACCTGAATGGGCGTGACTTTCGTCCCGGTGATACGGTTCGCCTGAATGTGTACTGGCTGCCGCGTGCTGTGTCTGAATACAATTATCACAGTTTCGTCCATATTTCCGCCGGAGGGCCGCCGCCCGCACAGGCCGATAAGCTGCATCCCGCCGGACGTGCCATCCGCGAGTGGTGGATACCGGGTAATGGCTATATCTTCGATGAGTACACTATTCTGCTACCATCAACCATGCCACCGGGTGAGTATCATTTACTCGTCGGGCTATATAGCTGCGAACCCCTGCCTGAAGGCGAGTGTGGCAATGGTTATCGTCCGCCTGTATTCACAACCGAAGGCGAGTCCGTTGGCGATGCTGTGCCGTTGGGCATGATTACCGTCCGACCATAGCGCCGATGGCTGTTCATGCGTATCATAAACTTATGGTAAAACGTGCCTTTCTGCTTTTTTTGAGTCTATTTGCGTTCGCGGCCTGTCAGGGGACAGAGACCCCCACACCAGACCTGTTTGATGTGCCGCAAAATCGCATTCTGGCGACGGTTTATATCTCGCCCACGCCGAATGCTGACCAGCGTCAACAAACGCAAATCGCGGGTGTGCCATCGGCGACTGTCGCGCCACCGACGTTGACGCCACAGCCCACCGCTTATGTGGGTGTATTTATCGGCGAAGTGCAGGAGCGTCCCGAACTGCTTGGGTCGCCTGTATTCGACCAGTTCCGTCAACCGACTTCTGTCGCTGGCGATTGCGACATTACCGTTGGTGAACAGTACGTCAATGCGCTGTCGTCTAGTGAAACCCTTCGCAGTCGGATGGGGTGTCCGATTCAGATTGCATTTGGCTTTTTTGGCGCGGTGCAGATCTTTGAACGTGGCGTGATGTACCAGCGGCTGGAAACACGCGAAGTCTGGGCGATTATCCCCGGCGGTACAGGCATCGGACGTTACTGGTATGTTGAAGTGCCGCCACCTGTGACAGTAGAAGGAATTAGTCCGCCTACTGGATTGCGCTTGCCGGAAGCGGATTTTGCCAGTGTGTGGGCAGGCATCGACGGTGTGCGGACGGCAATGGGTTTTGCACAGACACCGCTTCAGAATGTCGATCTGGGTCAGCAGCGTTTTGATGGCGGCACACTCTTCCTCGACCAGAACGTACAGGAAGTCTTCGGCCTCATGGCGAATGGCGATGTCTACGGGCCATTCTGATGTGGTGTGGTCAAATCCCTATCTGATAATAGTTGTATGTCGATAGGGTGGGTATCGCGCATAAATTCGGCGAGCGCCTGCGGGATGTCGTCACGCAGCGTGGCGAAAATCAATCGTGTGGCCTTGATTTCATGTGCTAATATCGCCATGTGCTGTAAATGTGTCATCAAACCGTCTGCATCGCGATCTTTAAAATTATCCTTACACTCGACCAGGAGCAACTGCTCATCCATCATCCCCGCGAGGTCGATGTCGATAGACAGTTCGCCGCGCCGGACGATGAGTCCCGGCTGCCATGCGAGTGCGGGATATTGTCGTATTAGCCAGAGTGCCGTCAATAACACCGTCATCGCCCCTTCTCGCAGTCCCTGTGTGAATAGCTCATTGGGCGCATAGGCAAAGGACTGTTCCAGCGGCATCTGAAACAGCGAACGACACCCCCGGCAGACAATCTTTTCCTGCACGTCTGCCAGCGCATACCATGTCGTCAGGTCACAGGCGGGGCACGCCAACCGATACCCCCGAAAAAACACCCCCCGCAGCACAAGGTCATGGAATTGGGCTGCAAAGCGGTCGTGCTGGTCGCGCGGCTTCACAATTCCGAGCAGTTCTCTGAATGTGTGTGCCGTCCCCTTGCGTACCTGTGCATTGGCGAACAGCCGCCGGATGGGGTCGTCATACAACAGCGTAAATCCGTCGATTCCACCCATCAACGCCACCATCCCCTGGATAAAACGGCCTTTAGGGTCAGGGTGAAGGGCATAGCCATGGGCTTGAAAGCGCTCGAATAGGCGCGAGTTGTCCGGTGGTGGGGCATCGAATGGATGAATAAGGCGTGGTTTCATCGTGTTATCGCCTTATTCCGACAGCTTTTTGCAGGGCGTCGTCGTCCAATTTTGCTAATTCTAACAGCCTTTCGTATGGATCGCCCGCAAGACCAAAATAGCGCGCGAAGGCGGGTTCGGTTTTAAGCCCATTGCGTTTGAGCTGGCGAATCGCTGTTCGTGCTGATTCGCCCGCCAAACACAGCAGCCGATACGCCACCACCATGTGAATATAGGCACGCTGTTGTATCACCGGGCAATCCTCAGCATAGACTTCGATTGGAAAGTCTTGAGTCTCAAAATAGACCACAATAGGCAGCCCGTTTGTTAAATCTTGCTTAATCTGAAAACCTTTATGCTGACCGTAGGCCGTTTGGACGATACTGATGAATGGTTCGGTTGATTTGACCCTACAAATCACATCCACGTCACTGTCGGGAATGTCGATATTGATGGGTATAGTCCCAACCAGCACAGGCGAAAAATCCCGCAATACGTCAAAAGTCCGCAGATTAATGAGTGTCGTGCAGGCCGCACGCTGCCGGGTCGTACCATTTTGTAGATAGTCAATTTTGAACCAATCAGGTTGCATGATAGGCGAGTCTCGTATCAGGAATGTTAAACTTTGCGAAAATTGTGTTAAGAGAAATTGACTTTCTGTTAAGCAAATGTTAAACTTTTTAACATCGCTCAACCACCCAATATTTGTGGAAAGGTGTGGTGCTTATGAACCCCAAAACTGCACGCAAAATAGCTACCCGCGTCGCCAAACTGACCGAACGCGCCACCATTTTCAACATTCGCTACGGGCAAGATTATCATCTGAAGCCCGGTAGTCCGCCAGAAGCCTGGGCACTCTATGACGAGATTAACCAGCTTCAGGTCGAAATCGCCCGCCTGTTAAGCGAACACGCGCTGGAAAAACCCTTCTGCCGCTGGGGGCGATGGTGGGAAAGTCACGAAGTCATTAACGCAGGCATACTCAATGAATTAGCGGCTGAGTCATTCCGTTTGATTGGTTATTGTGCCGGACAAAAAGCGATACCGGACAATACAACAATGCCCCGGTCAATTGATATGTCGCAGGAAACCATTGCCGGGATGCTGCATCCATCGGCGCGGCAATTGGGTCTGGATTATTTGTCATCAACGGGACGCAGCGCATAGGTGCAGCCATCAATTGTGAGTAGATAGGGGCTGATACACATCGGTGGTCAGCCTTTTTGATTCATACACTACGCCGATTGCTAGTCAGCATTTCGACCTGTCAGTTCATGCGGAAACATAAATCTTGCAACAAGTGATGAATCTTTAAGCTGAAATACTGATCGCTAAAATGCTCACAGCCCTGTTTAAGGTGACAAGTTCGCTTCGTTGTAACTGCTTATTCAACCTGCAACTTTATACCGGATACTTTTTCAGCTCTTCCTCACGCGCTTTCCAATCTGGCAGATATTGACTCATCATCGCCTTGAATTCGCGCCCATGATTAAACACGCGCATGTGAACCAGTTCATGCACAACGACATATTCCGCCAGATGATGCGGTACATAACACAACGCCTTGTTGAGCGTGATATTATCCCGACTGGAACACGACCCCCACTTGCGTCGCATATCGCGCAGTGTCACACGACCGGGCGACAAATTCATCTGTTTTGCCCAGACCCTGACCATGTGCCGCAGCGCTCTGGTCGTGAGATATTGCCGTCGTTCGGGTAGCTGTGGCAGGGCATCAACTTTCTTCAGTCCATCGGCGATGAATTTGCGGACTACGCTGTCATCAGGACTCAGCCAGTGTGGAATGAAAACTTCCAGACCGTTATAAGTCCGGCGCATCATCAGGCTGCGACGATTCTGACGGCGGATTTTGATGGGGGGTTCATTGTGCTGTGTCATGCTGTGCATCATAGCCTAAATGGGGCGTTGGGAAAAGTCTGTGACAGAGATGTTACAGCACATCCACATAGCAATCGCAGATTGTCCGCACAGTAGAGAATTTTGGGTTATGCTATCCTCAGAACATGGCTTTTTGACGTGTCAATCGTAGGAAGGAATTACGAAGAACGCTATGAAACGAGTGATTGGCTTACTCGGAATTTGCTGTTTGCTGTTAACAGTCTCAGTTGCAGCACAAGAAACCCCGTACTGGGAAGCGGTGCTGTTCGATACAGGGTCAGATCAACTGGTGACTCTGGATGCCAGTGGTGTGCTTGAACGGCGCGACCTGCCACCACAGGCCTTGAGCAGCGCGCCAGAAGTTGACGTGCGGGTGACGGCGATTTCTCCCAACAGGCGCTATGCAAGCGTGGTGCATGACTATAGTCAAGCGATGTTTCTGGTCGATTTTGAGAGCACGTCGTGCTGCCTGTCTGTCCCCTTGCCAGCGGGCGTGAGTCGGGCAGAATATGTCGATGCGACCTTCAGCCCGGACAGCCGCATGCTGGCGGTCTCTTACGTCAGCTTCACCGAGACCGATGTCGTGGGCGGCATCATGGTCATTGATGTGCAGACCAACGAAGTACGCTTCAATCTCGATTCCAGTCGTTATGGGGTCGAGTGGGCGCTGGCCGCGATGGAACTGCGCTGGGGACAAAATGGCATCGGCTTCATGCCCAACTGCTGGGGATGTGAACCCGGTCTGGAAGGTCAACGGGTGTTATGGACACCCGGCGATGATCAAGTCATCTACAGCGATGAATACATCAGTCTCATCGGCGACCAACTCTACAATACAGGCGAATGGCTCATACCAGAAGATCATCCTGCCTTCCCGGTATCAACTGAATCTGTGGGGTTTATGGCCCCCTCAAATGTCATCATATATGGCAATCGCACCATGTCCGACCCGGTGGTTGTCTTCCATGACCCGGCTAATCTCGATTTGCCGTCGCCGCGCTGGGTGATAGATGGCAATGCCTTCTTCTTGCTCGACTGGCAAACCTATATCGGCACGCTGTACTATCGCAATGGCGCGATGAATCAGTATGGCTTTGACGCGGACACACAGTTCCTCACCGGGACGCGCGATGGCTGGCTGATGACCGATGACACATTCCAGATTTATCATTACGTACAGATGGAGGATGGGCAAATCGGCCTGAATATACTCGATACATTCGTGGGCGCGCCGATTGTTGTCTACAACGTGCCGATGGGCAGCAGCAGTTTGGGGTCTTTCACGCCAATTCCTGAACCTGCCTCAACGATCTGCCCCGGTTTCATCGCCTCACGTTTGCGCGCGAATCGCAGTGGACAGGTGCTGCCCGGGACGCCCAACAATCTCCGTGCCGAACCGTCAACCAGCAGCGCGCGGGTGGGACAGATTCCCGGCGATGGCATCTTTCATGTGCTCGAAGGCCCGGTATGTGCCGAGAATTTCGCGTGGTGGCGTGTGGATTATCAAGGCACAATTGGCTGGACAGTCGAAGGGCAGGGCAGCGAATACTGGGTACAACCCCTCGACCAGTAACTAACGCAGTAAGACAACTGCTCCTCGAACACTGTCGGGGAGCAGTATTTTTGTTGGAAGGCTGTCCATGCCGATACGCTTTGCGGGGGCATTAGAAAATGATTGTTGGCGGCTAGCCGCTTGCCATTCGTTTTTGTTTAGGGCAACCGCATCAGCGCTTGTATTCGGCACCCGGCACTACGACCTGATACGTATCACCACCTACTCAATATCGACTTTTTTCTTGCCTTCGTCACGCGGCACAACCACGACATACGTTTGGGCGATGAGATCATGCCACCCGCGCTTCTTGTCATCGAAAAACACCCATAACCAGCCAATGCTGAATACGACGGAGTTCAGTGAATAACCCAGAAAGCGGATGAGCGCATCGGCGTCGGTCATCGCTGTGCCATCGGCCTTAATCACGCGGATGCCGAGCAGCATTTTGCCCGGTGTCTGCCCGTCATAGCGCGTCCAGAAGAACCAGCAGTAGAGCGCGCCAATGATGAGACCGACACCTAATCCGCCCCAACCAACGCGACTCCACATCGTGCCGCCAACCAGACCTAATAGAAATCCATCAATCCAGATGGCGAATAAGCGCGACCAGAGACTGGCTAATTCATAACGGGTTTCAGCCATTGTTTGTGCCCTCTATCGGTGACAGTTGTCATTATTATGCTATACGCAATTACGACGTGAAATGTTGCGGGTCAAGAGGGATATTTAGTGCAACCGTTCGGCACTCACCACGCCGGGATGTGTGCCCTTGAACAATAGGTCAATCGCCCGTTCGACTGTCGCAGCAGCCAGCGCCAGACCGTGGCCGGTGAAACCCACTGCAAAGCCAACACGCGGTTTATCCGGTAATGTGCCCACCAGCGGCAATCCATCCACGGCAAAACCCATAATCCCTGCCCATCGGCGTTCAATCGGCGCATCCACATCCGGGAAGCGTTCGCGTAGATACTTCTCCAAGATAGCTTGAACGGGGTCTGTCGTGCGGTCATCGGCGGTGTCATGTTCCAATGCCTGATGCTGTTTGCGCCCGCCACCAATCAGCAGCCGTCCATCAAATGTGTCGCGATAATACATATAGCCATAATCGCTGTAGCCGCACGTATTCAAAACAGGTTCGGGCAGCGGCGCGGTGGCGATACACTGCGCGCGCGTCGGAATGACTTTGCCAACGAAATAAGGGTCGATAAATGGGGAATAGGCATTCGTACACAGCAGAACATACCGCGCTGTGAACACCACCTGTCGCGTATAGACTGTTACACAATCCGGCGTTTCCTGATTAATCGCATATAGTTCATTGTTGGCGACCAGTTCCGCACCACTCTGGGCGAAAATTGTCTGTACCAGTTCATACGGCTGCACAGCGCAGTCTTGCGGTTGTTCTATCGCGGCATGATAACCCCGATTGAGTGGGTCTTGATCGTGGAAGATGATGTTTCGTCCATCCGCTTCCATCATCCGCGCCGCCAGTTTGAGGTCACGCGCTTCATCGGGGGATTCCGCCAGCAAGAGGGAGCCGCAGCGGTCTATTCGGACTGTGCCTTCACTGCGCGCGACGAATTCATGCCAGTAAGCATGGGTTTGCGCTGATAAGTCCCACATATCGCGGACAACAGCATGTCCATAGCGTTCTATTGAGCGGTGATAATAGCTGTCGAGTCCAGTAATCATGAATCCGGCGTTGCGACTGCTCGCGCCGAGTCCAACATCGCGCATATCGGTCACGACTGTTTCATGACCAAGCTGCCTTGCGAAATAGGCTGCCGTTGTGCCGGCTAAGCCCGCACCGACAATCAACAAATCGACTTCTCGCGTGGGTTGGCTGCCTTCTGCCTGCCATAGTGAAACGGTCATGTGTGCATCCTCTGTGCGCTTGGATCGTCCCTGATTGTACCGCCCCACGCGCTGCGCTGGCTATAGCAACCTCATCAACTGCCACGCTTTAACAAACCGAGCAGCTTGCGGAATGTGCCCTGTACTGAATTGGGATCAACGCCAAATGAACGAAGCGCATCTTCCGCCGCATCGCGCACGGTTTTTTCGCTGTCCGATAGCATATTTTGCAGTGACTTCACTGCGCGGTCATCTTGAATGTTTTTTAATGCTGTCACAGCTTTCAAGCGGACCGCGGCCTGCTGGTCGTTGAGCAGCGCAATCAGCGGTTCAACGGCATCTTTATCTTTAATCTCTCCCAGCGTCTCCGCAGCATTGGCACGCATGAACTGGGATTTATGTCTGAGCGATTCAATCAAGTCCGGTACAGCATCGTGACCGATTTTGACCAGAGAATTGATGGCGCTTTTGCGGACAGCCGGGTTAATGTCGTTCAAGGCAGGCAGCAAGGCTTGTACAGACACTTTACCTCCCAGATCGCCCAAAGCTGCAACGAGGCGGTCACGAATGCGCGGATTGGAGTGTCGTAGGGCGTCTAGCTGTTCCTCTGTAAGTTCGGAGTCTTCATCAGCATGTTGCAAAACGCCGAGCACACTTTGCACCTCACCCGTGACCTGATCCTGGGCGGCGACGTGACGCTCTAAAGCGGGTATGTCGCCACCGAGCTTACGGAGTGCGACAGATGCTAATTGGCGCACTTCCGGGTCATTGTCTTCCAGCGCGGCGATGAGCGTATCACGCGCATGTTCGGCGTTGAGTTTCGCCAGTGACCAGATACTGCCGCGTCGCACAAGCGGGTCTTCATCATGGGTTTTATCGAGTAATGGTTCGATAGCCCGCACGTCGCCAAAATTCCCCAGCGACCACGCCGCCTTCGCCCGCACGATTCCATACGAGTCATCTAAGACTGCCAATAAGGGGCCGATGGCATCCGCATTCTTGTTAAATCCGCCCAAGGCTGATGCGGCTTCAGCACGGACTTCGGCATCGTCGTCCTCGAGGGCATTAACCAGTGGTTCAAACGCACGCGCATCACCTATCCGCCCCAATGCCAAGGCCGCGCGCTGCTGTACCAGGGTCGGTGAGTCAGCGAGCACCGTAACCAGCGGTTCAACGGCTTCTTCACCAATTTGACTGAGTACATCTATGAGCCAACCGGTGTCTAGTGCGGCATCATTCAAGGAATCAATCAATGGCTCAATCGCCGCCGCGCCGATTTCTACCAGATGTGCAGCAGCGTCTTGCCGCACTGCACGATCATCATGAGCAAGTGCGCGTATCAGGTGTTCGATTGATTTTTCCATCCCATATCCTTATCCATTAACATCCTGCCACTATTTTACACGCAATTGGGTCACATTGCGGTAAATCACCCTCTCAAAAGCCCTGTTTGGGTCTTGTATACAGAACATGCAGCAGTAACAGTCCGAATTTGAGTGTAGATGTGCCTGTACAGAACTGGCGCAGATGACTATATTGCGTTTGGTTAACTGTGCGTGGCGTGCTACAATTTGTAGCCTGCAAGACGTTAACACTGGACGCTTCTTTTTCAGGCTAACTGTCTGGTATTGAATTGAGAAGGTCTATACACTACGCTCTAGAACTGTTTCTTTTTGGAGGACATTGTATGAATCGCAAATTACTCTTCACATTATTGGCATTGCTGCTGCTGGCTTTGCCCGTTTTTGGCGCAGCCGCACAGGATGACGATTTGCCCGATCTGGGTGGCCGGGAAATCACGGTCGCGGTGGAGAACGCCTATCTGCCGTTCAACTTCATCAACGACGAGACGGGCGAGGCCGAAGGCTGGGATTACGACACCATCGGCGAAATATGCTCACGGTTGAATTGTGTACCTGTGTATGTCGAGGTGGGTTGGGATGGCATGATCGCGGCGGTTGGACGCGGCGAGTTCGACATGGCGGCGGATGGGATCACCATCACCGAAGAACGTGCCGAGGTCGTCGATTTCTCGATAGGGTACATCCGGTTGTCGCAGCGGGTGATGGTGCGGATTGATGAAGACCGCTTCGCATCTGCGGATGAGTTGGGAGCCGGTGATTATGTGGTCGGCGTGCAGGTGGCGACGACGAACTATGAAGTGGCTGTTGAGCTGGTCGGTGAAGACCGGATCGTGGGCTATGACACATTCGGGTTCGCGGTTCAGGCGCTGATTGGTGGCGATGTGGATGCGGTGGTGATGGACGACGTAGCGGGACAGGGTTATGTCGGTGTGAACGCGGAGTCGATCCGGTTGTTGGATGGCGAATTGACCTCAGAGGAACTGGGTTTCATCTTCCCGTTGGGGTCGGATTTGGTCGAGCCGTTCAATGCCGCCATCATGAGCATGATGGAAGATGGCACACTCGATGAAATCAATGCCCGCTGGTTTAGCCCCGATGAAGAAGTTGAATTACCGAATCTCGAAGGTCGGGAAATCACGGTCGCGGTGGAGAACGCCTATCTGCCGTTCAACTTCATCAACGACGAGACGGGCGAGGCCGAAGGCTGGGATTACGACACCATCGGCGAAATATGCTCACGGTTGAATTGTGTACCTGTGTATGTCGAGGTGGGTTGGGATGGCATGATCGCGGCGGTTGGACGCGGCGAGTTCGACATGGCGGCGGATGGGATCACCATCACCGAAGAACGTGCCGAGGTCGTCGATTTCTCGATAGGGTACATCCGGTTGTCGCAGCGGGTGATGGTGCGGATTGATGAAGACCGCTTCGCATCTGCGGATGAGTTGGGAGCCGGTGATTATGTGGTCGGCGTGCAGGTGGCGACGACGAACTATGAAGTGGCTGTTGAGCTGGTCGGTGAAGACCGGATCGTGGGCTATGACACATTCGGGTTCGCGGTTCAGGCGCTGATTGGTGGCGATGTGGATGCGGTGGTGATGGACGACGTAGCGGGACAGGGTTATGTCGGTGTGAACGCGGAGTCGATCCGGTTGTTGGATGGCGAATTGACCTCAGAGGAACTGGGTTTCATCTTCCCGTTGGGGTCGGATTTGGTCGAGCCGTTCAATGCCGCCATCATGAGCATGATGGAAGATGGCACACTCGATGAAATCAATGCCCGCTGGTTTAGCCCCGATGAAGAAGAATAAGACGGGCGAAAATCCATAATTTGTCAATCGACAGGCGTACAGCAGCGATGTTGTACGCCTGTTTTACAAAAAAGGACATCGCATGGCAATTACATCAAAAGGGCAAAGTGAGGGTCTGGCACCCCCCGATGACCAGCCCGATGATTTAGCACTGATTTATCAGGCGGCACGCAAGCGGGCGATGCTCATTGATCGCATGTATACCGCGCCCTGGTGGTTGATCATTATTGTGCTTGGTGGACTGGCTTTAGCGTTCCAAATCGCGACCAACAGCATTTATTCTGAAATCCTCAATCAACTTCAAGAGGGTATCAGTATGACGCTGGGTGTGAGTTTTGTCGCGTACTTCTCGGCCTTGTTGATTGCCCTGATTGTCGGGATTATTCGCTCGAATGCCCCACAAGCACCAACCACAGGCCAGAGTACCTTCCGCATTATCGTCCGCTTGATACAAACCCTGCTCTATAACTTCGCGACGTTATATGTGCAGGTCATGCGTGGCTTGCCTATTCTGATCGTACTGCTGGTGACGGCGTTTGTCCTCGTGCCGTTGATTCGTGATGACATCATCAACGCATCGGTGGTGCCATTTTTGCGGCAAGTGTTCAATAACCCGGACATCCCTGATTTGTTCTGGCGCGGCAGTTCCGCACCGTCGGCAATTGTCGCCCTTGCGGTGACCTATGGCGCATATATGTCCGAGACCATTCGCGCGGGGATCCAATCGGTGGATAAAGGGCAGGTCGAAGCGGCGAAGTCCATCGGCATGACTTACTGGCAGACTCTGCGTTATATCGTGCTGCCACAGGCGTTTCGGAATGTGCTGCCGCCGCTGGGTAATGACATGATTGCGATGGTTAAAGACTCGTCGCTGCTGGCGATTTTGGGCGTGCGCGACATCACACAGGTGGCGAAAACCAGCGCAGGTCGTTCATTCCGCTATATCGAAACCTATACAATCGTGGCGCTGCTGTATCTGGTGATGACGATTTTCGGTTCTATCCTCGTTCGCTCACTGGAAGATACCCTTAGCAATGAACGCGAAACGCCGAAATGGGTGATTAAACTCGGTGAAACCTGGGACAGGCTAACAGGTAAGAGCAAACGCCGCCGTGAATTCCTCATCCGGCATGGATTTATGGTTGACGACAAACCCAAACGGGGTGACAACGCAACCGCAGAGTCCTAAAAAGGGCAACCAGCGTGGCTGCCCTGTAGTGGTTGGTCTAATCGATGTTATTGCCCGCTAATGCGAATGGCGGCCTGTACCATCTGGATGAATTCCTCGACATCCATATCGTCCGGGAAGTGGATAGCGGCGTCTTCTGCCAGTGCCAGCACATCCCTGAAACTGCCGCCCTGTGCCCAGTAACTGTCCCGCAGGATTTCGGCAAATTCAGCGACGGCTGCCTGTAGGCGGAAGCTCGGCGGGCCAGCGTCGATACTCGGTAATAAATCTCCGACAGTGATCGTCTGGCTGATTTCGACAAATTCGCGCGTATCGGCATCCTGATAACGGATATACACTGTGGCAATCACCGCGTCATCGGGCAGCTCGCCCGGCTCAAGCGCAATTTCATACAAGGCCGTGACGCTATGACCCGCGCCGACTTCACCGGCGTCAATCGTATCATCACGGAAAGACTCATCAGCAATTGCCCGATTTTCATAACCTATCAACCGATAACGGTCTGTGATGTCGGGATTGAAATCGACCTGCACCCGCGCATCATACCCAATCACCTGCAATGTCCCGGTCAGACCATGAACGAACACACGTCGTGCCTGCCGCAGATTATCGACATAGTAGTAATTGCCGTTGCCGTCGTTCGCCAACTGTTCCATGAGCACATCGTTGTAATTGCCCATGCCGAAGCCGATGGTACTGAGTGTGATTCCACTGTCTACACCCTCGCTGACCAATGCGAGGATGCCCGCTGGCCCGGTTTCGCCGACATTGGCGACACCATCGCTCAACAGGATGATGCGTGTGTTTTCACCCGGCTGCATATGCTCCTGCGCCAGACGATAACCCAGGCGCAGACCCGCTTCAGCATAAGTGCTGCCTTCTGGTTGCAGACTGTTGATAACGGCTAGAATCGTGTCGCGTTCACTGGCTGGCGTCGGTGCAAGACGGACGCGCGTCTGGTCAGCATAGGTGACGATTGCCACGCGGTCATCAGGCCGCAATTCATCGACCAGAATGGTCAACGTCTGTCTGACCAACCCCAGACGGTCATCACGCCCCATGCTGCCCGATACATCAATCACGAACACGAGGAACACAGGTTGACGGTCTTCGGGTTCGATGAAGCGCCCCTGAATACCCACCCGGAACAGATAATGTTCACGGAAGCCGAACGGCGCAGGTGCAGCATCCAGATGAATGGCGAAAGCATCATCACCTTCGGGCGGGGCATAACCCGCATCGAAGTAGTTGATGAATTCTTCGGGACGAATCGCGTCTGGCGGCGGCAGTGTGCCATTCGTGAACAAAAATCCCCGTGCCAATGTGTACGATGCCGTATCCACATCCATTGCAAATGTGCTCCGATGGTCATCTTCCGTATCGAGGAATGGATTCACGCCATAATCCTCGAAAAACATATCGGGTGGGATGTCGGGAATGCCTGTCGGCTGTATCTCTGGTTGTGGTGTGGCTGCACCGCCTAATAAGGCTGGTGATGTGACTGTAATCATTGCAGCAGAGACCTGTGTTGCCGCCAATTGGGTTGCCGTCATCGGGATATTCTGTGTCGGCGCGGGTGTGCCCGCTGGCGCAGTGGCGGTCATTTCC
>CAZTLI010000038.1:0-20210 GCA_964614375.1 uncultured Anaerolineaceae bacterium
AGCGACTCGGTGATATTGAAGCCCAACTCGCCGCGCAACGGGTGGGCGAAATGCGCTTGCTGGATTTAATTATTAAAAGTGGTATTGACGATGTACAGGCCCACGCCGACGCCCTGATGGATTATTCCCGCCGCCTGACCGAAGCGACTATCGCCGCCGTCCCTGATGGGACATATCAATTTGAGGATGGTTTAGAAGGGGATGGGCAGGCCGAGTTTGATATCCCCCTTCGCACCACAATTACGGTCAAGAAAAACCGAATGACGGTTGATTTTGATGGCAGCGCGCCACAGGTCATGGGCAATGTCAATGCGGTTGAGGCGATTGTGCGATCTGCGACATGGTATTGTGTGCGGCTGCTTTCGGACGACGATATACCTGTGAACGATGGATGCTTCCAGCCAGTAGAGGTCGTGATACCGCCACAGAGTGTCTTGAACCCGGATTTCCCGGCAGCGGTTGCGGCAGGTAATACCGAAACCGGGCAGCGTATTGTCGATGTGGTATTGGGCGCATTGGCGCAGGCTGTGCCCAATAAAATTCCGGCGGCGTCGCAGGGGACGATGAACAATTTTACAGTTGGCGGAATCATTGATGGTCAGCAGTTTGTGTATTACGAAACCATTGGCGGCGGACACGGCGGCAATCCCCGCGGGGCAGGGGTGAGTGGGCGGCAGTGCCACATGACGAATACCCTCAACACACCCGTCGAAGCGCTGGAATATACGTATCCCTTTCGTGTGTTGACCTATAGACTGCGCGAGGGCAGTGGCGGCGCGGGTCAACATCAAGGCGGAGATGGGATTGTGCGCGAGTATGAATTTCTTGCGCCCGCGACAGTGACCTTCAACAGCGAACGTCGTATCCGTCCACCGTATGGATTGCAAAGTGGCGAGGCAGGGCAGTGCGGGACTAATCACCTGATTCGAAACGGTGATAAGCAGGAATTAAGCGGAAAGTGCAGTCTGCGCGTTCAGGCAGGCGACCACATTATCATCGAAACGCCCGGTGGTGGTGGTTGGGGTAAAAAATCGTAGCTCCTGTTACGCAGTGTAAGGTTTCAATAAGTTGATGCGCTTCAGGCATATATCCATAGACAATCCTTCGCGCGAAGGACGATGACTTTAGCGAGAAGACATCAGGCTGCATTTTGGCCTCACATCACGCTAACCACATAAAACGCAAAGTCAACAGACACCAGAATACATCTGGACGCTTTTGAATTTAATACCCACTTATACGGGTTAGCCCGCGATGTCGCGAATCACGTCGATATTTGTGATGGCGATTTGGTGTCCATCGAACGCGATATATCCATGATTGACCCACTGTTGAAAAATGCGGTCTACAACGTCGGCTTCGACAGCCGTTGCACGGGCGATTCGACTTACACGGACAGGGGTCGCTATCGGGCCAGCTTCGCCATTAGACAGCAGCAGTAAAATGCTGGCGATACGGGCTTCGACATTACCAATGGCATTTTCACGCACCAACAAATTCATGCGATAGAGGCGCAGGCCGATGTGCTCCAGAATCTGGTTGGCTGCTGCGGGTACTCTCGCGCAGATGTCCATCAAGGGCTGGCGTTCCAGCGCGATAAGTGTGCAGTCCGATACGGCGAGCACCCCGCCAGTACGGGGTTGCCCCACCAACATCGACAATTCCCCGACGGCGTAAAAGGGGCCTTCTGTCGCCAGAATCAATTCCTCGCCGCTGTCATATTTGCGGACAATGTGAATTTGCCCATCTTCCAGAATGTACAGGGCATCGCCGGGATCATCCTGTTGGAATAACATTTCGCC
The DNA here is from genome assembly GCA_964614375.1 of uncultured Anaerolineaceae bacterium. GTDB lineage: Bacteria > Chloroflexota > Anaerolineae > Aggregatilineales > Phototrophicaceae > CAZTLI01. The sequence goes on from CAZTLI010000038.1 coordinate 1,803, forward strand.
CGCAGGCAGTTCAATGTAACGGCAGTGTTGTGCCAGTTCCCGTAGTACCGCTTCGGGCAGGTTCTTAAATAAAGAGGCATCGCGCAATTTCTGGAAGTCAATGTTGGCGATCATAATTCACTCCTGTGAGTGTCCATTATATGCGTTCGGGTTTGTGGTGCTGTTTGCGTGTTTATGAGTTAGTATAGCGCAAGATAAAGCGATGTTGGTTCTATTTTCGGGTATCTATGAGATGTATCTAACAAAGTCTGGACGAATATCATGCCACAGCAATTGAGTGGTGTTGCCCGCACACTCGTGATGACGCTGCGTGTGCGCGCTGAAGAACACTTGCGGCCTGATGGCTTATTTCGGGATGAACAGGCTGCCGACTGGTACGCCCGAATGCCGCGCTATGCAGATTTGGACGAGTGGTATAACCCCGGATTTGTCGCTGCCACAGCCGTGAGGACGGCGATTTATGACCAATTGGTGACCGATTTTATCCGTGACCACCCGGACGCCATTATCGTGGAATTGGGCGCGGGACTTTCGACACGCTATTACCGGATAACCAATGCCGATGACTTTTATTGGATTGAACTGGATTTGCCCGAAGCGATAGCCGTTCGTCAGCAGCTTGATGTGGAAACGGAAAGGCATCGGTTTATTGCCGCGTCGCTGCTTGATTTTGCGTGGATGGAGGCGCTTCCGACTGTGCCACCTGAAAACGTGTTGTTTTTGGCTGAAGGCGTGCTGTTTTTCGTATCTGAATCGGGCGTCCGGCAGTTAATCGCCAATATGAATAAGCGATTTCCCGGCGCAACATTCGCATTTGATGTGGTGCGGACATTTAATCGTGACCGAATGCAAGATTCTTTCTCCCGGATGGATGCGCCTGTTCAATGGGCTGTTGCAGGCGAGCAGGATATTCCGGCGATGGGTCTACAAGTGCTCAATATATGGTATTTACTGCTGGAACGACCGCAGCGTTGGACGCAAATTGGTGTGCCGGAATCCGCACGACGGGCGGATCGCAGCGTGTTTTTGGTCGAGACGTGCTTGTCTGGCTAGTACAAAAGTCGCTTATTTTGGGCTTATGGCGTCGAAAAACGTATAATAAGGTGCATTCATACATGGATGACAGGGCAACCCGGCATCAAGCCGCCGGGATGATTGAGAGAGTGTAGTGTGACTACAACGACACATCGACTAGAGCATTTTTACTTTGGTCACCTGGTACATGGTGGAAAGCCTGCTGGAGACATGCGCGTCCTGGCAAAATCTGCCGGGATAACGGACGCACAAATTGCAGCCGCACAAGAATCGGCGCTGATTCCACCGCTGGCGACCACCCCGGACGGGGCATGGGCAGTGATACGGGCGAAAGATGTGCCCCTGTTTCTGGTGCAGTCGGGGCAGGGCGAGGCAGGACATCGCCTGATGCACTTTATTGTCTTGAGCGTCGATATACTGCGTGGTCTAGCCGGCAATTTGACACTGCTGCGGACTCTGGTCGATGCAGAACTGCCTGTATATGACCGTCTGGGCGATGCGCTCCAACCATTGGCATTGGCGGACGTTGATGCGTCGGGTACCGATGTGCAGGTGGATAGTATCCTCGATTTGATGACCTTCTGTGGCAATCAGATGAAAACCTTGCAAGCCCTGTTATCTGCACTGGTGCAGGGCTTGAAAATTGTCGCGCAAAATGCGCCAGAAGAATTAAATCGGCGTGCCCGATTTGTCGAAGGCTTATTGGCGCTGCTGCCCCCCTCAACTCGTTTTGGTGTGACGTTTGCCACACACACGTCCCAAGCCGAATCGGTAGATGTACAAATCCGGTTTAGTGAAGACGATGTGCCCGATGGCGCAATTATCTATGACTGGCAATCGCAAACTATTGTGGGTGATGTTCCCGATAACGAATATAGCCGCTTCATCATCAGCCAACTGCGACTGGATGCGGAACTGGTCATCCAACAAACCACGGCACTAACAGCGGTTGCGGGCTGGCGCTTCCGCAGTGGAGATCGTCTGGTAGAGGCGCTGGCCTATGCCTCACATCGGCGCAAATTGGACGACGCGGTGCTGAATAACCTGCCTGTGGAAGTTGAAGATGTATCGAGGGTATTATCGCAAGACCCTACGTTGTCTGAAGAGATGAAAGTCACCTATGCGCGTCATTTGATTACCTTTTCGCTGGCGCTGGATGATATGCAATATGCCGACCCGGTATCGCTCTTGCTGCATAACGATGCCCAACTTTCCGAGCATGTCCGGCAGCAGATGGGTGATGCTCTGAAAGAGGGTAAGGCCGACATTGTATTCGCAACGCTCCTGCGCTGGATGGCGAATCCGCTGGGGCCACAGGGAACGGCATGGGTGAATCTCACACATTCAGCGGCCTTGGCTTATCTGGATGAATTGGTCGCGGACAGGGATTTTGAGTTTATCCACGACTTTTTGAATCAGATTCAGAATGTGGGTCCCGGCGCAGCTATTGGACGGGTGGTGCGGCCAGTCATTGAGAAAATTATCCCGCTGCTCGGACAGGATGGGACACTTGCCTCGCCATTAGTTACGCTGGGCGCACAGCATCTGGATGCCGAAGCACTGCGCCAAATGATGCAAATACGGGACTTTGCGAAGAATCTACCGCGTCCGGTACAGGCCTATCTCGCCTTGTTAGCTGGACGTGATTTGAAAGCAGATGGGGTCTTGATGCAGGCGGCAAGCGCGTTCACCCCTGCGGCGACACCGATGATTATGCTTCGGTTTGCGGCAATGGCGCGGGCGGCAGGGCGTTTTGATTTGATCGAGTCAACGGCGATTGAAGGATTGCGCGAAGCGGCGAAAACGCCACAAGGACAAAGCGAACGCGATTTGCTGCTGGAAGTGGTGCAAAAATATGATGATGCCGCGCTAAAAGCCCTGCAAATTCCCGGCCCACGCGCGCTGCTGCAAATCTTGCTGACACTGGGTGAATATCAAGAGTTGGCCTATCAAATGATTCGTCACTCGCGGGAATTGTATCCCGGTGATTTGCAAAATCGCTATTTGCTGATGGTGCATCATCTTTTTTCCCAGACGCCTATCGCCCCGGAAGATATGCAGCCGATGTTGAATACATTGCAAGCAGCAAATATCAAAGGCGTGCCATTCACCGTCGCCTGTATCGGGACGCTCGAAGGCAGTGGCTGGTCGAAGGAAGGCGAAGGGATTGCTACGTCCGTCGTCGCGACGCTGACAGAACATCAGGAATATCTGGATGTGATACCGCCCGATGCCATGTTTTCCCTGCTGAAGTATTACCGGCACAACGAAGAGATAACAAGCGCCATCCGGGTTGCCGGGTTAATCCCGCTGGTCGCAGCAAGACAGGAAGGCGACGGGCGCAAAACGATTAGCGAGATGTTCAAATTTATGGATTGGAATGACCAGACTCGTGTAGCCGCACTGGAATTACTGCGGCGATATGTGCGTGTTGCAGATGAAAAGGCCGCGCGCGAGGCAGTCATCGCGTTTGGTAAGGAATTGGGCGCGGATGTGCGAAATAAGCTGGAAACGTCGTTCACGATTAATTTGATGATGGGTGGCGTACAACTTGAAGATTTTGTGGGATTTATTCAGGATGTGGCGAATGTGCTGGAAGATACCGCCGCGCCGTTTGCAGGTAAAGCCGATTTGACATCTGGCGATATGATGACGGCGTTGAGTGAGATGGACGGTTCACTCACGCGCGACGAAGCGAATGAACTGGCGAAAGAGATTCTCGGCCTGGGCAAGGCGGTGGTGGTATTGGGCAAGCATTACCGCGAAAGTCGTCCGCGCAGTGAAGGTAAATATATCGAAGCCCTGTTAGTGGGCAAAACCAATCCGCGCAGCGCGCTGGATGTCTTGCGGGTGATGGCGGGCTACTACGCCAGAGGCAAGCGCGTGCCACTGAATTTGCAGCCATCCGGCACGAAATTGTTCAAAGGGCGTACCGTTCATGAATTTAAGGAAGAAGTGGGCGTTGCCAATGATTTGCTCCGCAGCATGATTCAAGCGTTTCCGCCCAATAAGCCTGTGAAGATGACGGCGCAGGATGTGCGCGACGAAGTGGAGAGTATGACGTCGTATGTTTCGACAGACGATCAACGTAAATTTGGGCGGACTCTCGCGGTTGATTTGCAGCGGGTAGTGGAATTGGTGACTGTGATTGAAGCTCAGGGCGATGCAAAAGCAATGGATCAAGATAGCACACTCGGTAAACGCATCGAACAGAACAAGCAGCGTCCGAAGAGTGCATTGGAATTTTATCGGTTTCTCTATGCGTATTTTCGGGCACAGAGCTAAGATATGCCTGAACTGCTATAAATTGATGAAGGGTGGCGGATTGTCACCCTTTTTGTAACAGTGTGTTTGGAATATCTAACGCGCTACAAGTTGCCTATTCTGTGGGCTGCTATAGTATATTGATAGGAAAATGACACCCAACGGTTATTTACAACCAGAGGCGGCGCAGTTATGGATGTCGGTGAAGAGATTAACCAGTATTTAGTGATTGAACATATCGGGCGTGGCGGTATGGCCGATGTATGGTCGGCGCGTGATCGCCGCTTGAATCGTATGGTTGCCATCAAAACGATTGCACACGGGTTATCACCCGATGTTGACCCGGTGGCGCTGTTCGAGAAGGAAGCGCGTACTATCGCCCGGATTGAACATCCGCACATCCTGCCGATTTATGACTTTGGCGAATTTCAGGGGCAGCTCTATATCGTCATGCGTTATGTGACGGGCGGGTCTTTGGAAGATGTGTTAGAACGCGGGCCGCTGGCTGTAGAAGATGTGCTGCGTAAAGGCGAAGCGATTGCCAAGGCGCTCGATCACGCGCACGAAAACCAGATTATCCATCTCGACCTGAAGCCGCCCAATATCCTGCTCGATAGCAACGCATCGCCGTATCTGGCGGACTTTGGTTTGGCGACCGTGTTAGACCGGGAAGGTCGCGCGACCAATCCCGGGTCAGGCACGCTGTTGTACATGGCCCCGGAACAATTGACCGCTGAAGTGATCGACCACAAAGCCGACATCTACAGCTTCGGGATTATGATGTTTCACATGCTGACGGGCAAATTGCCATTTGACGCGACTGCGCCCCTGGCGTTAAAGCAACTTCAATTCCACGAAGAACTGCCATCGGTCGAAGAGTATCATGAAGACCTGCCCTATACATTGACCGACATCCTGCGACAGGCAACAGCCGTCGAACCGAGTCGTCGCCCGGATCATCTTATGCGGATTGTTGATGAGATGCGCGATGCCCTGGCTATGAGTTCGGGCTACAACTTTGCTGCTGGCGAGACGTTGAGCGACCGCTATGACGACACCTTCTACAGCGGGCAGGTACTCAGTTCAGAAGACAGCGGCCTGCTGGAAGCGGTAGACCTCTACAGTCGTGCGCGTCATGCGTGGGCAGGTGGTAATGGGCGTTTTCTGCTGGGTGTGACCCACTTCATGTTGATGAGTGGTTATTATATGGACGCCACCACACATGGCCTCGAACTTGACCAGTATGGCAAGCAAATGCTGCTGCGGGGCGCGCTGGAATATGACCACGAGATGGATTACTGGTGGGGACGGGTTGACGATGCCGATAGGCGCTGGGTCTGTTTGCACGCGATTCGCAGCGAAAACGCTGGCGCGCGTATTCGGGCATTGTATCGTTTGGAAACACTGCCCGATGACCCCACAAAACCGCAAATTGTGAAGCTGGTCGCGCAGGCCCTGGATGTCGAAACCAATGCCGACGCCCGCATTGCTGCCCTGCGTGTATTGGGTACACGCTCTCAACTGGTCAAGCCTAAACAACAGTATGACATTGAAACGGTTTTTAGGGGGCGTCTGCTCACTTCGATGACGCGGATTGCCCTGCAAATTGCGCCCGAGTCCCAATGGCATAACGTGGTGTATTCCCCCGAAGTGGATGTGCTGGTCGCAGAAACGGCGCTCGATTTGGGAATGCCACAGGTGGCACAATTCGCCGCACGGACTGTTGGCCGCATGCGCTCGATTGCGGCGGTGCAATATATTGCCGATGCCCAGCGTGAAGGCAGGCCGGGCGCGCTGCGGGCACTGGCGCTGGTACGTGATGAAGCGCCCAATCTGCCGCACGTTGTGAGTCGGCAAGGGCGCTTATATGCGTGGATGGCGAATACCGTCCGACGCCTGACGGATCGCCCGTTGCAGATGATTTTACGATTTGTGCTGGCGCTGCTTGGGGGTTGGATAGCGATGGGTCAGAATGTATTCATCACCTTCCGCAGCAATGCGCTGTTTACGCCCCAACGTTCTGCGAACACAGTGGCATTTGGACTGGTATTCGCGCTTTTGGTCGGGGTATTGGTCGTGGTTGCCGACGAATTTTCGGAACGATTGCGCGGCTTCTGGCCCTGGTGGACGCGATTATTGGTTATGGGCACACTGGGTTTCAGCATGGGGATGTTGACATGGGTGGCCTATACCTGGTTCTTCTTACAGTACAGTCCTATCTGGGAATACGTGCGTTTTGGTGGATTCGGCCTCGCGTTCGGGTTTATTTTGACAGCAACATTCAACCTGCGTGGTTGGCAGGCAGTTGTTGTAACTGCGGCATCCACCTATTTGACGTTGTATGCGGTTTTTTATAACTTCTGCCAGCAGGTCTTTATTTGTTTTACGCCAGAAGGCGACCCGATTCCCAACTTTAACTTCACACCGGTCGTCGGCATCGGATTGGCGACGGGCCTCATATTAGGGTTGCTAGCGCGATCGCGCACCTCGGAGGTACAAACGCTCCGGTTGCAACTGCCATCGTGGGCGGGTGTGATATTAAGCGGTTTGACGGGCTTTGTTTTTGGTGTCGTGACATGGTTTGGCTATGCGCTAATTTTTAAAGCCCAAACGGTCAATTGGGATGGCATTCTGGCGATGTTCCTGATTGCGCTGTTTGTTAGTTTTGTCGCATCCTATTTCCTGAATGCGGTCAATCGACTGTCATTCATTTTGACTTCGGCTGCGTCGTATTTTGTTTTTTATGGTTTGCTGAGCAATATGTTCCAGCAGGTACTGGTTGCGCCATCCGCCGATGGCATCCTTATTTATGATTTTGGTCACCAGATTTTTACGGTGGGTTTGCCGGTTGTGTTTGCCATCGCGTTAGGTGGTCACGCACAGAAACTATTTCAAGATTTGCAGAGTTGGATAGGTGTCGCGAAAGAACAAGAACGTTCTGGATGGTTAACGGGTCTGCTCGTTTATTGTACCATCATTGGCGGCATTGTTGGTGTATTTTCGATGTTTTCTGCCCACACAAATCTGGGTTGGGCGATTGTATGGACAATCTGGGGTGCGGTGACGGTCATCTTTGCGTTAGCGGCGCGGGAATGGCGTAAGTGGGGTGCGATCGGGTTGATACTGAGCGCGCTGTTCCTGATGGTGGGCACGCTTGTTTATGATTTTGCTTTAGCGTCATTTATCTTTCGCTCGCCTGAGCCACAGCCATTCTTTATTGTGAGTGGTATCTGGGTGCTGTGGGCAGTCGCACTCGGTGTTGTGACGTGGGGTGCGTGGCGACGGCGCTTGTGGGCAGGGGTAGGGCTGATCGCCATCATTACATCATGGGTGCTGCTGGTCATTTTCCAGGATATGCCGGATAACTTCTTTATCTTCGGCGCGGCTAACTTCGCGCTGGTGATTTATGCCCTTGCGCCGTCGTGGGCACTCTTCGGACAGGTGCCACTAAAACGGCAGCGTGTTCCCACCATGATAGCTGGCGAGACACCTGCGCCTGCCGCACCTGCACCTATCGCGATACAACCGTCGCCGGCTGCCGTGATGTCGATGCGGACAGAAGTCGATGCGGCTGCATTTAGTCCCGGCGAAATGCGAACTGAACTCGAACCCGGTGTGGAACGTACCTTCCCGAAGACGGAGCTTGATGCGGGGGCTGCACACGGTTTGGATATGACCGAGATTGATATGGCGGCGAAATTGGAATATGGCAAAACCGAGATTGACCCCGCTGCGCGTCATGGCATCAATCGGGGGACGAATGCCGACCTGTATGATACTGTCCTCGACGTTGGCGAAGAAGTTGATGACGATACGGCGGCAACGGGTTGGAAGTCCGACCTCGATACCGAAGAAGACATCGCCAAACGTCCGACACAGATTGCGCCGCATCATGAAGGCGAACCGACACGCGCAGGCGAAACCGAAATGGATGTGGTTTGGAATGCCGATGATGAGCAACAGACCGTTATCGGCATCAAAGACCAGCTCGCATCTAAATTCCCATCATCGACACCATCGGATGACGATGACAAACAAACAGCGTCGCCATCCCCCGGCCCTGAAATGACGGAAATTGATGCGCGGTCGCGTTATACCTCGCCACCGGGCGATACCGAGATAAACATCGTCTGGAATGTAAAAGAAGATGACGAGGACGACGATGATTCGGACGAGACTTAATTTCCTCGACTGTGTACAGCCGGTGTCTGAGTTTGCGCGCGCTTACCCGAAGCGCTTTAAGAACAGTTAGACCTGCGAATACAGTCGTCCGCCGAACTCGCTGACCAGCCTATTGTCGAGATCATCGGCATAATGCGCGACCAGCGTGATAATGTTGTTGGCTTCGACTGGATCGAGACCTTCCAGCGGACGCTCATTGAAGACATAGACTGTATCCAGGAAAATGCCCAGCGATGCGTTGGTCAACTGAAGATTCAATTCCAGCAGTCGTCGATAAAGCGGTAGTAAGTTCACCTGTGGCAGCGTGATGATGGGCGACAATACCTGCAAATGGCCTTTGTCCGCTTGTTGCGAAACATAGACTTCAATGATGGCTGAGCCACGCCGAAAATTCCAACCAAATCCCTGTTCTGTTGGCAGGCGCGCCGAACCTGGATTCACACCAATCGCAGCGAGGATTTGCTCGACAGTGGCGGCGTGTTTATCGAGTGATGCGTTTTGGTCGCCCGAACGCTGGCGGCGAAAGAAAACCGACATGGCACTGTCCTATCTGAATTGTTTTAGCTCATGACCACAGCGCAAACATGCACCATTAAAAAATCCAGCCCGCGCCTGACAATTGGCGCAGGGGCGGTGAATGTTTTCGCCATAAAAGGTGGCGGTTTGCGGTTGTGGGAAGCGTTGTGTATTCGCCGCAAACGGCAGTACACACCCACAAACCTCACAATAGAATCCCCCTACCTCATTCGCGCGACTGGCATAGCCACATCCCGGACAGTAAGCGCGATTGCTGGATGTCCGCAATTCCTGAAAGTATTGTTCCAGACTTTCGTTAATTTTGCGGATATGCAGTCCATACACATAACCCGATGTCCGGCTGGCATTGCGGGACAACATCCCAACAAGATAATTGTTGTCATCGAAAATGGGATTCCCGCCCGCATCAATCACCGATGTCAGATTGGTGGGAAACCAGTGTTCGGGCGCGGCGTTGGTTGTCGCCCGCCGGACACCGTGCATCGTCTCGCGATTATGCGCGAGGGCGCGCAGCCGTACATTATCGGGCACATAGTGTATCGGTGAAGGCACAGGCAATGTACTGACAGGCCTGTTTAAGAACACAAATGCCAGATCGTATTCGCCAAACGCCCGCACCACCGCAGCCGTTATCTCTCGTCCGGGTTCTAATTGCACCACGACGCTTTCTTCACCCCCAACGACAAAGCGTGATGTCGCGACAAGGCCATCGCGTGTGACAAAAAAGCCCGTTCCCAGCCCATTGGGGCCAACGATGCCGACTGTGGCGGGCGCTGCGTCATTACCGGGCGCATATCCCTGCTGCCCTGTCACGGGACGAAATGCCCCTGTTCCTGGTGGCGGGGTCAATGCGCCGGGATCGGTCACTCGTTTAAATGCCCCGGTTTCTCCCCATGCGGCGGGCGGGTAATTTCCTTGTGCTTGCGGGTTATAGGGACGCTGTGGCCCGGTATCACCTGCGCGCGGGACTGTGCCTGTACTGCCCGATGTCGGTGGCGGTGCAACCGGACGCATCGCGCCTGTATCGCCAACACGCGGGATTCCCCCTGTGTCGTGATTGGGCGGTGGCGCCTGGATTGGGCGATAGGCACGGGTATCGTCCACAGTTGGACTGAGCAGCCGCGCGAGTTCGTCATGAGCTTGTTCATTTGTTGGGTCGGCATTGATCGCGTCGTTATAGCATTGAATCCGAAAATTGCGGTCATCGCTCGTCATCGCCAACCATTGATAGGCGATAGCGCGCATTTTATTCGTAAGCTGGTTGCTGTTTAGTGCGATACGAAGCAGTCGCGCGCCTTCTTCTATGTGTCCAGCCTGTATGGACTGGATTCCAAGCTGCATATTGCGAATAGGCATGACATATTATCTCGCGTGTTGATATAACAAGAGTGTTATATATGGCTTTTTACCATTTTTAAAGGGTCAATATGGGTCAAGATTGCAAATTTTCTCATAACCATGTTATGTACCTGCATCCATTATAATGAGGATTGCCAATTGAGACTACCACTTGTAGAAAATTAGCGCGGAAAAGTAGGGTAAGTCAATCCGCTCCACCACACGCTATGCTGACCGCACCCATTCGACATCCGGGTCAAGCTGTTCAGGCGTAGGCATCAATTGAATCCAGGTGTTACCCGGTCTGAGATAAAAGACGGCGCCATCATTGGTCTGAAAGCTCATCAGGTCTTCACGCACTGCCCGCACCCAGCGCCCATCATACCGCTGACCGTCGCGGAAGATGATGGCCTCGCCTTCAGGCCAGACAGTGATTTGGATACTCCAACTGACATTACCTTCAAACACCGATTCGACGATGTCGGTCAGATAGTGCCCCGCATAAACGACGATGACATTGGCCGCCGTCACCTGTTCGTTTGTATTCGCGTCCAGATGGGGTTGACCATCCGCAAAGCGCCGGTACACGCCTGTGCTGGCGTCATATTCCCAGCGCACACGGGTCGCCCGGTAGCGTACATCCACACTTAGCCCTGAACCCGTGCTGCCATCTGGCGGGTCGGGATGAAAGGCCATTCCGGTGAGATTCGGACGCTGGGCATGACCCTCTTCTGCGGCGAGTCCCCAAAGTGCGGCAACATTGACGAACATATTATGCGGAATGACGATGCGTTCATCGCGCCAGAAATAGGGCAATCCATAGAGCACACCTTTATAGGCGCGGTCAGCAAATTCCGACGGGGGGATAAATCCAGTTGGTGCGACTTCATCGGCGTTTTCGACATACGCCGCCACATAGTCCGAGCCAAAAATGCGCTTTTCGACCCCGATGCTCGCACCCGAAAATGCCAGAATGCCCTGATACATGGGCACGAGTTCATAGTCGATTAGGCGGGCGCTGCGGATTGACCCCACGCGCTCCGGTGCGTGGGTATAAAAAATCGCCGAGAAGCGGGTGACCCCCCCTTCGGCATAATGCTCAAACACGAGGTCTGCCGCGCCGATTCCCGCCTGCGGACGCACGATTGAGGGGTAGTTTGATACTTTCACGACCATCGGACGGCGGTTGAGAATTGCCGGGTCGGACACCGTTAGTCCTGTGAGAGGATTGACATCAGGTGGGTAGTGGTCTGGCCCGATTGCGCCGGGTATGGTGGCGGGTGATTCGGGTGTTGATGTTGGGGAATTTGTGGGTGCAATCTCAATGGTCGGCGTGAGCGTTTCCAGTGTATTCTGGGGAATAGGCGTAACCGATACCACCAGATTTGTCGTGGGTTGTATGCTTGTTCCATTGGCGTTACATCCGGTCAGACCCAGTGCGATAAGCACCACGCCAATGACGAAGCTATAGCGGCGCATAAGTCGGGACTCCCTTGGTGGAATAGACCACTTTCGCAATTCTCGAATCTGATTATACTGATGGTGTACACGTACATTGTTGAAAACACCAAATTGTATTAAAATGACCGGGTAATCGTAGGTTTTTGGGTCGCATTTTTCCAGATTGTGTCTATGATTTAGACCAGTTGACGTGACTATAGCAGCAAGCTATAATCAGATTGAAATTGTGGTAGTGATGGAATAATTCATACCATACCGACCCAGGCTCCGAATATAAAGGGGACTTTTGGATGCCACTGCAAGGTAATATTAGAGATTTTAGCACTACACAACTGCTAAATCTCGTCAACCTATCGCGGCGTACCGGGATGTTGACCATTTTTGAGGCCATCAAAACCGGTGAAAAAGACGCAATGGGTGAAGAAAAGATGAAAGCTGGCGCTGAACGAGCCAAAGTCGCGTTCAAAAGTGGTAAACTTGTTCATGCCCATCTTCTGGCGCAAGATAATGGGCTGGTTGCGGTCTTGAATAAGGCTGGAAAACTGACGAACGAACAGGCCAAACGGATCAAAGATCGCGCCAAGAACACCAGTGATAAGGCACTTGCACTGCTGCTGATTAATGCCAATTATGTCAATCAGAATGACATCATCACCAGTATTCAACAACATACGCTGGATGTGGTGTATAACCTGATGACATGGTCGGAAGGGCCATTTCGTTTCGATGATGATACGACACCCGGCAAAGAATATATTCTGGTGCCGATTGATCTGGAAAATGTCATTATCGAAGGCGCGCGGCGGATGCGTGAGGTTGAAGAACTCAACAAACATCTGCCGAATTTGGATATGGCGCTGAAGTTCCCGGAAAATCCCAAAGAGAAGTTCAAAGGCATCCACCTCAGCGTCGAAGAATGGCGCGTGGTCTCGTTCGTCAATCCCAAGAACACGATCCGACAGATTATGAAAGCCAATAATATGTCGGAGATCCAAATTAAGAAGATTGTGTACGGGTTGGAGCAAGCAGGATTGGTGGAGCTGGTCAAACCACCCGGTGCCGATTCGGCTGCGGGTGATCCCTCACGTTCAGCACGGCGTCGCCAAATGAAGAAGACTCAGGTGCAAAAGGACGTGGTGAGCAAGCTCATCAGCAAGATCAAGTCGATTTAATGACTCGCCTGAGTCGCTTGTGCTACGATTATTCGGAATTCATTCTGGAAGAGCGGGTACGTTATGCAAACAGTTAAAATGGTGATTACGGGGCCGTTTAGCTCCGGTAAAACGGAATTTATCCGTTCTATCAGTGAAATCGAGGTGGTTTCGACTGAACGGGGGATATCTAAAGACACTGCTGAGGCAGATGAAAAATCCGATACCACCGTTGCGATGGATTTTGGTCGTATCACCGTCGATGATGATCTGGTCCTGTATCTATTCGGTACACCGGGTCAGCGACGTTTCGATTTCATGTGGGAAATTCTCGCCGAGGGGATGCTCGGTTTTGTGGTGATGGTAGACAGCGCCAAGCCCGAAACATTCCGTGAGGCGAAAAGTATTCTTGAAACGTTCCGTGCCTATGCGCCAACGCCCTATGTGGTCGCTGCCAATAAGCAAGACCATCCCGATGCGTGGACGGCAGATGACCTGCGGATTGCGCTGCGGATTGAACCTGATGTGAAACTGCTGCCGTGTATCGCTAAAGACAAAGAGAGCGTGAAGAACGTTTTGCTCGAATTGCTCTATTCGATTTTGGAAGAGATGGAAGGTTAACGTGCCGCCTACCGGTGGTCGGCCTGCCATCTATCCTTACTACCACCGAGGCAAATAACTGTGCCTACACTGGTAACCGAACAGGGGATTGTCCATTATGAAACCTATGGTCGTGGACGCCCTGTTCTTTTATTGCATGGTTGGTTAGGGTCATGGGAACTCTATCGGGATACGATTCAAGTTCTTGGGAAAGAATTTCGTACCTATTCCCTTGACTTTTTTGGCTTTGGTGATTCCTTCTCGCGCGATTTCAATTTCTCCGTCCAGAATTTCGTGCAACTGGTAAATCAATTCCTTGACCGATTGGGTATTCCCAAAGCGCCGCTTATCGGGCATTCAATGGGCGGGACGGTCTCGCTCGGTGCCGCCATCCGTTACCCTGAACAGGTGGTGAAGGTCGTTGTCATTGGTTCGCCTATTCAAGGGTCATCGCTGAATCCCATCCTCAAACTATCGGGCTATAAGGGCTTCGCCAATCTTGTGTGGACGGCGCCCGTGCTGCTGCGCTTGTTTTTACGCATTTATTCTTATCGGATGGCGCGTGATGGGAAGAAGCTCGGCGACATGATTACGACGGATGCGTCCAAAGTATCGGCTGATTCTTTCTTCCAGAGCATCGGCACATTGCGGCAGACGGACTTGCGTGCCCAAATCGGTGATTTAAAGATGCCGGTGATGGGGGTGTTTGGTAAGCGGGATATTATCGTCAATCCCAAACAGTCACAGGTCTTGCGCCAATATATCCCCACCAGCCGTATTGAGTGGTTTGAAGGGTCGGGTCACTTCCCGATGATTGATGAACCAGACCGTTTCCACGATGTCATTCGCGACTTTTTGAACAATGGTTGATGCCACGCTGCCTAATGGGCAGTTCGTGACAATCGGCGTGATAAGTTCCGTAATTATGCCTGTTTAACAGGAGATGCTGAGCCTCAGGGCGGCTCACCTATGGCTTTTACCGCTGTTGTGAATTACCCCGTCAAACCCCTTTAACTTTTTGCGTTTCTGGCGTGGACAGACTATAGTTGAGTCAAGTGGAGTGCCACTACGGTTTAGTGCAATTTCTATTCGCGCCTATTGCATGAGGTGTACGAATGTATCGCTATGTAATCGAAGACGAACGGCATGTGCCCCCGTTTAATGAGCCAGCTAGCCAGCTCACCATTGGCACGCGCGTCTTAAAAATTCATCAAGAAGAATTGTTGATTAATTATTTTGGCTCGCAACTGGAGCTAGGGCCATCACCACAAAATGACGAAGGTCTGGGTATCATTCAGGGGGAGGCCATTTGTTACCGGGACAACCTCTGGTTTGATGCAGAATTCCTCGAATATTTTATGGATCATGCCCGCAAACATGCTCGTGCAACCGGGCGAGCCAGCCGCGCGGCCTTTTCGAGCACCGATAAGGCATTCCGGCGCTATACACTGCCCTTGACGATTAACTTTGAGCAAGAGCTTGATGCCAATGGGAATACGATTTATCTGATTGATATGTGGTATTTCCCCAATGGTTATACGCCAGAGATTGACCCGATTGTTATTCCAAGCGATGCCCATGAAATCGGCTTTTACAGCGTGCCCGATTTCATGACGATGGAGCAGGGAAAACTCACCCATTATGCCGCAATGCGCGCCGTCGTTTCCATTGAAACGTGGGCCCACGTTTATTTTGCCACTATCATCTACAGCAATTTCGGACGTGCTGGACGCCTGGATAAAAAGATCGAAATCAGCTTGTTTGCACAGTTGAAACTACTCTGGCACGCCATTATCGAACAAAAGCAAATCCTCAGCGCGTCGGGTGCAGTGAAAATCGGTAAGAACTGCGCTATTGATCCCTCTGCTGTGATTCGTGGCCCCGCAAAAATTGGCGATAATGTGTCGATTGGGGCGGGTGTGGTGATTGATAATTGCACCATTGGCGACAATGTGTCGATTGATGCCGGATGTGTATTGATGATGAGTTCCGTTGCGAACAACTGCTTCTTACCATTTCGTGCGGCACTCTATCTCACAGCCGTGATGGAAAACACCATTATCGCCCAGAATACCTGCCTTCAAATGTGTGTGATTGGTCGCAATAGTTTTGTCGGCGCCGGCAGCACGTTCACCGACTTTAATCTCCTCGCCCAAAAGCCGATTCGCGCCTCTCGACAGGACGGGTCGCTGGCGTATGTCGATGAAATTGTGCTCGGCAGCGCCATCGGGCATAACTGCCGCATTGGGTCGGGTATGGTCGTATTTCCGGGTCGCATGATTGAGTCGGATGTGGTGCTGGTGGCATCGCCATCGCGACGGGTGATTTCGCGCGGGGTGATGTTTGAAGAGAGTGATCATCATGTCGTGCCGGGTGGAAGAGTCCATCACCGGTTTTACCCGCGTGCAGATGAAGAACCCGCTATGAAGGAAGAGTGGTAACCCTCGTGCCACATTCGCGCAGGGTATCATACCGGATACCCTGTTTTATCTTCTAAGTCTTCACTTTCAATGTAACTGTTACGCTCTTAATACAGTTTTTCATGTACAATGAGAAATAGGGTACAACTTGTTAGCGTCGCCAATTCTCAGGAGCATCTTTCGTGGACGACCTCACCTTTGCTTTTATCATCCACCCCATTCAAATCAAGAAAGATGTGTCACGTAAGTTTCCATTGTTGGGCAAAATTCTGCCAGAACCCGTTATCAACTATGCTTCGCGTTATTTCCCGCCGCTGTTTATTTCTCATATCGAAGGTGTCCAATCGCAGGCAACAGGGGCGGTGGCGCACGGCTGGTTTTTGGCGTGCCCATTTACGCCACCGACGATGATGTCACTGCCCGTCGAGACGGTCTATCGCAAATTGGTGGCGACGGGCCAAAAAGCCGCAGAATTGGGCGCAAAAATCGTTGGACTGGGCGCATTTACGTCGGTTGTGGGGGATGCCGGAATCACCATTGCTGACCGATTAGACGTGGCAGTAACAACCGGTGATAGTTATACGGTGTGCATTGCGATAGAAGCCCTTTATGAAGCCGCGCATAATATGGGAATCGCTGTCAGTCAAACGACAGTGGCGGTGGTGGGTGCCACCGGGGCGATTGGCAAGGCGTGCGCGCACATGCTAGCGCAAGACTGTGGAAAGTTAATCCTTGTAGGTCGTCGTGATGATGCGGTGCAAAAGGTGCGCGAACAGTGTGACGGACAATTCGCACAGGTTGTCGCTTCGACTGACATTCACAGGGTCTATGAAGCTGACCTCGTGCTGACAGTGACCAGCTCGCTAAACACGGTGATAGAACCCCAACATCTAAAACCGGGCGCGGTAGTGCTGGATGTAGCGCGGCCTCGTGATGTGTCGGTACGGGTCGCGGCAGAACGAGATGATGTGTTAGTGATTGAAGGTGGCATGGTCGAAGTGCCGGGTTCAAATCTCAATTTCAATTTTGACTTTGGCTTTCCACCACGCAAGGCCTTTGCGTGTATGGCAGAAACGATGATTCTGGCACTTGAGGGTCGCTTCGAGGATTATACGGTTGGTCGCGACCTCAAGATTGACCAGATTCAGGAAATTAGTGCGCTCGCAACGCGGCATGGCTTTAAGTTGGCAGGATTACGCAGCTTTGAACACGCCGTGACCGAAGAAAAAATTGGTTCGATACGCGAACGGGCGTTGATGACACGTAAACGCTGGTCGCCAGCGGTTGGCACATAGTGCAGGGAGAGCGAGGCACAGTTCATGCGGTTTTTTGCGGAATTGAACAAACGGTGATGTATTTACACATTACAGAATAGTAGGGGGAATTTGTTCCTATTCTAACCAAGTTTAAACGGAATTTTTAGGCGTAAACGACTATGATTCAAGACAATGAACACTATTAGGCGGCGTATCTATGAAGTTAGCATCTCGCAACTTTCATACTCGCATCATGCAGGTTTGCCTTATATAGTGTATATTAAGGGTATGTATAGTCTTGATTATGGTTCACACATCGAACCACATTCTATAGACGGTTAGGGGCAACACGCATGAGTAAAGGTCGGATACTGGTTGTCGAAGATGATTTCGATATTTCTAACATGCTCCGCATCTATTTCACGGGGCAGGGGTACGATGTGCAAGTGGCACAACGCGGTAACGATGCGCTGTCCGCAATCCGCAAACAACTGCCAAATTTAATTATTCTCGACATCATGCTGCCGGATATGAACGGTTATGATGTATGCCGGGAACTGCGGACGACCACCCGCACACGCAATATCCCAATCATTTTCTTGACCCAAAAAGATGAACGCAGCGATAGGATTAGTGGGTTGGAATTGGGCGCGGATGATTATATCACCAAGCCGTTTGATATTGAGGAACTGAAGCTGCGCGTTGGCAATTCCATTAATGCGTCTAAACGCCAGACTCAGATGGATTCCAAGTCCAATTTACCAACCGGACGCCTGATTGAAGATCACCTGCGCGATTTGATGCGTGGTGAACAGCCCTGGGTCTACATTGACATGAAGATCAACAATTTCGATCTGTTTATGGAAGTGTATGGCTGGGCTGCGGGCGATGAAGTGATCCGTTTTTCGGCTATTTTGTTGAGTGAAGTGGTTGATGAACTGGGTACCGCGGATGACTTGCTTGGGCATCCGGGACGCGACAACTTCATCATCATTTCGCATACCAATAATGCAACACGTCTGGTCGAGCGATTGTCTGAACGCTTCAATGAAGAAGTCAAACAGCATTATTCGTTTATTGATCGTGAACGGGGCTATATCCTCGTGCCGGATACCACCAATGGGGAACGACAGGTTGATTTAATGACCCTATCTATCGGGTCGG
>CAZTLI010000039.1:0-20194 GCA_964614375.1 uncultured Anaerolineaceae bacterium
TGAGGACTGGTCGCACGTCATCGTGATTTATTACATGCACGAAGTCACATTTGATGTGCAGAAGCACCTCGTGCGCCACCCGCGTAATCGGGATGATATGCCGGAAGTCGGCGTGTTTGCCCATCGCGCCCGCCACCATCCCAATACCATCGGCATCACTGCGGTCAGAATTATGGGCGTGCAGGACAACATCCTCACCGTCAAAGGGCTGGATGCCATAGACGGCACGCCCGTGCTGGACATCAAGCCTTACGCGCCCGTCTATGATGGCGTCTATGATCCCGAAGTGCCCGTGTGGTTCATCCGCTTGATGCAGGGGTATTTTTAAAGACATCCTGAGAACCTGACACTTTTGTGCAATGTGTCGTTTGCGCCGCCAGATGATGACGGTACACAACACCGCTGTCATCTGGCTGCCACAGGGCCACAATCGCAACTGTTACCTGTGTATGTTTTCCTGAATGGGTCAGGTTTTCAGAAAGACACCGGGCATTCACCGCAGTGACCTGTCTATGCCATCGGTTCACGCCCTGGCGTTAAATGCAAAACGTAACTGGTCTGACGTAAAGCGGTGTGTTACAGTATTCCTATCATTGAAACGGTCACAGTTGAGACTTTTATTTCTGGTGTCAAACCATACATCCACCCCATATCTGGGCGCATTTGCAGATTTAGGAATTATAGCTACAGTATCAATCCTGATGACGGGTGCAGCGCACTATGCGACATGAGGTTAAGGCTATTGTGGTATGGACTCTGGCAGTGGTAGTGAATATCTGAAACAGCGCGCGAGCCTGAAGCAAGTTTTGCAGAGAATTTGAGGCTGTTTGAACCGATGCGCGGAATGGGTGTGGAGAGAACATCATCTTGACTATGATACTGGTGATTGCGGCGATGATTGCGGTGAATGCGTTATATGTTGCCGGTGAATTCGCAACCGTCAGCGCCCGCAAATCACGCATTATACAGGCCGCCAACGAAGGCAATCGTCTGGCGAAAATGCTCATCCCCATCGTTGAAGATACACACAAACTGGACAGGTATATTGCCGCGAGTCAGGTGGGAATCACAATATCGAGTATTGTGCTCGGCATCTATGGTCAGCAGCAAATTGCACCCCGCCTTGAACCCCTGCTGGTACGGTTGCCATTTATCGACAATGAGGTCGCGGCGGCGGGTATAGCGGCTGTCCTCGTCTTAGTTGTGCTGACGACGCTGCAAGTCATTCTTGGTGAACTCGTGCCAAAGACCATTGCCATCCAATATCCAGAGCGCACAGCTTATCTCACGGTTTTGCCCATGCGCTGGTCAGCCGACATTCTGCTTCGTCCGCTGATTATGCTGCTGAATGGGAGCGGTGTTTTACTCCTAAAGCTATTCGGTGTCACGCATGAAGCGGGGCATCGCCATGTCCATTCCCCCGAAGAAATCCAGTTCTTGATTGACCAGAGCCATAAAGGCGGCTTGCTCAATGCCGAAGAACGGGAGCTGCTTGGCAATGCGCTCCGCATCGGCAGCCTGAAAGTGAGCGATGTATTTATCCCGCGCACGCGCATGATTGCGATGCCCGCTAATACAACCGCCGTAGACGCGCTGCACCTGGCCATCCAGTCACACTATACGCGCATCCCCGTTTATGAGGAAGATATAGACCACATTCTCGGCATGGTGCATCTTAAGGACGTTTTTCGGCAGTATCAGAAGAATAAAAGCGCCCAGGTGCGGGCTTGTTTACGAAAAGTCTCTTTCGTGCCAGAAACCACGTCCACCAACGATGTCTGGGAGACCTTTAATCAGGAACGCACCTACATGGCGATAGTCTTTGATGAATACGGCGGCACTGCCGGGATAGTCACACGCGAGGACTTGCTGGAAGAATTGTTTGGCGATGTGCAGGACGAATTCGATACGGATATTGACAAACCAATTACCCCTATCGGTGAGCGCGAATATCGGGTATATGGGCTTGTAACCATTGTCGATCTAAACAACGAACTCAATTTATCATTGCCCACTGAGGCCGCCCATACCATTAATGGCTTGCTGGTGAATAAACTGGAGCGAATGCCTGCCGTAGGTGATCTCATTGAAATTGATGGCATTCGTATTCGGGTGCAGTCTGTCGCGAAACACACGGCCCATGAACTGATTCTCAAGTTACCGCGTGCGGGCGAGGGGTAGTCGTCGTGGAGTCAATCGTGCCCTTTATCATTATCATCGTGCTCATTCTGCTTAATGGCCTATTTGTGGCGGCGGAATTTGCGATTATTGGCGTGCGCCCAACGCGCATCAAACAACTGGCGGATGAAGGCAATCGCACCGCCCGGCGCGTCCATTACATCCTCAAAGACCCGGCCCAGGTAGACCGCTACATTGCATCGGCGCAGCTAGGTATCACGCTGGCAAGTCTTGGACTGGGGATGTATGGTGAACCGGTCATTGCCCACCTTATCGAAGGCCCCCTGCATAACTGGTTTGGTTTAGAAGGGGCGATTGTTCATACTATCAGCTTCTTTTTCGCCCTCACGATGATTACCTACTTTCATGTTGTCGTTGGCGAAATGGTGCCGAAGTCCCTTTCATTGCAAAATGCCGAGCGCACCGTCTTTCTTCTCGTGATCCCCATGCGTGTGATGCAGACTGTTTTTAGTATCCCCATTACCCTACTCAACAAAATTGGTGTCCGGGTACTTAAGCTGCTGCGGATTCCGCCGCCGAGCAGCAGCAGCCGTTTGACCACACCCGGCGAGTTGGAACTGATTGTTTCGGAAAGTGTTGTGGGCGGTCTCATTGAACCCAATGAGCAGGACCTGATCGAGAGCATCTTTCATTTTGGCGAATTGACCGTAGCCCAAATTATGATACCGCGCATGAAAATTCAGGCCCTGCCGGTCACGGTGAGCGAAAACGAATTGATGGAGAAAATGGTCTCCCTGCCCCATACCCGCTTTCCAATCTATGATGGGACGCTGGATCAGATCATCGGCATTGTTCACCTGAAAGATGTGGTGGAGCAGCAGCTAGCAGCAAAGCCATTCGATATTATGGCACTGGTGCATGACATCCCTTTTATTCCCGAATCCGCTTCTGCCGAAAGACTGCTCAGCACGTTCAAGGAATTGCATACGCACATGGCGATTGTCATCGACGAATTTGGCGGCACAGCCGGGCTTGTCACCCTCGAAGACCTGATAGAAGAAATCGTCGGCGAAGTCCGCGACGAATTTGATATTCACGAACGAGAGCCGATTACCGTTATCGAGGCGGGGCATCTGCTCGTACAGGGTACTGTGCGCCTTGACGAAATTGAGGAGTATGTGGATTTAGGCGCGGACTTTGTCGAGATTGAAACAATTGGCGGTTTGATGCTCAGTCAGCTAAGTTTGCCGACATCGGTTGGCGATACCCTCCAGCTCAACGATGTGACCCTGCGGATTGAAGAAGTCAAGGGACTCACCATTGAACGGGTTTCCATACACTTCTCGCCGGATACGAAACAGAAACAGCAGTAACCCCGACTGCATACAAAACAGGGCGAGAAACCCGCCCTGCTTCGCGCTTCTGTACCGCATAACACAGTTATCCAACATCTGGATGCACGTTATGCAGTTCCGGGTTCACCTCGTTATGATACTGCGAGTAGTTCCGGTCAAACTTGCTAACCAGCTTCCCGGCTTGTTCCTCATAGGCGGCTTCGTTTTTCCATGCCAGGCGCGGATTCAGCAGTTTATCGGGCACATCTGGGCAATGTTTCGGGATCATCAGCCGGAAATATGGCTCGACGATGTACTCAACATCATCCAGTTTGCCTTCCAGAACGGCTCTGACAATCGCACGAGTATGGGCCAGTTTGATGCGCGGTGCGACACCATACACCCCTTCGACCCAGCCCGTGTTCAGCAGCCAGACTTGCGGTTTGTGTGTCCGAATCTGATTCAAGAACAATTCGGCATACTCCCCCGGATGCAGTGGCATGAAGGGTGCGCCATAGCCCGCCCCAAATGCCGCACGCGGTTCAGTCTCGCCATAGCGATTCTGCACCAGTTCACCGGTATAACCGCTCAGGAAGTGATAGTGCGCCTGTTCTGGCGAAAGTTTGCTGATCGGCGGCAGCACACCAAACACATCCATTGTCACTAAGAAAATGTGGTCAGGATGATGCCCCACACCTTCTTCAACGGTATTGACCAGATGGGTCATCGGGAATGCCGCGCGACTGTTACTGGTCAGGGCATCGTTAGTGAGATTGAGCAGGCGATTATTCACGTCGATGGTGACATTTTCGAGGATGGTGCCAAAGCGCCGGGTCGTCTCGTAAATCTCGGGCGATTCCTTTTCGGTCACACCGATGATTTTCGGATAGCAGCCCCGTTCGATATTGAATACCCCTTCTGAACCCCAGCCATGCTCTGAATCACCCAATAGCTTGCGGGTTGGGTCGGCAGCAAGGGCCGATTTACCTGTACCGGAGTGCCCAAGGAACAGGGCGACATCATTGCGCTCCCCCTGATTGGCAGCAGCCAGCAAGGGCAGGATGTGCTTCTTCGGCAGGAGATAGTTGAGGGCGCTGAAGACCGCCTTCTTAATCTCGCCGGCATAGCTCGTTCCACCGATTAGGATCAATCGTCTGCTCAAATGCACGATGATGAACACATCGGAATGTGTGCCGTCGCGCGTCGGAACAGCCCGGAATCCCGGTGCATGGATGACGGTGAACTCTGGAACAAAATCGGCCAGTTCGTCCGGCGCGATGTGGAAAAACGTCGTCCGCGCGAACAGATTATGCCACGCCGTCTCTGTAATCACACGCACGGGCATGAACATTTCCTGATCGACGCGAACGCCGCAATCCTGTACGAAAACGTCCAATCCACGGAAGTAGACCGCCATCCGTTCCAGCAAGCGGTCAAACTCGTCTGTTGCGAAGGGACGGTTCATCTCGCCCCAGCTAATGTCTTGCTGCGTCAATGGCTCTCTGACGAAGTAGCGATCCTGATGCGATAGGCCGGTATAATTGCCTGTCCTGACGACCAGTGGCCCCAGGTGGGCGACGAAACCTTCATGACGTTGAACAGCCTCTTCATAGAGCTGCGGCGTATTCATTTGCCAATACACGCGGTTCACGTCATGAATGCCCAGTTCCTCAAGTTGCGGGAATCTTTGCAAAATCTTCATGTGTGTCCTCCTTGTACGTTGTGCATCCTGTGTGAAGACCATCAGGCCGTGGCTGTCTCGACCACCAGCTTATGCTCATAGTCTGCGATCTGGCGTTTGACACTGACAATGCTGTCTGGATTCAGCGAGATGGAGTCAATGCCATGTTCCACCAGGAAGGTCGCGAAGTCGGGATAATCGCTGGGCGCTTGCCCGCAAATACCCACTTTGCTCCCCGTGCGATGAGACGTTTCCAGCAGCGTGCGAATCAGCGTCTTGACGGCCTCATTGCGTTCATCAAACAGGGGCGCAAGTATGGTCGAATCGCGGTCTACACCGAGCACAAGCTGCGTCAGATCGTTCGAGCCGATGGAGAAACCGTCAAAGCGTTTTGCGAACGCCTCTGCGAGGATGATATTAGATGGGATTTCTGCCATCACATAAATCTCAAGGCCGTTCTTGCCCCGCTTGAGACCATTTTCCGCCAGCACCTCTAGCACAAGGTCGGCCTCTTTGAGTGTGCGACAGAAGGGGATCATGATAATGACATTATCCAGTCCGATTTCTTCACGGACACGTTTAATCGCCGCGCATTCCAGCGCAAACGCTTCACGATAAAGGTCACTGACATAGCGTGATGCACCCCGGAAACCGAGCATCGGGTTCGATTCTTCCATTTCAAACAGGTAGCCACCAATCAGGTCGGCATATTCGTTTGTCTTGAAATCGCTCATCCGCACGATGACGGGGTTGGGGTACTGCGATGCACCAATCCGGGCGATACCGCGCGCCAGATGGTCGATGAAGTATTCAGTTTTCTCTTTATAGCCGCGCGTCAGTTCTTCGATTTGCTTGCGGAGCGGTTTGTCTTTCAATTCAGCGAAGCGCACCAGTGCCATCGGGTGAATCTTGATGATGTCATTGATGATGAATTCCATCCGTGCCAGACCAATCCCCCTAGCCGGGAGTTTCCACCAGCGGAAGGCCGCGCCGGGTTCGCCGATATTCATCATGATTTGCGTGCGTGTTTCGGGAATGTCATCAAGGCTGACTTCCGCCGTCTCATAGGCCAACAAGCCGCTGTAGACAAAGCCCTGATCGCCCTGCGCGCACGACAGCGTGATTTCTTCGCCATCGTTCAGGACGTGTGTGGCTTCACCTGTGCCGACAATCGCGGGAACGCCCAATTCACGGCTGACAATCGCCGCATGGCATGTGCGTCCACCATAATCGGTGATGATGCCTGCCGCGCGTTTCATGATGGGCACCCAATCGGGGTCGGTCATGCCCGTGACGAGGATTGTGCCGTCTTCAAAACGGTCAATTTCGTCCGCACTCTTAATCAAGCAGACTTTGCCTGTCGCAATCGCCTGTCCGATGCTTATCCCGGTCAGGATGGGTTCGGCCTGCTCCTTCAGTGTGTAGGTCAGCAAAGTGCCTGCGTCGCTGCGGGATTGCACCGTTTCTGGACGGGCTTGCACGATGAATAAATCACCAGTTAGTCCATCCTTGGCCCATTCGATGTCCATCGGTCTGCCATAGTGCTGCTCAATCGTGCTGGCCCAGCGCGCCAACCCGATAATTTCGTCATCATTCAGGACGAATGCCCGGCGTTCGTCGATGGGGGTGTCGATGTTCTTGACCGCTTCTGTCCCACCGACGGCATAAATCATCTTCTTCTCTTTTGCGCCCAGCGTCTTTTCGATAATGGGCTTGAGATTGGGTTTAGCCAGCAGCGGCTTGAAGACGGTGTACTGGTCGGGCGTTACCGCGCCCTGTACCACATTTTCACCCAGTCCCCATGCGCCATTGATGATGACCACATCGGGGAAGCCGGTTTCGGTATCAATCGTGAACATCACGCCCGAACTGGCAAGGTCGGAGCGCACCATCTTTTGCACACCGATAGACAGCGCGACCTGCATGTGGTCGAAGCCCTGGGTCTCGCGGTAGCTAATGGCGCGGTCTGTAAACAGTGACGCGAAGCAGCGGCGGCAGGTATCCAGCAGTTCTTTTTCGCCAGATACATTGAGGAACGTCTCTTGCTGCCCGGCAAAACTCGCATCTGGCAGGTCTTCCGCCGTCGCGCTGCTGCGGACAGCGACATCGACCATATCGGTGTCATAGCGTTCGGACAATTCACGATAGGCGGTGGTAATCGCTTCCGCCAGACTTTCGGGGAGTTCTGAGCCTAAAAACAAACGGCGCAGCGCCCGCCCCACCCAGCTTAGGGAATGTTCTCCGCTGTGGAGCATTTCCAGATAACGCTGCATCTCATCGGCAATATCATTCTGGTTGATGAATGTCCAATAGGCGTTCGCTGTGGTCGCGAAGCCATCCGGCACTGCGATTCCCTCGGCCTTAAGGGTGCTAATCATTTCGCCGAGAGAGGCATTTTTGCCGCCGACAATCGGTACATCTCCAGAGCCTAACGTCTCAAACCAACGAATCAAATCATGGTCTTTTGCCATGATTCTGCCTCCTTAAACAATCTAGACGAATTTACGACATAGCACCCTCTTAATTTTCGTTTTGTAGTTCCATTGTCGGTTTTTTCGACGAATGAATCATGTGAAGAACATCACAGAAACTTTCTGCGAATGTACTAACCAGGGCGAGAAACGGCGTCGGCGCTGCATTTTGTGACGCATTTCACAATATGTTAAACATCAGTCTGAATAGGGCGTTACATCACTAGCGGCATCCCGTTTGTTTCTCATACGATGGGAGTAAGGAGATTGGATATGATGATTCTAGTTGTGATTCTGACCCTTTTCTGTGCGCTGCAAGCGATACGCGCGCAACGTTTGCTCAACGCAACCCTGTGGTTAGCCGCTGTGAGCGCATTAGTCGCCCTCCTCCTCTATAGCATTGGCGCGTGGGAAATCGCCGTCATCGAATTGAGTGTTGGCGCAGGGCTGGTAACGGTGTTGATGGTTTTCGCCATCACAATGGTCGGTGAAACGCCCGAAAATCTGGTGTTATCGCGCCGTTCCCTATTGATTTTTGTCGCGCTGGTGATGGCCCTGGTCATCGCCCTCACCCTGCCGCAGCTACCCACCCCCAACATGGACAACACCGCTGCGCTGAACGTCGTCCTCTGGCAGCAGCGCGGTCTGGATGTGGTCGCGCAGTTCGCCACGATATTTTCGGCGGTATTGGGTGTGCTTGGTCTGTTAAGCGTATCCACCGACATCGTGCGGGTGAAGCGCGTCGAGAGAGAAATCCACCAGCCCGCGCCACCACCAAAACGCATCCAGCATGAAATCGAGTTAGAAAAGGAGCCTGTATTGTGACCGATATACAGATACTTTTCGTGGCGGCATGGCTGCTATTGGGGACGGGTATGTATGGCCTGTTGGTCGGGCGTAATCTACTCAAAATTGTGATCGCCCTGCAATTGATGGTCAAAGCGGCGATGGTGGTTTTGCTGGTCGCGGGCACACTGACCGGGCAAATGGCGCTTGGCCAAAGCCTCGCCATCACGGTCATCGTCGCCGATACAATGGCGGCGGTGATTGGTCTGGCGCTGGTCGTACAGGTCAAAGCCAACACAGGCACGCTGGATATTGACCACATTATCAAGACGGAGGGCTGACATGATCTGGCTTATGAGTCTTATCGGACTACCGCTCGCCACATCGCCCCTCGTCTATATCGCGGGACATCACCATTCACGTCGCATCCGGTTGTTTAATCCCTACCGTGTGGCGCTGGTGCTGCTGGCTTTGTTATGGCTGCTGCTGGCAGTCGCAGCCCAGGCGTCTGCCGCTGGCGATGCCGCCACCTATACCACCGGCACGATCACGCTGCGACTGGATGGTTTAAGCATATTCATGACGGCATTGGCGCTCGGTCTGGCGACGGCGATTGTCCTGTTCTCTGCGCCGGTGATGGCGGGCGAGGCGGGCGAAGAAAAATATTATGCGATGGTTCTCATCCTCACGGGCACGATGATTGGCCTCGTCTGTGCGGGCGATTTGTTCAATCTGTGGGTGTGGTTCGAGGGAATGGCGATTTCGTCGTATCTACTGGTCGCCTTTTATCGTAATCGGGTGGATGCGCTCGGTGCGTGCGTGAAATATTTCATTCAAACGGTCAGCGGTTCTATTCTGGTGCTGTTCGCCATCGCCCTCGTGCTGCTGCAAACCGGGACGCTCGACCTTGCGGCAATGACCGCCGAGCCGTCCCCGCTGATGGTCGTGGCAGGGGCGTTGTTTGTAATGGGCTTCGGCGTGAAAGTGGCGCTCTTCCCCAATTACACATGGCTGCCCGATACCTATGCCGAAGCGCCAACCGGAATCAGCGCATACTTATCGGGCGTCGTGACCGTTACCGGGTTGATTGCCCTGTTGAAGGCGCTGACCGTTATCGCATGGTCCGTCACCGCCTGGGGTGCGCTGCTCATCATCATTGGCACGATCAACATCGTGATTGGCAATCTACTCGCCCTGCCACAGCAGCAGGTGAAGCGCATTCTGGCCTATTCCAGCATCAGCCATATTGGGTACATCGTGCTGGCAATCGGCATCGGCATCACCACACAATCGCTGCCCGGCATGACAGGCGCGACACTGCATCTGTTCATACATGGCCTCATGAAAGCACTGGCCTTTCTGGTGATTGGCGCATTCGCCTTTGCGCTCATTCGCCAGCGGGACGACGCCATACCCCTGACGATTAGCGACCTGAAAGGCGCCGCGGCCCGTTATCCATTGATGGCAGTCGCATTAGTCGTGGCGCTGCTGAGTTTGGCGGGCATTCCGCTGCTGGCGGGTTTTATCTCCAAATTCCAGATTCTGGCGGCGGGCGTCCTCAGCGAGAATAGATGGATTATCGCCATCACGATTTTTGCCGCGCTCAACAGTGTGCTGTCACTGGCGTACTATCTGCCCATCATCAACGCCCTCTACAGTCCGGCGGAAGATGACCGCTGGCAGCAGACTCCAACGCTCCCATACAGCATTCGACTGCCGATTATTGTGTTGATGGTGCTGCTGGTCGTGTTCGGTATCCTGCCGGGTCTGTTGACTGGACTGGTTGAACCCGCGTCCATGACCTTACTGCACTGGTTCGGAGGAGGCTAAACCGATGGACATTCTCTTTTCGCCACCATTCGCCTTACCAATCTACATGATTCTGGTGGGTGTGCTGGTCTTCATCGGACGGAAACTTGCTGGAACATCGTCATCAAGCGGGACGGATTCCAGCATCTATGCCAGTGGCGAAGCCCCGCCAGAGAACACCAATGTCGTACCCGGTTATCGCCCGTTCTTTGTCGTGGCGCTGTTCTTCGCCATGCTGCATCTGGGTGTCATCATCCTATCGACGGGCACGATGACCGTGATACCCGTGCTGTATTTGCTCGGTCTGATGGCGGTGCTGGTGGCGCTGATACTGGGTTAAGGAGACGTGTGAATGACAATGAACGTAAACGAACACTGGCAAGCATGGCTCGACAACGTGAAAACATGGGCGCGAATTCGTTCGCCGTGGTTGATTCACTTCAACAGCGGTTCGTGCAATGGCTGTGACATCGAGATTCTGGCGACACTTACGCCACGCTTCGACGCTGAACGCTTTGGTGTGAAGTTACAGGGCAGCCCGCGTCATGCCGATGTCCTGATCTGCACCGGGCCAGTGACCCGACAGGCGCGTGATCGGTTGCAGCGAATTTATGAGCAAATGCCAGAACCCAAATTTGTGGTCGCGGTCGGGGCCTGCGCGATTAACGGCGGCGCATTCGATGGCTGCTATAACGTCATCGGGCATATTGATAAAGTCATCCCGGTAGATGTCTATGTCCCCGGCTGCCCGCCGCGTCCCGAAGCGATTATTGATGGGCTGGTGTGCCTGCTCCAAAAATTACAGAACGCCCATGCGGAGACTGACTCATGACAGCACAAAATCGGCTTGAAGACGTAAAACTTTTGCTGGATGCGACTGTTTCCGAATGGACAGAACCCGAACCGGATCGCCTCGATGGAACGATCAGCCCGGAACGTTTACTGGATGCGGTCACTGTTTTGAAATACAACCGCTGGGGCTATCTGGCGGCAATCACGGGAATCGATAACAGCCCGCAGGCAGGGACACTGGAACTGCTGTATCACTTTTGCGAAGGCGCTGCCGTACTCACCCTGCGAACGGCGCTCGAACGTGACAACCCGACGATAGCGAGTATCTGTGAACGCGTGCCCTATGCCAGTCCCTTTGAGCGTGAAACGGGCGAGATGCTGGGCATCACCTTCGCCAATACACCCGACACATCGCGCCTCTATCTGGCGGATGACTGGCCCGAAGGCATCTATCCCCTGCGAAAAGATGCGAATTTAGAGGAGGTAGAGCATGGCAACAGCGAATAACCGGCGCAGTTTCACCGTGCCAATTGGCCCACAGCACCCGGCGCTGAAAGAACCGGGGCACTTCGCGTTTGATGTCGATGGCGAAATTGTGCGGTCAGCGTCTATCCGGTTGGGATATGCCCATCGCGGCATTGAAAAAGCCACCGAGTCACGCACATGGACGCAGAATCTCTATCTGCTGGAACGCATCTGTGGCATTTGCTCCCACGTCCACGCGACGGCCTATAGTCTCGGTGTCGAAAAATTGGCCAATGTGACCGTTCCACCACGCGCACAGGCGATTCGCTCTCTCGTCGCGGAACTGGAACGTATTCACAGTCACATGCTGTGGTTAGGCGTTGCCGCCCACGAAGCGGGCTTCGATACGCTGTTCATGTATACCTGGCGTGACCGCGAAACGGTGATGGACATCCTCGAAAGCCTGACCGGAAATCGCGTCAATTATTCGGCAAATTTGCTCGGCGGCGTGAAATGTGACATCACAGACACCAGCGCCGACGCCATCCGCAAGGGCGTGCAATTTTTAGAAGGCCGCACCCATCACTATCTGGATGTGGTCATGAATGACAGCCTATTCCTGCAACGCACACAGGGCGTCGGCGTGATGACCACCGCACAGGCGCTGGAATTGGGCGTCACGGGGCCAACGGCGCGGGCATCGAATGTGCAGCGCGACGTGCGGGTGGATTCACCATATCTGACTTACGTTGAACATCCTATCACGCCCATCTATGCAACCGACGGCGACCTGAAAGCGCGATTCGTCGTGCGCGTTCACGAACTGTTTGAAAGTTATCGCTATATCCGGTTACTGCTGGATACCCTGCCAGAGGGCGACCTGACCACCCGGATGCCGCGGCGTATCAAAGCGGGCGAGACTGTCAGTCGTGTGGAAGCGCCGCGCGGTGAATTGTTCTATTTCATCAAGAGCAATGGCACAGACAAGCCCGAACGGGTTCACGTCCGCACACCGACTATCAGCAATATGAGTTCCGTCGCCCAACTGGTCGTGGGACACCAGTTGGCGGATGTGCCGATGATTTTAGTGGGCATTGACCCCTGCTTCTCGTGCAATGACCGTTTGTCGGTCATTCGCGACACTGAGACGGTTGATGTATGGCGCTGGGAACGGCTGCGACAGTATGGCATCGACTTTTACCGAAAGGGAAAGACGTGATGCGCGACATTTTACACGTTATCATCACCCTTTTACTTTTTCCAACAGGGCTGTTCTTACTGGCGAATGGCCTGTTTTACCAGTGGATAGACCGCAAACTGGTTGCACGTCTGCAAAATCGTGTGGGGCCGCCCTGGTACCAACCTTTCGCCGATACAATCAAGCTGCTGGCAAATGAAGAAGTGCTGCCGAGTGGCGTGAATGGCTGGTTATTCGTCGCCCTGCCAATAATTGGTCTGGCGGGCGCGCTCACATCGGCGTTGTATCTACCGATTGCGGGCGTGCAGCCCGCGTTTGGCTTTCCCGGTGACTTAATCGTCACGGTCTATTTGCTGAGTCTGTTGACCTTGTGTCTTGGTCTGGCAGGCGCGAATACACGCGGGCGCTTTTCACTGATTGGCGCGACGCGCACCCTCACCCAGCTATTTTCCTATGAAGCCCCGTTTTTACTGGCGCTGCTGGGGCCGGCGATGGTCACAGGAAGCTGGCAAATCAGCGAGATTATGGCCTATTCCAGCCAGCACTGGTTCATCTTCACGCAGCCAATCGGCTTCATCGTGGTGCTGATTGGGTTGATGGGCAAGCTGGAAATCCCGCCTTTTGACGCGCCCGAAGCCGAAACGGAAATCGTTGCTGGTGCTTTGACCGAATATAGCGGACGTGGGCTGGCGTTGTTCCGCTTAGGGCAGTGGGTCGAACTGGTCATCGGTCTGACGCTGGTCGCCGCGTTCTATCTGGGCGGCATCCACAATCCGCTGGACTATGTGCTGAAAACCCTGTTCCCGCTGGTGATTATCGTCGGCCTGCAAACGCTGATGACGCGCCTGCGGATTGACCAGACAGTCGGTCTCTGGTGGCGTTATGGCGCGCTGCTGGTGCTGGTGCAGTGGCTGCTGATGTTGGTGATGGGAGGTCTCGCATGAAACTCATGACCATGCTGCAAGATATTGTCCGGGCGATTTTTCGCAAAGCGGCGACAAAACCCTATCCCAACCCGAAACCAGACGCCCCACAGCGTTTACGTGGCAAGCTGCACTGGAATCCAGAGGCGTGTACCGGTTGCAAGCTGTGTGTGATGGATTGTCCGGCGAAGGCGATTGACCTGTTTGTGCTGGATAAGAAAAACAAGCAGTTTGTCATGCGCTACGACATCGGACACTGCACCTTCTGCGGTCAATGTGTGGAGAATTGTCGGTTTAACTGTTTAAGTATGCCGAGCGACGAGTGGTCATTATGCACAGACGATAGAAACACGCTGATTGTCTACTATGGAGATGAAGCAAATGTCAACCATGTGCTGGCAGGAGACATTACAAACACTCCTGACGAAACCGAATAAACGACTGGCGGTTGTGGGCATTGGTCATGAATTACGGGGGGATGATGCTGTCGGCTTATATATCATTCGTGAATTACAGGCACAACTCCCCCCACAGGAATATATGGTGCTGTTTAAGGCCGGGGCTGTGCCAGAAAATATGACCGGCGTGCTGCGGCGCTTTCAACCGGATACTGTGCTGCTCATCGACGCCGTGGATATGGGTAAACCGCCGGGGACGCCGGGCCTGTTTGAAGCCTGCGATACAACCCACTTTACCGCCTCTACCCATACCCTACCGCTATCCGTATTTGCGGATTATCTGACGAAAGAGATTGGCTGCCGCGTGCTGCTGCTGGGCATCCAACCATTACAACTGGCATTGGCTAAAGATATTTCTACGCCGGTTCAACACGGCGCGAACACCATCATTCACGAATTCCAGCGCGCTTTCAAGGCCGCCTGATGGATAGCACAGTATGCGCCCCTGCATAGCCGCTTATGGGTCGTCGTGCGCTGCGTAGCGCAGGGACGAATGCCACAGTATGCCCACGCAAATTTTGTGACGCCTGCGCCACGCCCGCCACTAATCTTCTATCTCATATCTACATTGTGAAATTAATCACAATGTGCTTTATATCAGCCGGGAATCGGCAATTCATCACTATCTGAATTTGGGCTGGTCTCATACGATGAGTATAAGGAGGCAACTCGTGGTGACTTGACCTGTATCGAGACAGGATATAGCCAGCATCAACGCACCGCTCCTGCTGTGACTGTTGCATTCACTCTGAAAGGATTGTCATGGCAAAACCAACGATTACGATTGACGGCAGCGTCATTGCCGCCAGCGAAGGCGAGACCATTCTGCAAGTGGCCTGCCGCGAGCAGCTATTCATCCCCACACTGTGTTATCTGGATGGCCTATCTATCGCCGGGTCGTGCCGGCTGTGTATGGTACACATCGCCGGGCAAGCGAACCCGGTGGCGGCCTGTGCAACCGTTATCCGCGACGGCATGGTCATCGAGACGGATAACGAGCAGCTACACCAGCAGCGACAGCTGGTACTCCAATGGTTATTTGCGGCGGGACAGCATGTGTGCGCGGTATGCGAAGCCAACGGGTCTTGCGAATTGCAGGCGCTGGCGCAGCGGCTGGGTGTGACGGATATGTACCTGCCCCATCGCCGCCCGATGCTCGATGTTGACCTGTCGCATCCCCGCTTTGGCTTCGACCCCAATCGCTGTGTGTTGTGTACACGCTGTGTCCGTGCCTGTGCCGAAATCGAAGGCGCAGCGATATGGAAAGTCATCGGACGCGGCAGTGATGCCCATATCAGCGCCAATTGTGACGGCACATGGGGGAGCGCGATTGATTGTACACAATGCGGTAAATGTGTGCTGGCCTGTCCGACGGGGGCACTATTCGACAAAAATAAGTCAACGGGCGAAATGAAAAAAGATTGTGCATTACTCGCGCGGATTAAAGCACACCGGGAGAAGGTTTGATGACGACGAAACCCACACTGGCAACAATCTGGCTGGATGGCTGTTCGGGCTGCCATATGTCGTTCCTCGATTTAGATGACTTTGTGGCTGAAATCGCTGACCGCGTGGAACTGGTATACAGCCCGCTGGTCGATACCAAAATCTTCCCGGATTGGGTGGACATCACGCTGGTCGAAGGTGCGGTCAGCAGCGAGGATGATTTAGAGAAAATCCACCACATCCGCCAGCATACGGGTATCCTCATCGCGCTCGGTGATTGCGCGGTCACGGGCAATATCCCGGCAATGCGAAATCGTTTCGCCGTCAAGCAGATTATGCGGCACGTCTACCAGACACGGGCGACACGCAATGGCACGATGCCAGTAAAGGGTATCCCACGTTTATTGGATACGGTGCGCCCGGTGAAGGCCGTTGTCCCTGTCGAGGTCACTATTCCCGGCTGCCCGCCGCATTCCAGCGTGATTCGCTATTGTCTCGTCGAACTGCTGGCAGGTCGCATACCCGATTTAACCTATATCGCCCATTTTGGCTAGGAGCTGGCAATGCAGCGCACGATTACCATCGAACCCGTTACCCGTATCGAAGGTCATGCCCGCATCACCGTGCAGTTGGATGAGGCAGGTGAGGTCGCCGCTGCCCAATTACACGTCACACAATTGCGCGGCTTTGAAAAATTGGCAGAAGGCCGCCCTTTCCGTGAGATGCCATCGCTGACGGCGCGCATCTGCGGGATATGCCCGGTCAGCCATTTGCTGGCGTCCGCCAAAGCCTGCGATGAACTGCTGGCGCTGCACATCCCGCCGACAGCGGTCAAACTGCGAAAGCTGCTCAACTATGCCCAGATGGTGCAGTCGCACGCGCTGAGTTTCTTTTATCTGTCATCGCCGGATTTGCTGCTGGGCATGGACGCACGTCCTCAAACACGCAACATCGTCGGCATTTTGCAGGCCGCACCGGATATGGCCCGCGATGGCATTCGACTGCGACAATTTGGTCAACAGCTTATCGAGCAGTTGGGCGGCAAACGGATTCATAATGCGTGGGTCGTGCCCGGTGGCGTGACCGAACCATTGCAACCCGATACTCGCGCCGAGACGCTGGCCGCTATCGGCGAAATTATCGCCATTGCCCGCCGCACGCTCGACAGCTTCCGGTCACTGCTGCCCAATTTTACAGAAGAAATTCATTCATTCGCCAACTTCCCGACGATGTATATGGGGCTGGTTTCGCCAGAAAACACGCTCGAACATTACGACGGGCAGTT
This sequence comes from uncultured Anaerolineaceae bacterium, assembly GCA_964614375.1. Taxonomy (GTDB): domain Bacteria; phylum Chloroflexota; class Anaerolineae; order Aggregatilineales; family Phototrophicaceae; genus CAZTLI01. The sequence goes on from CAZTLI010000039.1 coordinate 16,788, forward strand.
ACGGGTGGTGGATGCGAACGGCAAAACAGTCAATCCCGCTATCCCACAACGGCGTTACGCTGAATATATTGGCGAAGCCGTCGAAAACTTCTCGTACCTGAAGTCGCCCTACTATCTGCCGCTGGGTTATCCCGATGGTCTATACCGTGTAGGGCCGCTGGCGCGTTTGCACCTCGCTGAACGCTGTGGCACGCCGCTAGCCGATGAGGAACTCGCCACCTTCCGCCAGATACCCGTGGAACAACGCCATAGTTCGTTCTACTTCCACTATGCGCGACTGATTGAAATGGTGTATGGCATCGAACGTATCGAAGCAATACTCGATGACCCGGACATCCTGAATACCCATGTTCGCGCTCATGCCCAACCCAATAGCAATGAAGGCGTGGGCATTATCGAAGCGCCGCGCGGCACACTGATCCATCACTACAAGATAGATGACAACGGGCTGATGACGGATATGAACCTGATTGTCGCCACCGGGCACAATGTGCTGGCGATGAATCGCGGTGTGAAGCAGGTGGCACAGCATTTTATACACAGTGACCACCTGACAGAAGGGATGCTCAATCGCGTTGAAGCGGTGATACGCGCGTTTGACCCGTGCCTGAGTTGTGCCACTCATGCCATTGGGCAAATGCCCCTGCATATCCAGCTTCTGAGTCCCGACGGTGAAATTGTTGATGAGGTACGCCGATCATGACGAAGATACTGATTATCGGTTTTGGCAATACCCTGCGCCGGGATGATGGCGCGGGCGTGCAAGCGGTGACGATGTTACAAGACCAGTTACGTGACCCGGATTGCGAGTTCATGACCGCTGTCCAACCGCTGCCAGAGATGATTGCTTATCTGAAAGATGTGGATGTCGTCATCTTTGTGGATGCGTGTCTGGGTCAAAAGCCGGGTATGATCCAGCGCTACACGCTGACGCGCGACAAAAATAGCGTGAATAGTCTGATGACACATCATCTATCGCCCGAACGAATGCTGTATTTGTGTGAACGGCTGTATGGGCAGAGTCCACAGGGTATGGCCTTCACCATCACGGGCTACGACTTTGGTTATGGTGAGGGTTTATCGGCTGTCGTGGAAATGCGCTTACCGCGATTGACCGCATCCATCGCCAATGCCGTCAGGCAGGTATCGCAGGTTCGTATGGCAAGTTGAGGACACGGATGTACAGGCGAATCGTCATTTCGATACAGGGCGCGGTGCAGGGCGTGGGCTTTCGTCCCTTTATCTACACGCTTGCCCACAATCTCGGCCTGGCCGGATGGGTCAATAATTCGGCGCAGGGTGTGCATATTGAAGCCGAGGGCGACGAAGCCAGGCTCTATCTCTTCTTAGATCGTATCGTCGGCGAACAACCGCCTCATGCGCGTATCGTCAATCTGGACTGGTCATGGGCAGACGTGGAAGGCTATCGTGATTTTACGATCCACAACAGCGACAATGGCGGCGCAAAATCGGCGTTGATACTGCCCGATCTCGCGACCTGCCCGGACTGCCTGCGCGACGTATTCGACCCGGAAAATCGCCGTGCGCGCTATCCATTCACCAACTGCACGCACTGCGGCCCGCGGTATACGATTATTCAGGCGCTGCCGTATGACCGTGCCAGCACGACGATGCACCACTTCGAGATGTGTCCGGCCTGTCGCGCGGAGTACGAAAATCCAGCAAATCGCCGCTTTCATGCCCAGCCCAACGCCTGTCCCGACTGCGGGCCACAACTCGCGCTGTGGGACAAGTCAGGCAATGTGATCACCATCCGCGATGCGGCGCTCATTCAGGCGGCGGAAGCGGTGCGGCAGGGGCAGATTGTCGCGTGTAAGGGCCTGGGCGGTTTTCATCTGCTGGTGGACGCGCGTAATCAAGCGGCAGTCCAGCGCCTCCGTGACCGCAAAAATCGCCCACACAAACCCCTTGCCACGATGTTCCCGTCGTTAGCGTGGGTACGCAGTCATTGTGTGGTGGATTTGTGTGAGGCGCAGGCGCTGCAATCGTCTGCCGCGCCGATTGTGCTGCTGGAAGTGCGGGATGACAGGGGATTAGCGCCTAATCTCGCGCCGGATAATCCCTATCTGGGCGTGATGCTGCCCTATACCCCGCTGCACGCGCTTTTGCTGGCGGAACTGGATTTTCCGGTTGTAGCGACCAGCGGCAACCTTTCCGACGAACCGATCTGCACCGATGAACATGAGGCATTACAAAGATTGCGCGCGATAGCCGATGTGTTTCTGGTGCATAATCGCCCGATTGCGCGGCCTGTGGATGACTCGGTTGTGCAGGTGATACGCGGCGATGTGCAAATATTGCGCTGTGCCAGAGGTTATGCGCCCCTGTCATTGCACCTCAATACTGCCATGCCGCCCACCCTGGCTGTTGGCGGTCATCTGAAAAACACAATTGCGGTGATGAACGACCAGCAAATGCTCGTCAGTCAGCACATTGGCGACTTGCAAACGCCCTCGACAGAACAGGTTTTCCGCCAGACCATCACCGATTTACAGGGGTTGTATGATATGCAGCCCGCGAAAATCATTCACGACCTGCACCCGGACTATCTCTCCACGCAGTACGCAAAGGCGGCAGACGGTGAACAGCGCCCGGTGCAGCATCATATCGCCCACGTACTGGCGGGCATGATAGACAACCGCCTTGACGGACGGGTATTAGGGGTCGCATGGGACGGTACTGGCTATGGACTCGATGGGACAATCTGGGGTGGCGAGTGGCTGCTGGTGGATAACGGACACGTCGAACGCAGCGCCCATTTATTGCCGTTCACGCTGCCGGGTGGCGATAGCGCCGTGCGCGAACCCCGACGGTCTGCATTAGGCGTGTTATATGCCGTGTATGGCGACGCGGCTTTGCAGATGACTGATTTGCCCCCTGTTGCGGCTTTCAGTCCATCTGAACGGGCAGTCTTGCAGGCGATGCTCAGGAAGGGCATTCAGTCCCCGCCAACAACCAGTATGGGACGCCTATTCGACGCGGTATCGTCCCTCCTCAATCTGTGCCAGACCACTACCTTTGAGGGACAGGCGGCGATGGCGCTGCAATTCACAGCGATGAAATCGTATATAGATGACCGTTACCTTTTTGATTTCCAGGCGCCCGTCGTCGATTGGCGACCCCTGATTCGCGGTGTGATAGATGACCTGCGGCAAAATGTCGCGCCCAAAGACATCGCAGCGATGTTCCATCATTCGCTGATTGATATGATTGTGGCAGTGGCACAGCACAGCGGCATAGACCGTGTTCTGCTGACAGGTGGCTGCTTCCAGAATCGACTCTTGTGTGAAGGCGCAATCGCTGCATTACAGGCCACCGGGTTTACCCCGTTCTGGCATCATCACATTCCGCCCAATGATGGTGGCATCGCTGCCGGACAATTGGCG
>CAZTLI010000040.1:0-20191 GCA_964614375.1 uncultured Anaerolineaceae bacterium
GGAAATGAAAGTGTGGGTTGGACGAGATTCGGTGGCACAAGCGGGTCGATACGAGTACCCGAAAAAGGATCACCCCAATACGCATAATAGAACCGATAAAAGCCTTGCGGACTAATATCATTTTGCCAGACTGCAAACGGGGTGTTCAGACTTAAAAAATATTGAATCGCGACAGTGCCCGCATTTAATCCCTGCCCGTAACGCAACCGTATTCCGCCTTCTAGCTCCAATGTAGTTTGTCCCCGATATTTCCAACCGTAATAACCGTGATTGATTTCGTTGGCTGCCCATATCAACTGTCGATAGAGTCCGCGGCGGTCTGCGTGAATCGCTGCTGCACCTGTGATAGGATACATTCGTTCCGTTTCATCAGGAGCAGGATTAGACAACCACCCGCCACGATATTCCAGAATGGTTAATAGCAAACGAGGATCAATACTGTAATCTTCTGCTACCATGGTCACGATCTGTGCGGCAGTCATTGTCTGCTCAATAGATAACCCATTCGCAGCATTAATGGGTACTTCATCTGTTGCGAAACGGATATAACCGGGCTGTTGTGCAATAAATCCTGCGACATCAAAAAGTCTACTTCCCGGCCCACGCACAACGAGGCTGTCAGGCAATATCTTGAAGGTACTTGTCTCTTGTTCTGGCGCACCGGGAATCACCAATACCTGCCCAACTGACAGTAAATCGGGATTCACCAGATTATTGGCGGATAAAATCGTATCTATACTCATATTGAATGTTGATGCGATTCGCGATAATGTGTCACCTGATTGCACAATATATTCAGTTGGTTCATTTGACCGGACATCTGACCGCGTTGGATTCGGTGTCGGGAAACTCTGTGGTTCATTAGGGACAGATGACAACGAAATGGGTGGCAGGCTCGGTGGCGTTGGATTGTTAGCCAGTGATGACACTGGCGTAGGTGGCAGGAATGTCGCCGTGATGACGATGACTTCACGTTGACTACGCATACAACCTGAAATGATCAACAATACAACAATTCCTGTTACGCTTAAGAACCGTAGCTGAGACTGGTGGGGCCATTTGAGCATATTCGATTATTCAAAACTCCAGATGCCTATTTGACCGTTAGCAATAGTGATGGGTTGGTTGGCGTCACCGGTCACATCGAGAATACGGATAATGCCGTTGCCGAAACGGGTTACCTCGCTATAGACGATATGCGTGCTGTCCGGCGACCAAATATGGTGGCTGTGGGCAAATTGTTCAAAGAAGGTCAGCAAATACACCATATCATTTGTTGGCTCAAAACGTTGCAAGGTGCGATTTTGACCTGTTTCAACATCCAGGACATGCCACATAAGTTGTATAGGCTGTCCTTGTTGAATGGATTGCCACTGCTTTGCGCTGAACGTGCCCGGTTGATCTGCAAGTGTAATATATGCAATGGAACGGCTATCGGGCGACCAGAAGAATGCGGCAACCCCTGTAAAGGGACTCTCAGCGATTGTTGCACCCGAAACGGTATCTATTGTAATGACGTTTCCAACACCATTAGCGGTAATTGAACGATACGCTAAAAAACGACCATCTGGTGAAATCAAAAACGAAATTGCACCCTCGTGCGCTGTAATCAATGGCGCAGACTCATCATCTGCAAGCGTTATCACATCGGTGAAACGTCCGTTTGAATTGCGAACAGATAGAAAAATGCGATCATCGACAGTTGACCAAATGGGGATAATGCCCCGTCCCGGTCTTAACTGAATTGGTTCTTGAACTTGCCGAGATGTCGGGTCATATATTTCGTATATTGAGTCATTTCTCAACCACACCATTCTGCTGCCGTCAGGACTCCATGTGAAATAAAAAGGCGCGCCGTGTTCTGCTGTCCAATTATCATTAGTTACGTCGTCATTGCGGATAATTTGCAACAGTAATCCTTGCGGATCCAAACTCGTGACCAAAACAGCGATATCACGACAATCCTCAATGCCCTCACAATCCCCTGGAGACCAATAAGCATACGTAAAGACTTGATTCTGTTCAGCATAAACCAGTTGACTGGATGCACCGACTATAGGTGACACGTAAACCTCAACCTCAGGACGACCAGACACCGCCGGGTCACAGCAAAAATAGGCCAATCGACCATCAGTTGCCCATGTAGGCCATAAATAATGACGCATTGAGTCGGCGTCTGAAGTCAATATGTTAATTTCCAAATCCGCGGGATCGACAGTGTATACATTGTAATCATCGCCAATATAAGCGATGTCGCCGGATAAATTCGTTGTTTCTTGACCTTTCACAGGCAAAAACAACAGACTAATGACAATTACCAGTAGTATTAGATTCAAATGAGGAGTATTCTGCATAACGGCATCCTTCACCTAAATGATGCGAGTCTTTAGTCAAGACCAGTTTGATTGTATACTATCAAGAACCTTGTCTGATACCGTAAAAATCTAACTAACCAAACATTTAGGAGAATCACTATGGCAACAAATGAAGAAATCGTTGGCCTTTTCCCACAAATGGCTGAGCAGTTCATCCCCGAAAAAGCACAAGGTGTCTCTGCGGTTATCCAATTCGAGCTAAGTGGTGATAATGGTGGAGATTTCTGGTTGAGGATAGATGATGGCACATGCGAGTCTGGTCAGGGTAAGATCGACGATCCGAAAATGACACTTCGAGCAGCGGCTGATGATTGGTATGCAGTCGCCACTGGCGAAACCAACGCGATGCAAGCATTTATGAGCGGGAAAATCAAAATAGCAGGCGATATGAGCCTCGCAATGAAAATGCAGACGATGTTTAGCCAATCATAGCGATACGATACTCTAGACAGGCATGGCAACCCGACCATGCCTGTTTTGTTTTAGAGAGGATATTCGTCGCTATCTATATCGTAATCGAAAAGCCCATCTCCACCAATGCTGGCATTGCCAATGGCATCTTCAATAGATTCAATGAGCGCATCATCCTCAGAATCTTCGGCATCTTCTGCAAGGGCATTCAATATCCGCAGCGATTCCCTACCACCGACTTCCCCTAACGACCAGATTGCAATTTCTTGAAGTTCGCGGTCAGGATGGATGGCTAATCGGCCCAATACCGGCACGGCCTCGTCAAGTTCTAATTCTCCAGCCGCCCGTGCCGCTTCATAGAGCACCTCTGGTTTATCGCTACGCAGTTCGCGAATGATTATCTCTGCCCATCGCGCATCGCAAGTGCGCCCCATTGCATATATCGCACCTAACACAAGCTCGTTGTCATGACTGTCGTAAGCCTCACGAATCATCGCCGGTACAGATTCATGCCCACAATTCGCAATCGCTTCAAGGGCATGACGGCGCACAGATTCATCTTCATCCACGTCATTAAATGTGGTAATGAGCAGGTCTTGCGCGTGTTCTGTAGCGTGTTCCGGCAGATTACCTAATTCGCCATGCAGTATAAATGCGCCTAATGCTTTCGCGGCTGCTGCACGAACTTCAGCCGTTTCATCCCATTCAAGCAGGCGCACTAACTCGTGCATGACATCAAGCGTCTTGTCATCCCAGAATAATTCAATCGCCACAGAACGCACTTCGGCATCCACATCGCGTAAGGCAAATAACGCCAGATCGCGGTAATTCAGCTCAAAGTTGCTTTCACCTACCTCCAAAAGATGCTGCAAAAGCCCGCGCCTATAGAAAACTGGGAGCGCATTCCAGGTTGGCTCTAGCTGCTTTAATTGCTCAGTGTTTAGATCAGATAATCCGTAGAGAATCGCATAATTTGTTTCCACGCGCTGCTGTGATTGCAGCGCCACGATTGCATCGTTTAACGTGGGCAATTGTTTTGGCTGATAGGATTCAATCTCAGACTCAATATCTCCCATATGGGTACAGCCTCCTATTGTGGTAACACAAACGGATTGAAGATGTCATAGAGCATAATCAGGACGCCTAAAGACAACATAAATGCCAGTCCCACAAGGTGAACAAGACCTTCTCGCTCTGGGGACATGGGGCGACCTCGAACAATTTCGATGAGCACGAACAAGATGCGACCACCATCCAGTGCCGGGATGGGCAACAAATTCGTGAAGCCCAGTGCAATGCTAATCAACGCCATAAAGTTCAGAATGATAACAGGTTGCTCATCCGTTATGCTTTGCTGCAAGAACTGCCCACCCACCTGGCTGATGGCAATGATGCTGACAGGGCGCGCTTCTTCTGGTGTAATGGTCTGGTTGATAATACGTGACGGTACTTCGAGAATGCGCCGCATCGCTTCACCGACGCTATCCGCGGCATATCTGATAGAATTGCCAAATGATTGTGGCACGAGTTCGCGTTGTGGTGGCGCTGGCAAATAAATCACATTTGCGGCGTCATGAAACTCAGTTGAGATTCCTATTCCGATTCGACCTTGCCCATCTATCACCTGTTCGCGTGGAATCACAGTCATCGTGGTGGGCATTAATTCACCATCGACATCGCGAAGTATCGTCAGCGATAATCCACTCCCCGCGAATTCAACCGACGCTGTTTGCAAGCTGCCAATAGGGTCTTGTTCACTGGTGATTGAGGTTTCGTTAATACCGGCTATCAAATCACCGGGCACAATCCCCGCATCGTGAGCGGGCGACCCTTCCTCCACACTAACGACCCGAACATAGCTCGAAATCTGGCCTATGTTGGGCGTGTATTCGACCTCAACAACCGCATTGGTCTCCATCCGCCGAATCGTTAACGTGACTGACTGACCTTCATACTGTCCTATCAAACGTAAGTAATCTTGCACATCTGTGAAAAGTTCGCCGTTCACAGCTTCTACAAAATCACCCATCTGAATCCCACTTGCCACTAACGTGCTATTCGCGGGAACATCGGCAATTTGCACACGGCCACCCACATCTTCAGGCAAACCTAAGAGTCCTACTAAGGCAAAAAGCACGAATGCGAATATAAAATTCGCGATAGCGCCCGCCGCCATGAAGAAAATACGAGGCCAGGGTTTCACTTCGTTGACCGATTTTGCATTTGTCACGCCACGCAAACGCAGTTCTTCGCGCTCAGACAAATCGTCCTTAGGATAATGGGCTTGCAGTTTCTCGCGGTCACGCTCGACTTCCGCTTCACTAAGTGGGCGAATGAGGTCTTCCCCTAACGGACGCACAAACCCGCCAAGTGGTATCCAATTCAACGTGAATTCCGTTTCGCCCCATGAAAACAGCTTTACAGCACGCGGCGGAAACCCAATGCCAAATTCAAGCACGGTGATACCAACTGCCTTTGCAGCGAGAAAATGACCCAGTTCATGCACAAGAATCGCGGGTATCAGCACCAACCCAAATGCGATAATGGCAGACAGCAAATCGTTATTTGCGACGAAATCAAGCATGAGAAATTACCCTAACATAGCTAACGTGTGAGGTGTGTTATGGACGTTAATTAGCATTATAATGTTCCAATTACGACCAAAGCAAGACACCAGGCCTTTATGTTTCATCCTTTTGGGTTTTACGCAATTTGGGTTTATATGATGTGCGCGGCCTCGCCAGGGCGGGCATGTAAGGTATTTATGACCCCAGACACGGCTTCAAGACGCGCTCTTACCACTTCGGCGTCTTCTCTTACACAAATACAATGCACATTCGGGCCAGCATCCAGTGTGTAGCAAACACGCAAGCCCTCGCCCCGCCATTCGCGCACCAATTCCATAAGCGTCAATGTGGCGGGTTTCCAATAAAACAAGGGCGGACGGCTGGTCATCATTACAGCGTGCATGAGGTTGCTATCATGCTCAACCACATCGGCAAAAGTCGCGAAGTCACGCGCTAAAATAGCCTTTTTACAGATTTCTAAGCGTTGTTGAGCGCCTACCACTCGCGCAGACTGCAAATCGCTCGTTGGCGCTGATTCGTGCCCCTGTAGCGAAACCACCTTCTTGTGTTCGTCACTCGCAATGGCAATAACATCAACAATATTCCAGGAGTCCGGCGGTGCGAAGGTCTCGGCATACGAACTGGCATGATCTGTGCCAGCATACCATTGCACAAATCCTGACGGAATGGAACGCGAGGCGGAACCCGAACCCAGACGCGCTATTGTGGTCAATTCGCGCTCCGAAAGCTCTAGCCCAGCCGCCTGTACACCAGCTAAGGTGAGCGCCGCAAATGATGATGCAGATGATGCAATACCCACACCCATCGGAAAGTTATTGCTCGACTGGACAGACGCTGATAGACCAAATCCGGCTCGCTTGCGAATATGATCGAGGTGGGCGCTCACCCGTTTGTATGCCCGTTCTTCAGCTTCCTGCCCATTGATGAACACAACATCCTTCGCAAGTGATACATCCCATTCAACTGTGGATTCAGTGAATAGACCAGCGAGATTCATACTTAAAGAGGGATTGCTTGGGAGACGCAAATCGTGATTGGTGTTACCCCAGTATTTAATAAATGCAATATTAGAATAGGCGCGCGCGGTTGCAATCATTAATATAGTCCTGACAATAACTTCGCTTGCTGCTTGGGTTTATTATCATAGTTCTGTGAGCGACTGTATATAGGGGATTGTGACGGCAAACGTTCAATGTATAATGCGGCTGTTATAAATCTGTTACTTTGAAGGACGAATACCGGTGCTAATGGGTTTAATCCGCACAATGCGTCCAACCCAATGGACAAAGAATGTCTTATTCATACTGCCACCGATCATCTTTGATGGCAAGTTATTCGTTGCAGCAACATTTCTTCGCGTTGTAATGGCTATTGCCCTTTTTTCCATTGTGGCAGGCACGGTCTATATCATCAATGATATTGTTGACATCGAAAATGACCGGCAACATCCACGTAAAAAGAATCGCCCACTACCATCTGGACAGCTTTCCATGCGTGTTGCAACGTGGAGCGCAATTATTTTACCCGCGAGCGCGATTCTAATCGCGTTATTAATAGACTGGGGATTGGCAGTCATTCTCCTAATCTATCTGATATTGCAGATCGCCTATTCGTTTTCATTAAAGCATATTGTGCTGATTGATGTATTGTCGGTCACCGCGGCCTATGTCTTGCGGGTTGTCGCGGGAGCAATTGTCGTGCAGGTTGAGAATTTTTCGCCCTGGCTCTATGTTTGTAGCGGTTTACTCGCGCTATTTCTCGTTATTGGCAAGCGACGACAGGAACTTGTTACATTGGGGGAAAATGCGGTCAAAACCCGGCAAATTTTCCGCGAGTATAATCTGCCCCTTCTGGATGATATGCTGCGAATGGTAACCACAGGAACACTGGTCGCCTATATACTCTACACCATTGAAAATCCTATCCGCCGTATCTTCGACATCAATCTCGCCCTGTTTACAGTCCCCTTTGTCCTGTATGGATTGTTTCGCTATCTTTATATCATTCATGTACGAGGTGAAGGCGGCGCGCCTGACGAGGTATTTCTGAGTGATCGCTGGTTACAAATTGCGATTGTTCTATGGGGTTTGTTATTTATCGTTTTACTCTATCTTGTGCCTGCCGAGTTATGATTACCGCTCACGCCTGTGCCAAAATTATTCTTGTTGGTGAACATGCTGTCGTCTATGGTCAACCCGCAATAGCCATTCCAGTTGCCAGTTTACAGGCGACGGTCACAGTCCAGCCGCATACGGACAACTGGAACACGCTCCAAATTGTGGCTGAAGATGAATCAATCCTTTATACACCTGAAACACATTCCGAATCCCCCTTGATACAAATGGCGCATTCGGTTCTTAACCAACTGGATGTTGACATACCCCGGCTAACACTCACCATCAAATCACAAATCCCTATCGCCAGCGGATTAGGTAGCGGCGCGGCAATTTCGACAGCAGTCGGACGCGCCCTGCTCCAATGGCACGGAACACAAGTAGATAAATCCACACTCAATCGACTCGTTTATGATATTGAGAAAATCTATCACGGTACGCCAAGTGGTATTGACAACTCGGTCATTGTTTACGAACAGCCTGTGTATTTTGTTCGGGATCAACCGATTGAATATCTGGATATTGGACAATCTTTCTCACTCCTCATCGCGAACAGTGGAAAATCGGCACTTACACGGGAGTCTGTTGGCGATGTGCGAAAGCTGTACAACGCCGACCCGGATAGAATTATCCCTATCATTGAATCAATTGGTTCGATTGTGCGCCGAGCACGACAGACAATCGAAATCGGAGATGCGGAGACGCTTGGACATTTGATGACAGAGAATCACGGACTGCTTCAACAATTAACTGTGTCATCACCCGAACTCGACCAACTGGTTGGGGCGGCATTAAACGCAGGCGCGTTCGGCGCAAAATTGTCTGGTGGCGGACGTGGCGGAAATATGATTGCACTGGTAGAACCTTCCAGACAGGAGCAGGTAAAATCTGCCCTGTTGGGCGCTGGCGCGGTGCAAATCTATCCAACAGATATTGAATAGTAGAAACACGATGCAATCACTGATATTTATCAAATTGGGTGGTTCACTAATCACCGATAAACGCAAAGACCGCACATATCGACGGAACATTGTGGAGTCCATCGGGCATGAGCTTAACACAATTTCCCAAACGCGACCCGATCTACGAATGCTGCTTGGTCATGGCAGTGGTTCATTCGGACATATGATTGCCAAACAACACAATACCATTAATGGTGTCCACTCACCCGAACAATGGCGAGGATTTGCTCAGGTCGGCGTGGTGGCATCGGAGTTAAATCAACTCGTGGCGAACACACTGATCAAAACCAAAATCCCTGTCTGGCGCATTCAACCTTCTGCATCGGCAGTTGCTGAAAATGGCATCCTTCAGTCAATGTCTCTAACAGCGATAGCGACGGCATTAGAACAGGGTCTTGTGCCCCTGGTCTATGGTGATATAGCCATAGATACAGCGCGTGGTGGTACGATCATTTCCACAGAAACCATCTTTTTTTATCTTGCACAGCATTTTCCAGTTAACCAAATTGTGCTGTTGGGCGAAGTGGATGGCGTTTACGATGCAACAGGACAAGTTATTCCCGTCATTACACCTGCCAATTTCGATAACATAAAACAAGCGTTACAAGGCGCTTCGGGTGTAGATGTGACCGGGGGTATGTATACAAAAGTGGCTGATATGCTGCATCTGGCGGAAACCGTACCTGGATTAAACATCAGAATTGTCAACGGGACAGAGCCGTCCATACTCCGACAAATCCTCATAGAAGAAAAAGCGGTTGGTACAAGTATTCGAGGGATGTAGATGATGTTACATCTCAGATAGTTTATCAACAAGTGTATTGATACTACCAATAGTAATGGCAATGGCGATAGCGGGAAATATCACAGCCCACGGTGCAGTCCGAAAAGCAATTCGACCATTTGCCAGCATACTTCCCCAATCAGGCACAGCCGGATTGTCGCTTAACCCCAGAAAACTGAGTGATGCTGTGTTGATAATACTGTAACTAAATATAACGGCGGCATACGATACCACAAGAGGTAAGATGTTGCGCCAGATATGCCAGCGAACAATGTGCCAGCGACTGGCGCCAAGCCCCACCGCTGCATCGACATATCCCTGCGTTTTCACCGTAATCACCGCGGCGCGAACAACGTGCCCAAAACTGGCAATTTGAGCAATTCCCACCGCAATTGCAGCGCCTATATTGCTGCTGCCAATAAGAGTCAGTACAATCATCGCCACCAACAAACCCGGAAATGCCAGCATTGCGTTGAGTAACGTTACGACACTCCGATCAAGCCACATGACGTTTAGTCCAACTAGAAGCCCGATTGGTAAGCCTATGGAGACCGTAATTGATGTTGCGATGATCGAGAGGAACACGGTCTGGCGACCACCAAACAACACACGACTGTATACATCGCGACCTAAGTAATCAGTTCCAAACCAATGGGCAGGTGAAGGTGGTTGTAATGCCGAATTGCTGTCTATAGACAATGGGTCATATGAAGTCAAAACGGGTGCTGCCGCTGAAATCAAGACGATTGCGGTTAAAGAGATAGCCGCCCACTTCATACTTCTAACACACGCGGATCGACAAAACGATGCAAGGTATCTGCCAACAAGTTCAACACAACGTACACAAAAGCCGACAGCAGCACAATACCTTGAACAACCGGATAATCCTGTCGCAACACAGAGTCGAGTAAGAGTGTGCCGAGTCCCGGCAGCGTGAATAACGTTTCAGTGATGACCACACCTGCGAGCAAGTACCCCAATTGCAGCGCAGTGACTGTAATAACCGGGATAAGACCCACTCTCAAGATGTGATGGACAACGATGTGACTTTCTCGAAGCCCTTTAGCGCGCGCAACCTGCACAAAATTTGACCCGGCAGTCTGTTGAATATTGGTCTTAGCGACCCGGGCAATTGCGCCGGCGGTATGAAAACCCAGGAGGATAGCCGCTGGGAGAAATTCTACAAGGGCCTCCCCTCCCCCGCCAACAGGCACACGCACCAAAAACAAAAGCAATGTGCCGGACACGAATATGGGAATACTGAATGTGAAATTTATCAGTCCATTGGCAATCGAGGAGATTCCATAGCCTATGTGTACTGCGCTCAGGATACCAAGCGAAAGCCCCATTGTAATCGCAATTATGACGGCCCCTACCGCTAACTTAGCGGTGGACTCGAAACGTGTACTAATAAGTTCAGTAACAGGCAGCGAATTAATTAACGATACGCCTAAATCACCGCTCACGATCCCGCGCCAGAATAAGCCATACTGCGTTAATATACTCTCGCCTAGACCATAGTGATCGCGCTGCGCCTGGATAAAGGCATCACTTGCCCCAATTTGACGCAAACGAGAATCAATCGCATCACCGGGTAGGAGACGCAGTGCAAAAAAAGCAAGAGTCGTCGCTAACCATAGAGTGATGAGGGCGCGACTTCCGAAACTAGCTGCCGTCCGCATTGCTAAGTGTGACATTGTGCATGAGTGGAAACCAACCATAAGAATCGAATGTCAAGCCCTGTAGATTTACCACCCGGGCATTCAGATTGACATAATCCCGAATAGGCAGAACTAGCGCCTCACGCATAATCAATGCCTGCGCCTGACCATAAAGATTGCGCCGGATTTCCGGGTCATTGGTTTGAGTCGCATCTATGAGGATAGTATCGAGTTCGGGATTACTATACCCGGTAAAATTATTGACACCATTGGTCATGTAATAAGAATTCATGAGTGATGGATCGAATCCGAAACTGTTGAAGGCGACCAGATTATACTCCCCTGCATTAACTTGTTCGATGAGGGTTGAAAAGTTGGGTACTTGCACAATATTGACCCGAATTCCCAGTGTGCGCCACTGGTCTTGTATCACCTGTGCTACATCCGGTGTTAAACCCCACGGCGGGACTATAATCTCAAGTTCCAGTGGCGCGCCACCGAGGTCGAGAATACCGTCATTATCCGTATCCCTATATCCGAGTGAGCTGAGGAGGGCTTCGGCCTGTATCGTATCGAACGCATATACATTTTCAACAGCACGATTATAGTAAAGTGTCGAGCGCGATATTGGCCCCCAGGCTACCGGTGAAAATCCCTGAAATACGCTATCCACAATCGCGGTGCGATTCGTGCCGAACAGTAAGGCCTGTCGCATGGCTACACTATCTGTTGGAAAACGATTGACATTGATCAGGAACTGGAGAGGTTGACCGGGAATTTCGACGGGTTCGAGCTGCACGTTACTGCTATCAACAAGCTGTCGGGCATCTGTTGGTTGGATTTCACCCATAATCTGCACATCGCCACGTTCGACTGCCAATGAACGGGTTGCCGGGTCAGGAAAGAAACGATAGATAATTTCAGCGACTGCTTCGTCACCTACAGTGGTATAAAACGCTGGCCCCCAACGATAATCTGGATTACGCCGCAACGTGATGCGGTTATCCGGCAAATAGTCTACGAAGATGAAAGGGCCTGTACCAACCTGATGAAATTGATACCGATTTGTGGACACCGCTTCGAGCGCCGTAGGGCTTGCCATCCCTAAATACACCTGACTTAGGCCATCCAGTAAGGGGCTGTAAGGTTCGGAAAGACTGAGGCGTATCGTGTAATCGTCAATTATTTCATAACCAGTATATGTGCCTAAGAGCAATGCGGCGCGTTGTGAGGCGGTTTCCGGGGCGGTGATACGATCAAGATTGATTGCTACGGCTTGTGCGTTGAACGGTGTGCCATCATGAAATGTAACATCTTGCCGCAAGTTGAACGTATAACTTAGCAAATCATCAGAGACGCTCCAGGACGATGCTAATCCCGGTATAAAGGCGTTCGTTGTTGGGTCACGATAAATCAGCGTGTCATAGACTTGACGCAAAGCAATACCGAGTTCCGCGGACTGGTGAATGTGCGGGTCGATGCCACTGGGTTGCAGGGTTAAACCATATGTTATTGAGCGTTCCGAAACAGGACTCTCTGCCGTCCCACAGCCTGCCAGCACTAAAAGAAGGCAGCAGCATTTGATAATTAGCCGACGCAAAGGTTATACCTTTCTTTGTATAATGCAATCAGTTAGGATTTTGAACGACATGCGAGCAGTACGAGTAGTGTAAACGAATAGAAATTACGTGTCTATAGATGTTGTTCGGGTATTGGAGGTTCACAGCATGGCATTTGCGAATTCTCGGTTAGTGACACCGCCATCCGAAAAAGAAGATTACCCCTTTCGCCCTGTCTGGTGCAGTATCATCATTGAAAATGGTATTTTCACTTCAGTTGTGCTTATCGCCTATGTGGCAGTAGGTGTACTGGGTTTCAGTCTCGGAGGCTCAATCCAACTGCTCGCGCGCCTGCTGTTCGTGTTTTTACCACTCGGTTTGTGGCTTATCTTCTCATATCTGGCAGAACGCGGGACGACCCAGCCACGACACGGACTCCTTTCGGTTCTTATCTTGAGCGGCCTCATTGCCAATGCGATGGGCATCCCATTTATTGAAGATACAATTCAAATTGATAATTGGATTGCTTTAGAGCCAGCAATAAGTCGAATCGCGGGTTATACCATAACCGTGGGTATTGTTCAGGAATTCCTCAAATATTTAGTGATTTATATCACAGTTTGGCCTCAACAGTTTCGGACACGATTAGATGGTATTGCGTATGCTGCGCCCGCTGCATTAGGTTATGCCACTGTTGAGAATCTACGATATATATTACAAGATACACCACCGCTGGACGCAGCCTTACTCCGAATATTTAGCACAGTCGTTGTACATCTTGTCGCAAGCTGTATTGTCGCTTATGGATTAGCGGCAGTGTGTTTTGATTTTCCGTCTCCCCTATTTATGCCAATTGTACTGTTTGTATCTGCGGTTGTTGTTGGATTAGCGATTCCACTACGGGCTGGTCTGGTAAATCCGACGTTTATATTGGGGGTTAGTTCGCCCCGCAGTTTACTCAGTCTACTCTTTACTATAGGAATACTCATCGTGCCGCTTCTTGTGGTCGCATTTCTTATCGACAATGCAGAGCGTCGTGAGCGCGAATCCCTGGTTGGACGGGAGACATCCTGATTATGGGTTATGTAGAAATCGGACGCGAAGATGCCGGACTAAGCCAGCAGCAGCGATGGGGACACTATTTGACTATTATTCTGGCTATGACACTGCTGGCGCTTGGCTTAAATATGCGCCATAACACCGTATATGCAGTTAGCCCCTACATAGACAATCAAGCGGGCATTCGTGCAACCTATCCCCGCAACTGGCTCCTTGATACAGCGGGTGATTATGTGTTTCGGGTGCGGAATACGACACAGCGCGGCTTTGGCAGCAGGATTCAGGTTTCAATTCATCCGATAAATGTGGACTCACCAAGTGAACGTAATGTCTTGGACAATCTTTCACTCAATCGGGCGCAAACATTTACTGAATATACCATCGGCGATATTGGTTCCAATGTAGAGCGACCTCAATATATGTTGTTAAATGATGCTGAATTTACATTCATGGAATACACGTATGTGTTTACCTTAACTGACCCCTTTCTGGATACGACGCCCATTATCGTTCGGGGCATAGACATTTTGACCATTCGTGGGAGCCAGGCCATCATCATGACCTTTCAATCGTCAGCAGACACGTATGAAGTGGATATCCCGTACTTTCAGCAATTTCTGGAGACAGTAGAGTTCTAAATGAGAAAGATTTTGATACGTCTACTGAGTGGTTTTTTGCTACTGATACTTCTTTATGGGTTGGCATCAGCCCAAACCATAGCGAGCACTTTCGATATCGAGCGTATTCAAAGCGCAACCGTGTTTATCGCACAAGCGCAGGAGATAGAGGATAATCTTGTTATAACCTGTATCGGTTCGGGCACGGTCGTT
This sequence comes from uncultured Anaerolineaceae bacterium, assembly GCA_964614375.1. GTDB lineage: Bacteria > Chloroflexota > Anaerolineae > Aggregatilineales > Phototrophicaceae > CAZTLI01. Next base: position 14,344 of record CAZTLI010000040.1, read on the forward strand.
AGCCGGGACGGTCTCATTCTGACAAACGCGCACCATACCGTTGCAGATTCAGAGTGTCCGGGCGATGTACTAATCGTTTCATTTACTACCAATCCCGGCAGCCCGCCTGTACCACGATTTCGCGCAGAGGTGGTACAAGCGAACATTGGTGTCGATTTGGCACTGCTGCGCGTCACACAATCACTCAGTGGTCGCCAACTCGACCCGGAAACGTTATCACTTCCTTTCGTGGAACTTGCCGACTCATCGACTGTCGAACTTGACGAAGACGTGTTTGTTGTCGGTTACAATGGCATCGGCAGCGATCCAGTGCAACTCATTCAAGGCACTATCACAGGTTTTCTGGACGAGCCAAACAGCAGCGGTGGCAGCGCATGGATCAAAACAAGCACCTCAGTACCCGGATCAGCATCAGGCGGGGGGGCATATAATCGCGATGGTCAACTTATAGGTATTCCTACCACTGCGCCGATTGCTGAGACAGGTATTGCAACGAGCTGTCTGCCAATTCAGGACACAAATGGCGATGGATTGGTGACTGGTAACGACAACTGTGTTCCACTCGGTGGACAAATCAGTACAATTCGTCCATCAAATTTTGCGCGTCCGTTAATACGCGCATCGACATTGGGGTTACAGGTCGAGTTAATAACAAGCACAACCTCGTTCGATAGGATCGCCGGTGAGCCAACATTTAACAACTTGTTTTTCGCGCCGGCTGTATCCGATGGACGTCCAACAACCGTTGTGGGTAATCTTGCAGCCGGAACAGATAGCCTGTATCTATTTTTCGATTATGAGAATATGACGCCACAAACGGTATATGAATTGCGGGTGACTATAGATGGTCGGCCCAGTCAGATATTTAGTCTTGCGCCCGTTCGTTGGAGTGGTGGCACGCGCGGATTATGGTATATCGGAAGCGCCCAGCAAACCTGGCCTAATGGCGTGTATGAATTCCGCCTATTTATTAACGGACGCGCTGCTGGCACGCTGCCCATTACGATTGGCGGTGATTCCACTGCACGTCCGATATTGGCAAATATTGCATTTGGTATAGAAGATACTGGTGGCAATATTCTAGGCAATGGCTTTGTGCTCCCAACAGGAAATGTCGCAACAGCGAGTTTTATCTATCAAAATATTGTTGACGGAATGGAGTGGACAGCAATCTGGTACAAAGATGGTGCTGAGATTCCGGGTTCACGTACAACAGAAACGTGGTCACGCGGATCAACCGGAACACGCCGAATTAGTATCATTGAGACGAATGGTTTGACGCCCGGTCAATATCGGTTGGAAATGTTTCTCGACGGATTCTTAGCCGCACGTTCCGACTTTACGATTGCAGGCGCGCAAATCGGCCCTCTTCCAGAAGTGTTTGTCGATTCACATTTTGCCGTCGCCAGCGACTCGCAAGCGGCTCTTTTTGCTGCGCCGATTACAAATATTACCAATCGTGTAGGTGAAATATATGCGCTTTTTGATTGGCAGCAAATTGCGCCCGGCACGTTATGGACGATGCGGTGGTGGGTAGATGATATATTATTTTACGAACAATCGTTACCGTGGAGCGGCTTCGAGACGGGAGAAAATTTCCTCATGCGCTTGACCGCGCCAGGTGATATCCCGGATGGCACATATCGGCTCGACTTATCTATCAATAACTTTAGGTTGGCGACAACTGAGGTTCTCGTGGGTATTGGTCAGTTGCCAATTGACCGTTTCGCCAGTGCCGAAGGTGTTCGCCTGCGCGGGCGAATTATTGATTCCGATACAGGTGAAGGGTTGCCGGGTGCAACGCTCATTCTATTAAGCGAAGATTTCTCTATTGAAGATTTCGAGTGGCGGCAAGATCAGATATTCGCTACTGCCTTTACAGACCGTTATGGGCGGTTTCAAGTGGATCGTCCGCTTGAGTTAGATGTCCCCTATAGTGTCTTAATTGCCGTGGCGGGCTATTTACCGATTGCCGCCGACGGAATCACGGTTACACAAGACACTGAAAACCCGCTTGATGTGACTATTTATTTGACAAGAGATTAGTCAAATGGCAGATAAGCAGCGTTTAGACCTGGAACTGGTTCGGCGTAATTTATCACCCAGCAGAGAAAAGGCGCGGGCCATGATCATGGCAGGAGAAGTGCTTGTGGACGGCAATCGCATGGACAAGCCGGGTTCACGAATTGCCACAACTGCACAGGTTGTTGTTAAAGCCAGGCCGCCTTATGTTAGTCGAGGCGGCGAAAAGCTAGCCAGCGCATTAAGCGCGTTTGATTTGAATGTAATTGGACGTGTCTGTGCTGATGTTGGTGCAAGTACAGGTGGCTTTACGGATTGTTTATTGCAGCACGGTGCCGAACGTGTGTATGCAATTGATGTTGGCTATGGTCAACTGGATTATCGCTTGCGTCAAGATACTCGTGTTGTTGTGATGGAGCGAACCAACGCGCGTCATCTGAAACTGTTGGAAATGCCTGTTAGTCTGGTGACGATTGATGCGTCCTTCATTTCACTACAATTGCTGCTCCCTGTCGTTAAAGGATGGTTAGCCGCGCCCGCGGATGTGATTTGTCTTATAAAACCGCAGTTCGAAGCTGGCAAACAAGACGTTGGTAAGGGTGGCGTGGTCAAAGACCCGGATATTCACCGCCGTGTGCTTGAACAAATCCTCACCTTTGCAATTGAGCGCGAATTTGTAGTGCGTGGCTTGATACAATCACCTTTGAAAGGCCCGGCAGGAAATATAGAATTCCTTGTGTGGCTGTCTCACGGGCACAAACAGACGACATCTATTGTACGGTCTATTGATGAATGGATAGACCGACTTGAGTTACAATAACATTTCATATATGCTTAGAGGTTCAATTTAAAAGACGGAAATATAATCCACTATGGATCAAAGTGTAATTCGCAATTTCTGCATTATCGCGCACGTCGATCATGGTAAAAGCACGCTTGCAGATCGTCTGTTGGAGCTTACCCAAACAGTGAGTGACCGACACATGCAAGCGCAAGTGTTAGACAGCATGGAATTAGAGCGTGAACGCGGTGTCACAATTAAGGCATCGGCGGTGCGTATGCAATATAAGGCGAAAGATGGCAATGACTACATAATCAATCTTATAGATACCCCGGGTCATGTCGATTTTACGTATGAGGTAAGTCGTGCGTTACAGGCATGTGAGGGTGCGATCCTTGTTGTAGATGCCAGTCAGGGGATTGAAGCGCAAACGCTGAGCAATGTCTATTTGGCGCTCGATCAAGACCTCGAAATTTTGCCCGTGATTAACAAGATTGATTTGCCGGCTGCACGCCCCGAAGATGTTGCTCAAGAGCTAGAAGACCTCTTAGGAACATCATCGACGGATATGCTGCATATTTCAGCCAAAAGTGGCGCTGGCGTCGCTGAGCTATTGGAGTTAGTGGTCAATAAAGTGCCTGCGCCGAAGGGTGAGGCAGATGCCCCACTACGTGCGCTAGTGTTTGATTCGCACTATGATTCCTATAAAGGTGTTGTTGCCTATATTCGTGTTGTTGACGGCAAACTAGCTTCCAAAGATATGCTGCGATTAATGGCAACTGGCGCAAAATTTGAACCCGTTGAAATGGGTGTTTTTTCGCCAGATATGAAGCCAATACAAACATTGAGTGCTGGCGAGGTCGGGTATGTCGCGACAGGGTTAAAAACCGTGCGTGAGTGTCGTGTAGGCGATACGCTGACGCTGGTCAATCGTGGTGCGGAAAAGCCCTTACCGGGTTATATACAGGTCAAGCCAATGGTATTCGCCGGAATATATCCGACGAATAATGATGAATATCCTGACTTGCGTGATGCGCTTGAAAAGCTGCAACTCAATGATGCGTCATTGACGTATGAACCGGAAACGTCGCAGGCGTTGAATTTCGGCTTTCGTATCGGGTTTCTAGGGTTGTTTCATATGGAAATCGTGCAGGAGCGCTTAGAACGGGAGTATGATCTCGATATTTTAGCGACTGCCCCAAGTGTCGAATATAAGGTTGTTCAGCGTAGTGGCGAAGTAATCACGATTGATAGTCCGGCACAACTCCCTGATGAAAGTATTATTGAAGAAATTCAGGAACCCTGGATGAAAATCCAAATCTATACACCGCAGGAATATATTGGCCCTGTGATGGATATGGTTCTGAAAAAGCGTGGCACTTACGATACAACCGAATATCTGGATCAGACACGGATTGTCCTGCACTATCGCATTCCGCTTTCGGAACTCATTATTGATTTCTATGATCGCCTTAAAAGCATCACACATGGTTATGCAAGTTTAGATTATCAATTTAACGAATATCGGACTGAAGATTTGGTTAAGCTCGATGTCCTTGTGAATAATGAGCCTGTCGATGCGCTCGCGATGATTGTTCACCGTGACCAGGCGTATAATCGTGGTCAAAAGCTCGTATCTAAGCTAAAGGACTTAATTCCGCGTCAGCTATTTGTGGTGCCAATTCAGGCGGCAGTGGGCAAGCGGATTATCTCGCGTGCGAATGTGAAAGCGATGCGAAAAGATGTGCTTGCCAAATGCTATGGAGGCGATGTCACCCGTAAGAAGAAGCTGCTCGAAAAGCAGAAAAAAGGTAAGAAGCGTATGAAGATGATCGGCTCAGTAGAAGTTCCACAAGAAGCATTTATGGCGCTTCTGAGCCTTGATGAGGATTAGGCAAAGCCTAACCCTTTAGTCATTCGATGTTGCGTTTTCTTGAATCATCCGCCAGAGTGCGGCGAGACTCCACGTTGTAATCCATTCCTGTGCAACCTCCGCCTGAGCGCCGAATCCATATACACGCGAGCGGGTTTGACCTGCGTAGTGAACAGCGAGTGCGGTTGCTTGTTCAATATCGGCATTTTCATTCATATCTGGATGACTAATGACGACAATTGCCGCCGGAACACTATACGTAGTCGTAACGTGTTCTGCGATTTGACTAGCAACATCGCGCAGGTTCATATTTGGCTCAATGTTAAATGCTGCGCGCACTGCATCGGGGTTATCGAAAAGCTCACCATGTTTGATACGTGAGTCATCTGAATCGGTTGATCGTAAGCGACTACTGATAGGTGCGCCAACACCCGCTTCGACTACAGCGACTTGTAGTTGTTGTTGAGTGAGTAAGTCTGTTACGACTTGCTCGATGCGTGCGCCATCTTTTCCGAAAATATGCCGACCTGCACGCGCTTGTACCTGCCCTTCTACTTCATCCAGCATCATTTGTGCCATTGGCTCACTGTCAGCCTTGGCAGTAATGCGTATATCAACACAACCATGATGGGCGGCTAAACCAACAGACGGATTGCTCTGTTCCAATAATTCGGGCCCTAACAAATCGTCCAATGCGCTTTCGCCTATACCGGCAGTATGAAGCACTCGCGCAACAATAATTCCAAGTTTAAATTTGTTGCGAAGATACGGCGTGATTTTGTTCATCATAAGGAATTTCATCTCGCGTGGAACGCCGGGTAAGCTAACGACAACATTGCCATTGTGTTCAACAATAAACGAGGGCGCCGTGCCTACTGGATTTTCCACGAGTGTGGCATTATCGGGCAGATAGGCTTGTCGCCGGTTGTTTTCAGTCATGTTGACTCGGAAGGCACTAAACCTGGCAGCGATCTCATCTAGGAGCGACTGGTGAAAGGTCAAACCACGATCTGTTGCGCGTGCTACAGCTTGTCGTGTCATATCATCAACTGTCGGTCCCAGGCCGCCGCAGGTGATAACAATTTGCGCTCGCTGCAAAGCCAATCGAATTGCGTTTTCAATTCGCCCTTCGTTATCGCCAACAGTCGTCATAAAATAGAGATTAATTCCAA
>CAZTLI010000041.1:0-20068 GCA_964614375.1 uncultured Anaerolineaceae bacterium
TCAGAATATCGAGCATACCCTGTGCTTCGAGCAGCGAACGGTTGACATCATATAATGCACTGGCCTCGCTGAGGCTTTCTTCGGTTTGTTTTAACAGCTCTTCGTTTTCGAGCACAATCGCAATTTGATTGGCAAGACCGTGTAACGCGCGCATCTGTTCATCGGAGATGCGTGTGGGCGTGTGATGGGTGAAATGCAGGAATCCCACCAGACGTTCGTTAGCGACCAGCGGCAAATTGAGCACAGCCCCAATCTGGTTATCGAGCAATTGCTGCCGGATGGGGTCATCAAGGTCGGGTTCGGCAGTGACATCAGGAATCATCGTCTCGCGCAGGGCGAGTAAACCTTCTACCCAGCGATAGTCATTGACCGGGACGATCACCTCAACCGCCTTGACCCCGCTAGCATCAATTTGTGCCAGAATCCGGGCTTGCATCGGCTGCGATGGATACACAATGCGCGCCAGTTGTACCTGGTTGTAGGCCGAGCCTACAAAATCGTGTATTGCCTGCAAAATTTGTGTGGGGCTATCGGCGCTGTGGATGCGCGTGATGGTTTCATACTGCGCGTGGACAAACCCCAGCGTCTCTGCGGTTTGCGTGAACAGGTTGCGATTTTCCATCGTCATCGCGAATTGATCGGCCAGCGCGCGGACGTTGCCCTGTAACTGTTCCATGAGGTCAATTGGGCGATTGGACGCGAAGGTCAACATGCCGAGTAAATTGCGCCCAGACCGCATCCCGATCGTCATGGTGGAACGTATGCCATGCTGTTTCATCACTTGCGAGGCATTTGGCGTCATGACCGCTTCATAACTGTCTACATTCGGGATATTAAACACATCCCCGTCAATAAGCTGGTTGACAACTGTGACCAGCTTGGGATTATCAGTTTCTGGCTCATCAATCACAGCAGGTTCGATGGTTTGGTCACGCTGGACAATCGCATCCAATATCACCATTTCAGGCACTTCATCAGCCGTCACCGGACGATTAAATGTAGAAATCGTCACGGCATCAATAATATCCGGCATCACCCGCAAAACGGCCTGCGCCATATCGGTCTGTGTCTCGGCGAGGGCAATCTCGCGGTTTGTTGCCACAATCTGCGCCGCCAAATGCTCGGCATTTTTTGCCATTTCCAGCGTCTGCTGGTTGTGAATAGCGATGGCGATTTGATTCGCAAGTGTGGCATAACCCTCTATCTGCTGCTGTGTCAACAGATTTTCGCCCGATGACACAATGTCCATCGTGCCCACTAGATGATGACCTGTATGTAATCCGAAAGACGCCATCCAACGCGCCTTGACCAACGCCAGTTGTCGCCGGGTCGCTTCGTTCAGTGCCGGGTTGGTCGCGGCTTGATACAGGATGAGGGGTTGTCTGCTGTGCAGGGTCGCCAATGCGTCGTCATCGGGTAAGGTGGTGAGGAAGTCGTCCCCCACACGTATCGAGCCGTTATTGCCTTCAAATACAACCGTTTGGCGCGATGTGGGCTGAATGTCGGGTGTGAGGCCACGTTCAAAGAGCGTCAGCCCAACCGCCGTCAGCTGACCAGCCCCGAACGCCAGGACTGCTTGCGCCATGTCCTTATAGCTATTGGCTTCGGTAACCATGCGGCGGGTTTCGGCAATGTTGGCAACCAGCAGGCGGGTTTCATCCACATCCCGCACGACCCGCTGGGCATTAATCAGCGAGCTAATCTGGTCAGTGAGGGTGCGAATGGCTTGCATTTCGGCCTGTGTGAAATCGGTGATGGTGGTTGTACTCGCCAATGCGATATAACCAATCACCTCGCCCTGTGCCCACATCGGGATACCATAGAACGAAGTGGAATTGCGCTCCTGCAACCATGCCCGAAAACGCTCATGAATCGTCGATTCGCTGAGCACATCGGTTACCAGAACCGGGATACCGGGGTCATAGATGCGGTTTAAGGGATGACCAAATTCATCCAAAGTGAGGGCGATGCGGTCATGTGCGGCGAACGTCTGCCGACGGTTGGCTGTCGCGACGGTTTCAAATCCCGCAAAGGCGCCATTGGCATCGTGGATAAAGAGGTTAATCGCGATATATTGCCCGGATTGCAGCATATTCCGCGCGAAAGCACCAGCAATGTCGGTAAAAGTGGTGCAGCTTGCCAGTTCGTGCGCCGTCTTATTTTGCCGATGGAGCAGGTCGCGCAGGATAAGGTTATCGAGGGCGAGGGCGATGTGATTCATCGCCGCATGAAGCGGTAACAGGTCAATGCGGCGCTCTTCTGTATCCACTTCGACAAGGCCGAAGACCTGGGTGCCCCGTTGCAACGGGAAAACGACACGACCACTATCGGCATCATGCGCTGGTGAAAGGGTTCGCAGCACGACTGCGTAAACCGGATGGGTATTGATTGAAATGGGGGCATCATCGGATTGGGGCTTGGGGGCTATGGCAGTGGAGTCGTCACCTGCCCACAACGATAAGGTATCGCGATGCAGTTGATAGACTCGTGCCGCTTGTCCACCCGGCACACACGCCGCAATCGCCGCAAGCGCCCGCTGGAGCAGATCATCTGGCGATTCTTGATGCTGCACCCCTTCGTTGAATAAATGAATAAGTTCAAATACCCGTGCTGTGTTGGGTGCCTCTGTCATACCGCACGCTGCCTTTGCTCAAAAGTTCAATTGTCGGGTTTACCTGTAATTTTTGCGCCTACTTCCATTCCCAGACCTGCTCTCCTGCCAATAAGCGGGTAATTTGCGATGGGAAACGGTCCGGGTCCAGCGGTTTTCCCAAAAACCCATCAAATCCAGATTTTTGGGCGCGCCGCATCTGGTCTTCGCTGGCTTCGGCGGTCACTGCACACACAATCGTTTCCTGTAAGCGGGGATTGCTGCGTACTTTTTGCAAGGCCTGATAGCCATCTTCATACGGCAGGCGAATATCCATCAGAATCAAATCAATGCGGGGCAGGGTTTCGGCAAACTGCACCACCTGCCAACCCGACGTCTTCCATTCGCACCGCTGCACGCCCATAAACGCGAGCATCCGCGCAATAAGGACAAAATTAGGGACATTATCTTCTACGACGAGAACGTGTGCCTCGCTGGGATCAATTGGTTTGCGTGCCATTAAATTACCTTACGTGAGGTACTGGTTAATCTGGTCTGCAAAGGTATCTACATCTATTGGTTTTCCGATATAGCCATCACACCCGGCCTTTAACGTCCGTTCGCGATCACCTTCCATCACATTCGCCGTCAATGCAATAATAGGTGTTTTGGCGATGCTCGGGAGTTTGCGAATGCGCGATGTCGCTTCCAGGCCATCCATCTCTGGCATACTCATGTCCATGAGAATGAGATCCGGCGGATTTTCCAAAGCCTTGTCGATTCCATCTCTGGCATTCTCCGCTTCTTCCACATCATAGCCATAGGCCATTAAGATGCGGCGGACGAGTAACCGATTGTTAGGATCATCCTCAATATATAGGACTCGCGCCATGTCTATTTCTCTCCTCAAACAACAGCGCCATCATACGGAATCCAAGTCTCATACCCAATATCCATTGTAGTGCTGTATCCCATTATAATATAGATAGTATGCACTGGGAATTAACGTGCTGCTCCCACTACTCTCATTATGGGGCAGACTTGCGTTTAAAACCATTAACCCAATCGAATTCTAACGTAAACTATGCCTTTATCTTACCATTTCATCAATCCTCTCCACCTTGACCATATATTTAATTGATATATTAAGAGGATACATCCATTTACGTGAATCAGCTACAAATCATCTGTGATTTGTTCATAGAATTTCTATTTTGTAACGTGTTCATTTTTCAATGTAGGGTGACACGAGTTTGTCGCTATAGGCTTAGCATCTGTCACATTTTCTGTTATTCTGTAGAGATATAAGTAAGCCACAAGGAGTAAATGATGCCTAAATCGTATGACGCGCCACCATCGCTGAAAATTGATGCCAATAAACGTTATGTCGCCCGCTTTGATACCAGTAAAGGCCAATTCGATATTGAACTGACGGCGAAATCCACACCGGTTACGGTCAATAACTTTGTCTTTCTGGCACGCGATGGATTTTATGACGGCCTTACGTTTCATCGTGTAATTAATGACTTCATGATTCAAGGCGGCTGCCCACGCGGGGATGGGCGAGGTGGTCCCGGCTATCGTTGGGACGATGAAAAGTCGGCGTTAGGCCAAAAACACGCCGGCCCCGGTGTCTTGAGTATGGCGAATGCTGGCCCCAACACCAATGGCTCTCAATTTTTTATTACCCACAGTGCCCAACCCCATCTCGATGGTAAACATGCGGTGTTTGGTCATGTGCTTGGCGATGGTCAACAGGTGGTGAACGCCATTAAACAAAATGATAAAATCAATTCCATCACCATTATCGAAAGTTAAACAACCTCAACTGCAAAATCAAAAGGACACGCCAACCGGCGTGTCCAAATTCGGTTAACGCCAAAACTCACTGCAAATTAGTCAAAATCGTCATCATCCGGTAGACGGCTGAGGTCAGCTATCGGTAACGTAAATTTAAAAATGCTGCCGCCTTTTGGATTATCCTCAATCCACATCCGTCCACCGTGTGCCTCTGCCACCATTTTGCAGAACGTTAACCCCAGCCCGACCCCACGCCGTACTTTGCGGCGGCCTTCGATTTGCACATAACGGTCAAATAAGTGCTCTTTATAGTCATCCGGGATGCCGGGTCCCTGGTCAATAACTTCCACCAGTATCATTTTCGGGTCTTGACCAGCGCCATTGACGTGCTGTCGTCCTGCACGAATCTGCACTTCCGTTTCATACGCGGTATACTTCAGCGCATTATCCACCAGATTGAGCAGCACCCGCTCGACCTTATCGGTATCAATGTTGAGGAAGGGCAAGTTCGCCTCAATGTTAGAGGTCAATTTCACCTGTATTTCGTGGGCTAAAGGACTCAGTTCGACACACACACTATCCGCCAGGGTCGCGAGTTCGGCGGGTTCTTGCTCAATACTCAATGTGCCCGATTCCATCTTCGAAATATCCAGCAGCGAATCCACGCGCGTGAGCAGTTTACGCAATGCCCGACGACTGGCATCCGTTGTTTTATCGACCACAGGCCACAAATCATTGTCCGGCGGTGTCAAATCGCGCAGCAAACGCAGGCTGGTGGTCACTGCCGTCAATGGACTCCGCATATCATGCACAATCATCCGCGATAAATCTTCCTGTGCGCGTGCCAGTTCGTGCTCTTCAGTGCGATTATAGAAAACCAGCAGCGCGCCAATGACATGCCCCTGTTCGCCACGAATGGGGATGATATGGCGCCGGATATAGAGTAAGCCATGTTCGCCCTGTGTGCTGTAGATATGTGGTTCTATCTCTGTCCATTGCCCCGGTGTTTTCAGGTCATCAATAATTTGCAGCAACAAATCGGGTTTATGAAATCCCAACCGTTCCAGAAACAGCATATCGTTGTCTGCCAGCAGCGTGTTCACCTGCTGTTGCAAAAGATTCTTATGCTTGAGACCAATCAGGCTGATACGCGGATTCGCCATCACGATTTCGCCGGTCGAATTGATGAGAATGATGGCCTCTTCCATCGCATCCAGAATGACCTGTAGGCGGTCACGCGCTTCCCGGATGCGTTGGAATAACTGAAGATTGTTCAGCGCAATCGCGGCTTGATTAGCAATTTGGGCTATGAAATGCCCATCTTCCTCTGTAAACGCATTGGGACGATCACTTTCCAGAATAATACTGCCAATAGGCCCGTTGACGTGTGTTAGAGGGGTTATCAACATCGAACGCGCTTGTGGGGCGATGGGTTTGTAAGGCGTGTCCTGCGTAATATCATCCACCCGCACCAGTTGACCCGATTGCATGACCTGCATATGCACACCCACCTTCAGGACTTCCGGGTCGTTGAATTGCGCTTCCGCATAACCGCGCTGTACGGTGGCTTTGGGTGTGCCATTTTCGGACTGGATGACGAGTGCGCCGTATTCGGCTTTCGTCGCGTCTGTCGCATAACTCATCACCACATCAAACATTTGCTGCGGGCTTAATGTGGCATTGAGCAAACGACCCAATGCCGCCAGCGCAAATAATTGCTCAACACGGCGTTCCAGAGCTTTGTCTGTCGTCGTGAAACGCTGGGCGTTGTTAATCGCTTGCGCGGCCTGTGATGCAAATGTCCGCATGAGTTCAATGTGTTCACCACTAAAATGCTGAACATCATTGAAGAAAAGCGCGAGTATGCCCAGAGCTTGTGCCCCGACCATCAGTGGAAGTTCAACCAGCGCGTTTTTGCTTTCACGCCGCATGGTTTCGTGTAAATGAACGGTGCGCGAGTCGTGCTGTGTGCCAACAATGACGATGGGTTGCGACAGGTTGGTCAGTTGCTGACCATCTTTGACCAGCAGTGGCTGCGGCGCTGCGGCGGTATAGGTATCGCTCAAACCGGCGCTGCCAGCCAGAACGGGGCCGGTTGATGCTTCGTCTTCATATAAATACACTGCGACGGCGGTCGCATCGGCAACAGTGGATGCAGATGAAATAATCGTGTCCAGCACTTCTTCCGGCGAGAGGGTTCCCGCCAGCAGCGCAGACACATTGTTGAGAATATTCAGCCGCTCTGCACGGTCACTCTTCTGCTGATACAGGCGCGCGTTTTCGATGGCAATACTACTGCTCGCCGCGATGACATTCAACAGCCGTATATCTTCTGGCAGCAGGTGGTGATTCGGGTCGCGTGTGAAAACAGTCATCACCCCCATAATTCTGCCGCCCGCCAGCAGCGGGATGCCACACCACGACGTAATCATCCCTTGCGGCGCTTGCAGATTGCGCGCGCGGGCACGTTCCGCCACACCGTCTTCGAATGTCAAAGTGGTTTGTGTTTCAATGACATGGTTGACGAGGGAGCGATGGTCTTCGGGCAAAGAATCGCGCTGTTCGCCGCTGCTCATCACCAACCGATATTCTAATTGTGTATCATCTGAGTCATAAAGGGCGATGAAGAAGTTTTCTATTTTGAGAATATTGGCGACTTGCAAATAAATCGTCTTTAATAGGGTCGGCAGGTCGAGGTTAGAGCGCATCGCCTGTGTGACCGCCGAAAGAGACCGCAACTCCTCCACTTGCTTACGCATCTGGTGTTCGCTGCGACCCAGCGCATACATGCCTAAAACAACCGTCAACAGCGACGAGACCAGAATGAAGAACGTCGTCGCAGATGCACTATTGGTCGAAACCACTTCGGCACCCAGCACCGCAAATGGCGCGGGGACTATTACAATCGTCAGAATATGCCATTTATTATCGTTGAATATCGTTTGTACAGGATAGCGGTTGACGAATAACTCAACCCCGAAGATGAGCAGATAAATGGCAATATAGACCAGGGCAAACGCAGCAACCGATAGCATCGCCTGCACAAGTGTTATATCGAAAAGCAAATTGAGGGGCACACTATTGCCCGTTAACAAATAGGCCTGGCTAGCAATGAAGAAACTCAACGTCAGTCGCGCCGTAACCAGCAGCGCATAAACCGGATTTGCCATGTTACGCCGTGCGCTGATTGCTTGTCGTCGCGCACGATAAACCAGCATCCCGCCACCGATGAGGCCGCCGATAAAAATCGCCCATAAGGTGGCTGAATATACTTCAACTGGCAGCGAAAGAAAGGCCATAATGCCAAACGCATGTGCTGGACTTAGTTCACTCTCGCTTAAGCGAATGCCCAAAAAAAGGGTTAAGGCAGTCAGCAATAAATAAACACTCAGTTGAGCCGCATAGGGGGCGATCACATCGAACTGGCGTGGAACAAAAGCCAGCACCACGATACTTGTGATAACAATAAGACCCCAGGTAAGAATGCGTGAAGTCATCAATTTGTTAGAAATCGTGTTTGTCATCATCTCATTTAAGCTAATTTTTAGGCGGATGAAACCGTCATCCAACAGACCAACCCATAACCCGAATCCATCATACAGCAAAATAAGGCTGGATATATCTCAACGCATTTGTAAGTTTGGAAACCTAAACGAAGTGCTAACCGGGTGTTGCACTGGTTGAAGGGGATGCGGCGCGTGCGGCGAGGGGGAGCGTAAAGGCAAAACACGCACCGGGTAAAGGGCCAGAATCGGCGACCCAGATTTTGCCGCCATGGGCTTCTATCGCCAATTTGCAGAAGGTTAGCCCCAATCCGCTGCCTTTGTTCCCCCGGATCGGACTGCGGTCTTCAATTTGCTCAAACTCCTGAAAAATGCGCTCCCGTTCTTTCTCTGGTATGCCGGGGCCGCTGTCGGCAACATAAATCAGGGCGCTGCGCGGGTGTTCGGGCATCATACGGGCGGAGATTTCTACCGTGCCGCCTTTAGGCGTGAAACGCAGGGCATTATGCAGTAAATTGACGAGAATACGTCGCACCATCTCTTGATCGGCATTGAGCATCGGCATTTGTTCAGGAATGACAACGTTGATCTGTATTTCAGCGTCGAGGATAGTGGCCGATAGCGCATTTTGTGCCTGATCTACCAGCGTGTTCAAATTAAAGGTGGTGTAGGTGGGGACAAGCTGCTTCTCGCGCAATTTGCCGATGTCGAGCAGACTTTCGACCAGTTGCAAGAGCTGATTGGCGCTCTCGAACGACACATCCACAGTTTGTTTCAAATTCGCCGAAAGTGTCATATCAGGAAGCATGGTCTGAATTTCCTCGACAATCTCAGAACCTAATGCCATGCTCGTGATGATTGAACTCACTGGCCCGCGTAAATCGTGAATCACCATGCGCCTTAAGCGTTCGCGGAACTCGGCTAAATTCTTTTCTTCAGTGATGTCGGTGAAGACCAGTAATCGCCCTGTGATGTGTTTATGTTCATCCAAGACCGGCGAGGCGACCTCTTTAATATGTCGCGCCTGGGCGCCATGTCCTAAAATAAATTCGCGGTCAGCGATGCTCTGGGGTTGTAAGCGCAAGATTCGCGCCATGTTTTTGAGTTCGCTGCTGGTGTTTTCATCAATCGTCTGGTCTTGTGCATAGTTTAGCAGGACTCGGGGGAAATTTTCGCCCAGATGACTGGATAAATCGAATTCCAACAATTTGCCTGCAATCGGATTGGCTTCGAGCAAAATGCCCCGATGGTCGAGCAGCACAATACCGTCACGAGTAGAATCCAGGATAGCGCGCATCCGATCATTCCCTTCGCGGATGCGTTCATGAAGCATGGCATTTTCCAGATGCCCGGCGGCCTGGGCAGCCAACAGTTGTAGCGTGTGGATTTCGCGTTCATTGAGGCCGCGTGATCGGCTGAAGCACACGCACAGGATATGATGCGTGTCAGTCCCGCGAAGAATGGGAACAACGGCAAAACTTTGATACCCTTTACCCAACCCATTCACATTTGCCAGATGTTCGGCCTGCGTCATCACCTGGACTTCGGGCGTGCGCGTGGCTGTTTTGAGCATCTGCGTTAAGTCTGCGGGCACTTGTGACACATCAAAATGCTCATAGCCTGGACTGATTTTGTTCTGGAGCGCCTCCAGCGAATCAGTTTGCGGGTGATATTCATAGAGCGCCGCAGCCTGCCCCAGGGTGATGTCGAGCGACGTTTCCAGCACCACATTGATGACGGCTTGTTTATTAATCGCACTGGAAAGTTGCAATCCCATCTTCCGCAGCGTTTCCAGCATCCGAATCTGATATTCGCGTTCTTCCAGCATCCGCGCATTATCTATGCTGATGGTGGCGTGCCCGGCGAGGCTCTTAATGAAGCCCACTTGCTCATTGCGGAAAAAATTAGGTTGGCGACTTTCAAGTTTGAGGACGCCCATTGCGTCGCTGTCTTTGACTAACGGCACAGCCAGCACCGACTGATATTCCGCATCAATGGGGATATTCTCGTCGTTATTGGCGGTTGCCAGCACGGTTTGTTTGGTTCGTGCGGCAATGCCTATCGCATCCTGATCGTGAATTTGCACGGTGTCATATTTATGAATTTCGCCATTTTTATAGACTTGCCCAATCACCCGGAATTCCTGCCCGTTATTGTGGAGCGCCAATTCTGCGCGGTCTGCCATCATCACCCGCGTTGCCGACTCCAAGACATTGTGGATTATCTGCTCAATTTCGAGCGCGCGCGAGATTTGCTGGGCGATGTCCTCTATGAGTGACAACTCTTGCAACCGTTGAATCAGCGCCTCTTCAGTGAAGGTGAAAATTTGGGCGTTGTGAATATGCGTGGCGACTTGATTGGTTGCCATCTCACCCAGCCGCCATGTATTATCCGTTGGCTCATACACGCGATCGTCACTAAATAAAATAACGCCGATGAATTCTTTGTTGACCACCATCGGGAATACAATCAGGCTGACATCTTCCAACCGTTTGAGGAGTTGGGCCAGTGATGGTGATACCTGACCGGGCGAGGTGAAGATTTTGGGCGGCGGCAGCGTCTCGGTTGATAATTGTTCGATTTCTGGCAATTCGCTAAGGGGGAGCTGCCATGTCTTAGATTTATCCGCTGCCGCAGCGATATTTTCTGTCGCGGGATAAAAGTCGATATGCTTTTTATCTGCCGTGAACAACCCAATATGAATATGACGCGCTTCCAACATCTGGCTAAGGGCGTTACCCACACCCGGAATAATGGTCTCTAGTTCAAGCGTCGCGGCTAAGATTCGGGATAAATACACAAGCTGCGCCTGCTCAGACGCATACAGTTCAAGGGCTTTCAGCAGTTCCGCATTATCCAGTGCGGATGTGATCTGATACGCGAGGGCTTCGAGTAAGTCCAGCTCGATTTGCTGATGATAATGCGGGTTGTCGTGGTAAACGGCTAAATAACCAACCACCGTATTACCAGAACGCAGCGGAATTTCGGCAACCGCGCTGAAGCCTATCTTGGCTGCCATCGCCTGCACCTGCTCATCATTACAGTCAGCCACATTTTGAATGAGATAAGGGGCGGGGCGCGTTGGGTCGGTGTGATACAGCGACTTTAATGTCTGGTGATGGCTGTGACCGTCGTTAAACCCAACAGATTGCGCCAGTCTTGTCCGAATCTTATCCTCTAAATTAATCAAAAAAATTGCCGCTTTATCGCCATCCGTGATATTCAGACTGGTTTCGCACGCTGCCCGCATCGCATCATCACTGTCCAGATTAAACATCACATCCTGGACGGCTTTATTGATGAGCGATAAGTTGTGTGACGTGGTTTTGTCCCGGTCATACAACGTCATATTGCGTATGGCGAGACTGGCTTGATTGGCGATGGTCTCCAGAACATTAATCTCGCTGGGACTAAAGACATGCGCGCGATCCGTACTGACCGCCGTCATCATCCCTTGCAACTTGTCGCCAATCATCAAGGGCATACTATGCACTGCGGCGTATTTTTCTGGCCATAGGGCAGCCACCGCTTCGGGCAGTTCCGGCAAAGTGTTCGCAGTGAGATAAACGGGTTTGGTCGTGGTGATAAGATGGCGGTTGAGTGTGTCAATGAATGACAAATCGGGATGCGTCGCCCGCGCACCTTTTTCAGCAGCCAACCGATAGTCGAGTTGGTCCCGATTGACATCATACAATGCGATATAGAACCCATCGGCATTGACTAGATCAAGCGCAATTTTGTGGATTATCTTCAGCACCGAATCGACATCTTCAGTCGATGTCACGCTCTGACCGGCGATATTAATGGCGGCGAGTTCCTGAATATGCCGCAGGCGGCGCAGTTCCGCTTGCTGGATTTGCCGATGGCGGACAATTTGTGTCACTAAAAGCGCAACCATCACCGCAAAGGCCAGCACACCCACGTTATAGAGGACTATTGCCATCATCACCGTCGTGACGAGCAGCAGCCCTTCAGCCAGCAGGTCTTCGCGCGTGCTCCGCAGCCAGAACAACGGGATGGGCGTGGATGGTTGACCCCGTGTGACGGTCCAGCCCAATAGCTCACTAAACACATACGTGATACCTAAGCACAGAAAACCGAACACAATGGAATATGTATTAACCGCATTCAGCGGTATCAAGCCATGAAACACTTGTTGATAAAAAACATACCCCGCGACAGCACTTAACCCCACAATTGCGATACGATGCAAGGCCAGTTCAAGGATCGTTTGCGCGGTATTAGGGGACGAATCCAGCGTATGATGATAGCGACTACGATACAGCGCGGCAACCAGCGCCCCAATCACAACTACCGTCAATCCACCACCCAACCCCAGCGACAACCACGCGACGCCCGTGGCGACATTCACATAGCCTGTCCATGTGCCGGTTTCAAGTTTGCCCGCCAAAATATCCGCCAGCGCAAACAGACCGATACACGTTGTCAAAATTGCCAGATATGACAGATTGGCGAAGAGCGCGACATTGTGGAAGCCTAATATCACCGCCACTGTTATGGGAATCAGGGCCAGAAGTGCAAAGGTTCGTGATAACAGGGGAGCTATTTTTTCATCTGGTAACATAACCCACCCTAACAGTTAATGGATTGGAGGTGGGATGTAAAATATACGTCGGGTTGATGGTCATATCACAGCGTGTAACCACAAAATAATAGGGCATTACACCAGGTTCACCCACAACTATCACTGGTTTCATCTCTCATATACATCATGACAGAAGAAAAACTGGTCTGCAAGCTATAGAGTTAACTAGTATGTCAAAGCACAAAGCCCGGATTTGTGGGAGTTATACACGAACATCCCTGTGGCTACATACCTAATCCAACCCTATTTAGTATGAATTTTGCAAAGTTCGTTTATTAATTGTAACGCATTTGCACCTATTCTCAAGTATATTATAAAAGTATTTTGGCTACAAAGTATTGATGTTACCGCTATCCTGTGTCACCACATACAATCCGCCCGTGAGACCAGCAAACCACCAGAACACAAACGTGAACCTATCCCACAGGGTAATGGCATCGCCTAAACCAAAAACACTATGGGCGATGAACACGCCCGCCAGCGATGCCGCCAATAGCCGATAGGTGGGTTGGCCGGTCTGCCAGACGCGCCAGAGCATATAGCCGAGAATGCCGTACCACGCCATAAAGACAATCAATCCCGGTATCCCTAAATCGGTCATAATTTGCAGCCATTCATTGTGGGCATGCGGGACGGTGCGCCCCTCAAAACTGGGGATGAGGTAGGCGGCGTTTTGGCGCGACGCAGTCCGAAACATCGCCATCCCAATACCGGTAAGGGGATAATCCTGTACCATCCGAATGCCACTGGCCCAAATTTCCCCACGTTTACTCAGGCTGTCTTCATCGCGCTCAGATAAGGCGCTGGCGGTTTGCGCGTCCCCAGCCTCAATCGGCCTGAAAGGAAATACATTGAAAACCAGCGCCAATTCCAGGACAGCCACGATACCGATCACAATGGATGCCACATAGCGTTTACGCCCGGCGGGAATGCCTGCCCACGTAATCAACAGCAGGGCCGCTAAAACACCAAAAATAGCAAACCGACTCTGACCCAGAAAAAGCGCCAGCGCCACAACCATAAAAGCAGCAGGCGCGCCCCATTTGATAAGGCGCATCGACACTGTGACCGGCGTATCTGTTGCGCGTTGTCCCGGAAGGAACATCAGCCCATAAAGGAACGGGCATAACCATGCGAGTGCGCCACCAATTTCATTTGGATTGAAACTTAACATCGCATCGGGCAGGAATTGGCTGGCATCTAACCCCGGCAGCAAGTTAATGATTCCGTCCAATGCCGCCGATTTGCTGACCCATTGTGTCGCCGTCAAGCCGAGCAAGCCAACAATAAGTCCCAATCCAATCGTGATAACGAGTAACCCACGCATAGAGTGACGGGCGCGGGCAAACTCGACCCACGTCCAGTAGATAAGGAAGCTCGCCCCCAACCGCAGCAGCATCACCCAGCCGCGCGTGTAGGGCGCGAAATAGATATTGATGATACACAGCACCACAAACAGACCCAACCACAGATCAAGGCGCGTGCGTGTCCATAACCGCCGATGCCCAACATAACGCGCCACGAGGATCGGAACGAACAATAGAAATAGCCACGCCCACCGGAGGCGGAACTCGGTGACATGAAAATTGGCATAAATAATAGCAAAAAGGATCAAGGGTTCGACCCGGAACACAAAACCTGAAATAAATCGTGAAGGCAACGCCTCTGTCGTTCGAAAACCCATAATTACGATCTTCCATCTGTCACTATGCCAACGCAGCCCTTATCCAGAGCATCATAATCCGCAAACATGATAATTGCGATGCCGTGACCGGATCAGGCGATTCTATTGCATTTTCTTACAAACTCGTTATAATTGAGTTGCTGTAATGATTGCAAACCATTGTCAGTTCTATTAATAAACCAGCGCTGATCGGTAAAAAGGTGTTCATGATAGCCATCGGTCACATTGAAAAGATTGTGGTAATAAGATAAGTTGTTTGTATAGTGCAAGTTATATGCAGATTGGATCATAAATAAGCAATAAAAATATCAAAATGTCTTGGATATTATTTCAATCATAGGGTATCTTCTTAGGAAATTTGTATTAAAATGAATATTAATTGCTGCACATGGTCGCCACACGGCTTGAGGAAAGGGTTATCCAATGTTGCATCAAATTGTCACCAATGTCAGTTTTGAATCTTTTCGGGAACGTTCCGCCGAATTCAAAGTCATTTTGCTCTATCCCTGGGCAAATTATCGTAACTTCTTCCTGAGCTACTTTCTGCAAAATGCAAAAGACGGATTGCTCTACTATCGTATCGTCGATGGACAGCAATCCATCAGCGATTGGTTAGTCGCGATGGTTGATGAGTTTGACGACGTGCTGGGTGGCTTTGGCGCAAATCTGAAGCGTGTGCTGCCCCATGCCAATGCCGCCACTCTGGGCGAGGCACTCGCGGCAGATCTGAATGCGTTTAGCAAAGACCCCATTGTATTGTATGTGGACGAACTCGACCGCCTCGCCGTCAATCAAGATTACTACGATTTTATGGGTGCGATGGTCAACACACTGGCAAAAAATGTCCAATTCGCCGTCAGTTCACGCATGTTGACCTATAAACCCTGGTATGACCTTGTAGCCAACAGACAGGCGCTCGTGCTGGGTACAGAACATCATCGTAATGACATGATGTTCACTATTGAACCCGACCCCAAACCCCAATTAGAGATTCAAGCATTCGGGCGCGGTCACGCCATTGTAAATGGTCAGGAAATTACCAATTGGGACGGCGCACTCCCGCGCAATCTGTTTTTCTTTTTTGTGGATCGCGCGCTGGTGACTCGTGATGAAATCTTCGAAACCTTCTGGCCGAATTTGACTGTGAAAGAGGCCACCAATGTGTTCCATGTGACCAAGCGCAAAATCACCGAACGCATTAGTATGAAAGTTGATGACTCCGGCAATTATGAACTCACGCAATACTCAACCGGGTTCTATATGCCCAGCGATAAAGTCGTTCGCCACTATGACGTTGCCGATTTTCAGGAGGCACTCGAACGGTCAATGATTGCGCCTAATGAGCGCGAAGAGGAAAAATTGCTGCGTCGTGCGATTGAATTGTATCGCGCACCCTTCCTCCAAACTGTCAATATGGATTGGGTCGAAGAACGGCGTCAACAGTTGAAAGACCTGTATGCACAGGCGCTCATCGGTTTAGGGCGCATTCACCTGCGCCGCGATGAGGGCGACAGAGCGCTGGGCGTATTTGTCCGTGCTTTACGCGAAACACCCGAACGCGAGGATATTCATCGTGAAGTCATGCTGATTTACATGAAGCTGAATCAACGTGATGATGCCCGCAGACAATATCAACACCTTGCGAAATATCTCAAAGAAACACTCAATATAGAACCATCGAACGAGACCAAAGAAGTTTATGCCCTGTTAGACGATTAAGGATTGTCGTTTAACTGTTGAATATAACGCCAGCTCGGTACAAAGCCCAACCAGGGGAGTGTTTCGGGTTGCGTGCATTCTATACCATTGAAATAGGTGTTAAAAAGTGGGGCATTGCCATCGGGCACAAGTTCCCCAAATGAATTTTGCAGCACTATAGCAAACATCGTGATCCGTTCCCGCTGCCAGATAACCGTGATTGCCTCTGATGGATTGGGATATAGCGCGCAATCAGGCTGCCCCAATTGCCGGAATAAATAGGGAATGGGAATATGACCACTTAAACGGATAAGGTTAACAATCCCACGATGATCACCATATACACTGCCTTCGAGGATTGTAGTTGGATTATCTAGTGTAAAAAATACACCCTCGTTGAACGTTTGGGGTGATACTGTTATTTCGATAGCATCTAATAAGCCGATCACATCGGCAATCGGCGTGATACCCGGTGTAATCCCCGCCCAACACGGCAGTTGGCACATCCCGAATCCCGTACCATCTTCAATGCCTGTATCCACGAGGCGTGAAGCACCAATACCATTCGCCCCCCCAATGAGAATCGAAAATACAACTGTACCTATCGCTATGACGATGATGAACCGGCAAAATCTTCGCATCAACCTATCATAAGCCGACGACCCGGCTGGTGATAGGGTCTGGACAGCGGCTAACTAACCCTACTGTGGGCACGGCTTGACCATGCTATAATAGGCCCCATGAGCCAATCGCGACCTACTCAATCCACACAATCCCGTTCTCGACTCGCCGATACCGCCCGGTCAGAACGAATGCCATCCGACCATCTGGGCTTACTCGTTGCGTCACTCCTGCTGGCAGGTATTGGTTGGCTTGGGTTGTATACCCTCGTGACCACGCGCCTGCCCCGCATCGCGCCGGAATTGTGGTTGTTTATGCTGCTGCTGCATCTGGCGGTGACCGGAACCGTTTTGCCTATCGTCCGCTATCTCAACGTGCGCCTGACATCCATCCATGCCGATTTGCCTGCAAGTGGCGTGATTGTCCGTCAGAGTGTATGGGTTGGATTGTATGTGGTGACGTGTGCATGGTTGCAAATCCCGCGTGTGCTTTCGCCGATTATCGCATTTTTCCTCGCGCTGGTATTTATAGTGCTGGAATTATTTCTCCGTTCGCGTGAACGTCGTAGTGATGATGACGAGGATGATGGTTAAACTGGCCCGATGTGGACGTGGTAGCCTATCATCTGTTCGATATATCGTACCGATTGCCCTTCAACACCACACTTTCCAATGTTATAATCGCGCAAATCTGAGGGCAAAGCCAACTATAGACTTTGCCCTTTTCGTTATCTAACACAGATGAAAGTGAATCTACTGTGAAACTTAAACTACAGGATGGTTCCATCGGACGTATTGTTCGTTATATCCCGCAGATGCGTTTCCATCGGCTGTTGTTTATTGGACTGCTTGTGGTCGCTTTGGTGGGTATTCCCGGCGTGAGGGCCAGCGACTCGACAGCCGCTGCGGGGGCTGGTTCAACAAGTCCGGTCGTTGCCCTGTTTCTCGCGCTGAGTATCGTCATTCTGGCGTCGCGTGTGGCGGGGTCCGCCTCGCGCAAACTCGGTCAACCCCGGGTCCTGGGCGAGTTGATTGTCGGCGTTATTCTGGGGCCGTCACTGCTCAACATGCTGCATT
Organism: uncultured Anaerolineaceae bacterium; assembly: GCA_964614375.1. GTDB lineage: Bacteria > Chloroflexota > Anaerolineae > Aggregatilineales > Phototrophicaceae > CAZTLI01. Next base: position 17,579 of record CAZTLI010000041.1, read on the forward strand.
GGGGCGTCTTTGGCGGTGTCGAACTCGAAGCAACGATTAAAGAACTGGCGGAACTCGGTGTGCTGCTCCTCATGTTCAACATCGGCCTTGAAGTCCATCTGGATGAATTGGCAAAAGTCGGGTTGGTCGCCATCGCGGGCGGAGTCGCGGGCGTCCTCGTGCCTGTAGTATTGGGCGCGCTGGTCGTAATGGCGTTCGGGTTTGATTGGCAGGTGGCATTATTTGCTGGCGTCACCCTCGCCGCGACCTCCGTCAGTATCTCCGCACAGGTGCTGCTTGAGTTAGGCGTCTTACGCACCAAAGTGGGCAATGCGTTGTTGGCAACAGCCCTCATCGACGATGTGCTGGCGATTATCGCCGTTTCGCTCACCCTCGCGATTACCGTGTCCGATACCGGCGCAGATTTAGGGTCGCTCATCATCATTGTGCTGCGGATGGCAGTCTATATGGTGGTGGCATTCCTCGTCGCGTGGTATATCGTGCCACGCTTTATCAACTGGGTTCGCAAGCAGCCCGAACTCTCGCAATTTTATGGCGCAGCCACATTCGCGCTCATTCTGGCGCTGTTCTATGGTTGGTCATCCGAAGCGCTGGGGGGCGTAGCCGCGATTACAGGCGCGTTTATCGCCGGTGTGGGGCTAACCCGCGTACCCGATCGAGAAACCCGCCGCGAAATCAACACCGCCATCTCGAACATTTCCTACGTGTTTCTCGTGCCCATATTCTTCGTCAGTGTCGGTCTGGAGACCGACCTCAGCAGCTTCCCCTGGGCAGAAGCCCTGCCATTTGCCATTGTGCTGCTGATAGCCGCCGTACTTTCAAAAGTCGTGGGCTGTGGCGTCGGCGCGCGATTAACCGGGTTCAACAACCGTGAGTCATTGCAATTGGGCGTCTGTATGGTCTCTCGCGGCGAAGTCGGCCTGATTATCGCCTCACTCGGTTTGACCAGCGGCGTGCTGACGGCAGATGGTCAATTATTTTCGGTCTTGTTTCTGGTAATATTACTGACAACCGTCATGACACCGCCTTTGGTGCGATTGGTGTTCACAGAAACAGACACAGATAACGCTCAAGAGCCGGCGACAGCCGCATCAACAGGAGATTGACATGGGCATGAAATTATTGATCTTAATCACCTCGAAAATCGAAGACAGCCTCGAAATCGGTATGGCGTGGGAAAACGCCGGCGCCCCCGGCGTGACGGTCGTGCAGAGTCACGGCCTCTATGACCTCAGCGAAAAAACCAAACGCGGCACAGTCGAACTCCCGCGGCACGTCTCGTCAATGGCGGGGGCAATGGCGCACGTCATCCGGCAGATGGAATTCAACAATCACACAATTCTGTCCGTCGTGCCCGAAGCTAAGGTTGATGAACTGGTGAAAATCGCTACCGACCAATTGGGTGATTTAAATCAACCCGACAGCGGCATTATCATGGTCATCGACCTCGAACAGGCCATAGGCGTGCGCGTACCCGGCGCAGGCAAAGACCGGCATTCCGATGACTAATCGGGGTTGAATCGCGTCCCCAATACCGCTATAATGACCGCAAAGTTTGGGGAGTCGCCAAGCGGTAAGGCACCGGACTTTGGATCCGGCATTCGTAGGTTCGAATCCTACCTCCCCAGCTAATAGCGCCCTGCTTGTATGTGGGGTGTTTTATTTTATAGCTGTTCGTCATCCTATTGACACGCAAAGGGAAATTTTGATACGGTTGAAGCACACGACCCATTAGGACAATCGTATGACAAAGGCCTCGTTGTCTTCATCACCCCAACTTGATGTGTTGACCCTTGATGATGCACGGCAAATTGCTCGCTTCTTTCAAGTTCTAGCAGACCCAACGCGCGTGCGTCTGGTTAAAGCCCTGGCAGATGGGGAGTGGTGTGTGTCGGATTTGACACAGGCTCTGGGGATGGATCAACCGGCGGTCTCGCACCAACTGAAATATCTGCGCGAATTAGGTCTCGTCAACTGGACGAAGCGCGGGCGGCATGTCTACTACACACTCGACGATATCCACCTGCGGACGATGCTCATGAGCAGTGTCGAACATCTGGCGTGCGGCTAAGACACGACCCACATATCCGACAATTTAACGATGCGATACTTTCTCGCGCTGCTGCTGACGCTGACGACGGCGCGCGGCGGTTTCGCGCAAGCGAGTCGCCATCGTGCGCCGTTGACGCACCGGACGCTCACCTTCGTCATCGAGTTCGAGTGGTTTAATCTGCACCTTGCCTAAAATCGGCAGTTTGACTGTGAAGGTTGAGCCTTTGCCAAAAACGCTATCCGCTTCGATTGTGCCGCCATGGGCGTCCACAATCCACTGCGCGATAGACAACCCCAACCCCGAACCACCCTGCGTGCTATTGTGACTGCGCGACGTATCCGCCTGATAAAAGCGATCAAAAATGTGTTCCAGATCGACGCGCTTCATACCAATGCCTGTATCACGCACATAGACCACCGCCCAACCCCCACGCGGTT
>CAZTLI010000042.1:0-20006 GCA_964614375.1 uncultured Anaerolineaceae bacterium
ACCGAGCAGCAAAAACGGCACAAATTTGGTCAATGCGCCCACTGCCACCGCCACCGCTGACCGCACCTCTTGCCCACGCAGCAGCCACCACAACCCCAGCAGCAAAAACAGCGCCACCAGCGAGTCGAAATTCCACCACATATAGACCGCCGGGGCGAAACTCAGGGCATATATCCATGCCAGAGCCATGCCCGTATTCGCGCCATGCAGCCGTGTGCCAATCGCGCGCATCAATAACAGAATGCCCGTCTCCGATGCAATCATCAATAATCCCAGAAACATCGACCAACTGGTGTAATTGACATTGATTCCCAGAAATTGATAAACCGTCGTCGTCGTCAAAAACCACACAGGCGGAAATTCGCTCCACCAATCGCGGAAAGGCCAATCGCCATTCTCCGACAATGCCGCGAGGGTATAGTGATATAAACGATCCCCGCCTGTACCAATGCCAATTTCGCCACCTTCTGTCAAAATGGGTTGATAGGCCATCATCATCAACAGGCGAAAGCTGATGAAAAGGATCACCAGCAGACGAAAATCGCCCAGAAGGGCCGTCAATTGCAAGGTCTGTCCCGGTTTTTGCGTCACGATTCGTCCTCCCGCACCAGTATCGTCGCCATATCATCGCTGTAAGCCACACGCCAGCCCGGTTCAGCGCGCAGGTTCAGCGCTAACCCGCTGTTCGTCTCGACCACAACCAGATTGATGCCATATTCCGCCAGCAAATCGCGCCAATTATCGCCGCCGACTGCCGCGCTCAGGTATTCACGCAGAAAGTCATTGCCATATAAATCCGTCCGACCATCGACAAATACCGGATACTGTGGCGCTGCCAGCATCAAATAACCACCCCAGTTATAACTGTTAAACATCGGGCCGGGTGGATTGTTCTCGTTGAGATATTCCGCTGCTGCCACAGGCAAATACTCGCGCTGTGCTTCGTCTACTGATTCCGGCAGCAGGATCGCCACCGCTTGCAGCATGACGCCAAACAGGATAATCGTCAGCAGGATCGCGTTAATCCGCGCCATTCGTGGATTGACCTTTTGTATCGGACGAATCACCCAGCCGCGTTCGGTCAGCGCATCCGCCAGATGCCGTGTAATCACAATCGGCGCAACAACGGCATACACCGCAATATTGCGCCCTGCCAGCAAGCCCATGAACATCGTGCCCGCCGCGAGGATAAAATCCGTCCAATCCAACTTTTTACGACTCGCGCCCGCCGCGCCAAACATCGCCACAATCATAAACACAAAAGGCCACGTCTGCCGTTCATGAAAATTGGGGGAATTCCACTCCTGTATGAAATCTTGCAGCGCGCCGATGCTCACCGTCGCGAAGGGCACTTTGAGCATCTCTAATCCATAGGGATTGATGACCAATGCCCCAACAGACGCCACAGATACCAGTATCACTTTACGAAGACCGCGCCAATCGACTCTATCCGCACCACCAAACAGATTGCCCATCACTTCGCCCGCGACAAATCCGCCGAGAAAAATAAACGCAATCGAAAATCCGGCGTGCAGGTTGCCCCACAGCAGTATCACCACCGGGATTAGCCACAACCGGTCAATCTTTTCGCGTTTGTAGCTATACAGCAGATACAGAATCACGGTGCTGAGGAAAAAGCTAATCATCTGTGGACGTGCCGACCAGAACACTGCCGCCGTCGCCGCACCCAGTACCAGCACAAACGCCCGCACATACACGTTACCACTGCACACGCGATAGACCATCGCCATGCCCGCCGTCGCCAATACCGCCGTGTACAATGCGAGGCCTGCATTGCCACCAGCGCGCCAAACCAGCGTCATCACAATTTGCGACCCCCAACTATGATTAACCCAGGGTTCACCCGCAAACGTATGTGAAAACGGGTCGGCATAAATTGTGCCATTGGTGAGGATGTATTCGCCGCTGCGTATATGCCACCATGTATCCGTATCAATCGGGATGCGCGTCGCCATCGCGAAAATCAGCGCGAACAGCGTCACAAACATCACCCGTTCTATCGTCAGATTTCGTAACCCCATCGTCATGCCCCAATCTGATTGTTCCAATAATCAATCGCGTGATTTGCGGGCGACTCGCGAATCACCCCTACAACTATCCCTTTGCGACCTGCGTGTCATCGCGACTTTGCGTTTAGCTCTCTATCGCCGCGTAACCAACTTGTGGCAGGAACTGCCGTGCAATCACCTCGCGCAGATACTGAAAACGCCCAAAACTAATGCCGCGTTCGTAATCAATCAGCGTGATATCGTCCGGCTCATATTGCACTATAGCATCGCCTATACCGCTGTATGCCTGAAGATTGCGCTGGAACAGGGGTTCATCCGGCGCAAGCACCACGGCGCGACTCATCGCGAACACGGCTGTATCCCGATCACCGCGCTGCCAGTGCAATGCCGCCACATTCACCCACGACACCGCATGACTCGGTTCAAGTTCGAGGAAACGCGCATAGGCCGCGATTCCCGCCCGCATAGCCTCGACATCGTGATCTGCTGCCGCCATACCAAATAGAAAACCCTGTTCCATGTGAAGTATCGCCAGCGACGGGTCAGCATCAATGATGGGCTGCAACCGTCGCGCCGCCTCCACATAATCGCCCTCATTAACCGCGTCTTGCAGCACGCCGATATATTGACGATAGAGACTACTGCTCCACAAACCAGTGACAATCAACCCTAGCCATAGCACGCCCAATGCTCCGATATGCCCGACGCGCCGAACCCGTAACGTCACCGGTTGAGGTTCGGTTGGCGCAGTCGCCAGCACCAGCGCCAACAATCCAGTCAAAGCGATAGCGGGCATCATCGCGGGCATATCCACCAGATGATGCACCCCAAAACCGACCACCGCTGCAATGGACGCAAACAACGTAATTTGTGACGACAAAAATATAGCTGCCTGTATATTGTCCCGTAGCCGCCGATAAATCAGATAGAGTGTGGCGCCCAAGGCGGCTAACCCAACTAATCCGAGTTCTGCGGCGATATTGAGTGGTATGTCATGCGCGTGAGCGTGCGGTTGATTCGGGGGCATCGACCAGTCCGCAATTAATCCGCGCCCGAATGTGAATAATCCATTGCCAAACAACGGACTCGCACCAAACTGTTCAATGGCAGATTGATAAATCGGCAGGCGTAAATCGGTTGACCGCCCGCCAATCGTGAATGACTGGATGAACAGCGCGATTGCTGCGACTGCTGCAACTATCACAGCGACTGTGCCCACACCTGTCACCATCTGCATCCGCCGTGATTGTGTGCCCCACCAGGCCCTTAGTGCCGTAAAAGACAGCAATTGCCGTGAATACAGTTGTAAACCGAGATAACTCACAACCAGGGCAACCAGTCCCAACCATGCGCCCCGCGAAAATGTCATCAGCAAAAGCAGCGCCGCTAGCAGCGCATACACCGTCATAACGGTTCGACCCACAGGCAGGCGCGCGGTCCGTGACCGGGCATAGGCAAATGGTGTCAGCACCACCAGAAACGCGCCCAGCGCATTGGAATTGCCGAGCAGACTCACAGGTCGCACTGCTAAGAGGTTTGTCGATTGCGATAGGGCATTGGTCATTTGCCAATAACCGAAGACAATGACCACCAGCCCGGCAATCAACAGGGCATCAATCAGGATGTCTTTTCGGACAGCCCGATTCGCCAGCACATCATGCAGCGCGTACCACACACCGATATACACCCCGACATACCACAGGCCAATCGCAGAGCGCCGCCATGTTTCTGGATTCGCGCCAAGCGACAGTACAAAAGCCGCTATCCACAGCAGAATCACCCGGTCTAATACAGTCACATGCCACAACCACCCACGGCGCCAGCGCACGACCCACCACAGCATGACCAGTACAGCCATGAGACCAAGTGTAAATACCTTAAAATCGGTCAACAGTACCCCATTAAATGTCGCGCCAAGCGACACAAAATAGGTCATAACCAGCACACACAGCGCAAGTATCATCGTTTGTAAGCGCATGAGTCCCGTTCCGTTGTACAATGACAGTCGCAATGAAAGGATATTACCGCCAATGTCTAAAACACGCCCACTGAACCTCTTCCAACCTGTTGTCATTATCCCGTTGGTATGTCTGATGTATGCCATCGTCATCATGATTCATTTCCAACATCCACAGGCTTTAGTCACGTTGGGTTCAAATTACAGCACAAACCCGGATGACTTTATCTATACGGAAGAAGGCTATGATGGGCAGTTCAATTTCTATATCGCCCGTGATCCAGCCAATGCAGCGCAATCCATTGATGTGCCTGCTTATCGCTTCCAGCGGATATTATTGCCCGCGCTGGGCGGATTGCTGGCGTTTGGGCAAGCATCGTGGCTGCCGATTGTTTTCCTTAGCATCAATATCGTGGCGGTTGCGGGCGGTACAGCCGCCCTGGTCGCCTTGCTCAAAGCACAGGGGATGAGTCCCTGGTACAGCGTGGGCTATGGCCTATCGCTGGCGATTATGGGGTCGGTACGCCTGAGTATGGCTGAACCCCTGGCCTATGGATTGGCATTAGTCGCTATCTGGCTCGCACAACGGGATAGATGGATGTGGAGCGCCGTCATTTTCGCGCTGGCAGTGCTGGCGAAAGAGACGACGGTGTTGTTCGTCATCGGGTATGCCCTGTACTTCCTCTGGCAGCGACACGGGCAGCGCGCAGTCCTGTTTGCGTTACTGGCGTGTTTGCCGTTCGGGATATGGCAAATCATCCTGTATCAGCACTTTGGCACATTCGGGATTGGGTCGGGCGGTGGTGGCGCAACCAGTTTTGAGTTGATACCGTTGATGGGTCTCGTGCGGATTTACACACAGGGCGGATTAGGGCCATTTCTTGTAATTTTCATTCTCTATTTTCCGTTTGTCATTCTGCCGACGATCTGGGGGCTTGTCGTTATCGGGCAGCGAATCCGCGATTGGTCGGCGCATCCGCCCCACGTCTACTGGTATTTGCTGCTGTTTAACACACTCATCATGTTGTTTGTGCCTTTTTCGACCTACCGCGAACCGCTGGGCATCTTTCGTTTCATCGCAGGGCTACAAATCGCGATCATCCTCTATGCCGCCCAGACACGCAACAGTCGCATCTTACGCTATTCGACATTATGGATTTTAACGATGTTGTTCATCATCATGTCCGATTTTGGCGGCGGATAACACCATTCCAGCCAGGCTCGGCGCCGTACCCTATATCCATCAAACGTGCTACACTGGGTTGGACGGTAATACAATTCAAAAATATTGTTTTGGAGACAGGGAATGTACGATTACATCATTGTCGGCGCGGGTTCTGCGGGGTGTGTCCTCGCCAACCGGTTGAGTGCTAATCTTGCACATCGCGTGCTATTGCTAGAGGCCGGCAAACCCGATAAAAAACGCGAAATTCACATCCCTGCCGCCTATGGCCCCGCCCTATTCAAAACGGAATATGATTGGAATTACGCCACCGAACCGCAGTCAAATATGAATAATCGCCTGCTCTATTGGCCTCGTGGGAAGGTGATTGGTGGGTCAAGTTCGATTAATGCCATGATTTACATTCGGGGACATCGCCAGGATTATGATACATGGCGCGATTTGGGTAATCCCGGGTGGGGTTGGGAAGACGTACTCCCTTATTTCAAAAAGTCACAGAATCAAGAACGCGGCGCATCTGCCTTACATGGCGTGGGTGGCGATTTAAATGTCGCTGACCAGATTGAACCCAACATTCTCACCCGAACGTTCCTAAAAGCGGCGGAACAGGCCGGATACGCCCACGCGGACGATTTTAATGTGCCCGAACCCAATGGATACGGTTTATTCCAAGTCACGCAGAAAAATGGTCAGCGTCACAGTGCGGCTGTGGCATTCCTCAAGCCGGTGATGAAACGCGCCAATCTGGAAGTTCATACCGGCGCCCACACAACCCGCGTGTTGTTCAACGGTAAACGGGCTATCGGCGTTGAATATGTGCATGACGGCATCAAGACCGAAGCGAAAGCCACCCGAGAAGTCATTCTTTGCGGCGGTTCTGTAAATTCACCACAATTATTGCTGCTGTCGGGCATCGGCCCCGGGGCCCACTTGCAAGAAATGGGCATAGATATGGTGGCGGAACTACCGGGTGTTGGACAAAATTTGCAGGATCACGTCGCGGCGGGTGTGTTTATGTATAGCAAACAGCCTGTGAGTCTGGCATCTGCCCAGAGTTTGAAAAATATCATCAAGTATCTGCTGTTCAAAAAAGGCCCGTTGACCTCAAACGTGGGTGAAGGCGGTCTATTTGTCAGCACAAATCCCGATTCAACGATTCCCGACCTGCAATTCATCTTTGGCCCCATTCACTACGTCGATCATGGCTTGACAGAGCTAGATGGACATGGCTTCGTGTTTGGTGGTGTGCTGCTCCAACCGCAAAGTCGCGGGCACATTCAATTGAAATCGCGAAATCCGCTCGCGCACGCGGCAATCCAACCCTGTTATTTTTCTGCCCAGAGCGATGTCACTGCAATGATTGAAGCCATCAAAATCTCACGTCATGTGATTCACCAGCCCGCGTTCGACGCCTATCGTGGCGATGAAATTCTGCCGGGCGTATCGGTTCAGTCGGATGATGAAATCCATGAGTATCTGCGGCAGCATGGCGAAACGCTGTATCATCCAACAGGCACATGCAAAATGGGGCCGGATAGCGACCCGATGGCAGTCGTCAATCCACAGTTACAGGTACGCGGCGTCGAGGGATTGCGCGTGGTGGATGCCTCGATTATGCCCAATGTCACGCGCGGCAATACCAACGCCCCGACCATCATGATTGCCGAAAAAGCCGCCGATATGATGAAATAGAAGGTGTTGAGCAGAACATCGCCAGATTTGATTGAGCGAATAGGGTGCATTTTGCGCTGATAGCTGACAAGCTAGTGACTGATCACTATGTCATGTCCCGCTCATTTTAATCATCTTGCCGATGGTTCGGAATAGAATGCTCATATCCAACAGCAGCGATTGATGCCGGATATAGTACAGGTCGTATTGCAGCTTAATCATGGCATCTTCGTCATTTTCACCATAACCATACTGCACCTGTGCCCAGCCCGTCACGCCGGGACGCACAATGTGCCGCGTGCGATAGAAGGGAATTTTCTCCTGCAATCTGCGGACGTGCTGAGGACGTTCGGGACGCGGCCCCACCAGACTCATCTCACCCCGCAGGACATTCAATAGCTGTGGCACTTCGTCAAAGCGTGTTTTTCGCATAAATCGCCCGACACGGGTGACACGAGGGTCATCTTTTTTGCTGAACACGGGGCCACTTTCGGCTTCGGCATCCGCTACCATCGTCCGAAACTTGATGATTCGATAGTGGCGTCCGTTTAGCCCTATCCGAATTTGTGTATAAAAAATACCGCCGGGCGAATCGAGGCGGATAAGCAGCGCAATCAACGGCAGCAGGGTAAGCATGATGACGATACCACACGTTGATAGCGTGACATCCATCAGCCGTTTCAACAACGGATAGGGATTGAATATGGATGTACCGCCAATCGGCAGCACCACCGCCCAGCTATTGTCGATATGTTCGACAGGCACCCGACCCGTCAACCGTTCATACAGGATGGGCATCGGCACAATCGCCACACCCCGTTCATAGGCGTCCATCACACCCTGAAATGTGTCCCCTGTCAATTCACGGGTCGAAGTCACAATTAATTCACTGATTCGGTCACGCATGACAAAATTCAGCAAATCGCTGCCCACGCCAATGACACCCACGTCGCCAATCGTCCTCCCCACATCTTGAGCCGTCTCGCCAATGACCCCTTTGATGTCATACGAATCGGGGGCTTGCGAACGCATCGCCTCGATAATGCTCTGTGACGCCCAATCTGTACCCACAACCAATACACGACGCGGTTCACTGGCCCAACCAATCAGCACCGGATTTGCCACCCGCCACAACGCCACCAGCACGAACGACGCCACGCCATAATACAAAATGAACAATCGCGGCAGCGCATCACGCGGTGATAGGAAAAATACCACCAGATAAACCACCAGCATCTGCAAAGTGATGACCACCAGCCGCTGTAAAGACCCGACCCGACTGGATGCGAGGCGCAGTTCATAATAATCGTTGCCACTCGCGAGGAAAAACCATAGTCCCGTGAGGATAAAAAACCAGAAGCTCTGTGGCAGCACAAACTCCAGTGTAAACGGCCTTGCGGCGACCCGCGACCATACATAGAGCGCAATCAACACCGCAAACACGATTGCAACCGCGTCGCCCGCCATTAAGAGTAAGCGCCGTTCCGATATACGTAATTGTAGACGCCGTCGCTTACGTGGTCTGGGCGAAAATAACATGGGTATCGCTGCTCTCTATCCACAGGTAACGTAGCGCAAACATCTAGGGTGCATATACGGTCACACTACCCCGCCGATAAACCGGACGCATCAGCGTCGCGCACATCACATCCCCCAAAACCCGTTCTTCGGGGCCAACGATGACATACGACACCGTGTATTCATAGTCAGGATGGAAGCTGTAATCACCATTTAACAGCGATTCGCACTCGGTAATATCATCGGTGTGATACCAGTTTAATACCGCACGGCGTTTGTCTATCGCGCCCAGTGTCTGCTCAGGGTGTCCATAAACCGACCTTGCGTGTGACCACACGGGCAGCCAGGTCCCCACGTTGGGCGCGGTCAACACGACGACGCCTGCCGGGACACGGGTATCCAACCACTCAAACGCATAGAGGTAATCACGTTCGAGCAAAATACCGCGCGACTCTTGTGGACGACCATATAATAACGGCGAAACAGGCACAAACAACGCAAACAACTGGCTTGCGGCAATTAATGGCACCGTCAATGCCAGCACAAAATAGCGCCGGTCTGGTGACCAGCGTTTGAACCAATAATCTTCCAGTGCCCGCGTGGCAAAATAAGCCACAGGCAGCAGCATCCCAACAGCAAAACGGGCTTGAATATGACCGGGAACATAGAGCAGCACGAGCATAATCCCGAACAGCAACAGCATCAACTGGTCGCCATCGGGTGAAAAACGCCGAAGCCCGCGATACAAACCGGGGATCCCAATCAACAAAGGCCAGCCTAACCCAATCGCCAGACTCAACGGGTCTGGTGCCGGCGTAACCTGCTGCGAAAACCACGTCCCCATTGCCGGATTCGATGCCACTGCAATCAGGTCATAGATGAGCACTGGCAGTGTCGGCACAAAAATCCACACCGCCCACCGCCAGGCCCGAGTCTCAAATTTGCGTTCGCGATACCATGACAGACAAACATAAATCAGAACCGTCAAGACAAGCGGCACACTTGCTTCCGGGTAGATAAAAACGATAATTAAACTCAAGATGAAGATGAAGATGCCGCCATTACGGAAACTGGGTTTATCGTCCTTGCCGGGTACAAATGTTGGAATCAAGATACTCAGCAGCAGCGCCAAACACGCAATCGTCAGCGGATAATGCACATTGATAAACGTACTATGAAATGGAAAGGCCTGTGGCAGCGACAAATCGGCATACGATACATTTTCAGTCAATGAGGCCATCAACCAGCCCAGCCCGGCGCCAACCGACGCGAGGATGAAAAATATGCGTCGCGTCCGCAGCCTATTCCAGATGCTTGCCCCAAGTTGATAAATCGCGATGTACATAAACAGAGAAGCCGCCACCCGCGCCACATGAAACACGACAAAGACCAATGATGGTGACAATCCTGTAATCAGGCGCGTCACATGCCCCAGGAGCGTATAGATCGGATTTGTCAATGCGCCATCATGAACTTCAGGTGTATGCAAAAATTGAATCAACCAGTTGCCGTCACCACCCTGTTGTATGCTCGATAGATAGGCCGCCCCATTCTGGTAATCATGCAGCACCCCCATAAACTGCCACTGATCACCCGCAGTCCCGCTTAACGTGACCCACACAAACGGTGCAAACGCTACGAGCACCAATACAATCGCTACCGATACCACCCAGCGCCACTCGGCAGGTGTGATATGAATGATATATTGCATGAAATCCATCCTGGTTAACGATTAGGCAAGGGGCGCAATATCGAATACAATAGCCCATATCCAGACCATACCGCACCCTGTCACCATTGTATAGCATCTTCTCTCAGTTGCCAGTAAAGGTGCAAACATCATGTCGCAAGCACAGGCACTTTATAAATTGCAAACGATTGACATCCACATCCTGCGTAACCAGAAACGTCTGGGGGAAATCGCCCAGGCAATAGAAGATAATCAGGTTGTCGTTAGTGCCCGGGTACGCTTGGAGAAATCCCAAACTGCCTTAAAACCTCTTCAGCAAAAAGTGCGTGATATAGAGCATGAAATTGAATCAACAACCAGCAAAGCACGCGCCACGGAAGACCGGCTCTACAGTGGTACGGTGAAAATTCCTAAAGAACTGCAAGACATGCAAAATGAAATCGCTTCGCTTAAGAAATGGCAGTCCGAACTTGAAGACCGTCAATTAGAGGCGATGGTCGCCGTTGAAGAGGCAGAGGCCGTTGTAGATGAGGCGCAAACACAACTGGATAACATCGTCAGTCAATGGGAAACCGAACATCGCGAACTCCTGACCGAAAAGAAACAACTGGAAGCAGAAATCGCTGAACAACAAATCAAACGTGAAGGCGCACTAAAGGACGTATCTGCTGATAGTCTTAAGCTCTATAACCGTTTACGGAAAAGCAAGGCCAATCAACCGGTGGCCCTTCTCAAAGGCCAGAACTGCGGTATCTGCGGAATTGGCATCACAACCACCATTGAGCAGCAAGTGCGCCGCGCAGAGGAATTGGTGTATTGCCCAAATTGTGAACGTATTCTTTGCCCGTGATAAAGGTGTACCAGGCAAAAATCCCTTAAAAACTCGCGTCATACCGCTTCAAAATTCACGTTATACTATATTAAACAGGCCAGCATAATTACGTGCTGAATTATGGAATGACCCGCTGAATAGCCTGAGTTGAAACACATTGAGCTGATAGCTGAAAGGCTGTTCGCTAACCACTGCATAGGAGTGACTTATGGGCTTTGAGTTTGATGCGCGCAATTTTGGAATCGGCTATGCCGCCGGGCTGGTGTCTGGCTATGTGATTTATCGCACCATACCCCTGCTGCAAGCCGCACGACAGGCAGTAGGCCGACGCGCGACCACTGCACAGACATTGGCTACACAAAGCGCCGATGTGCGTTATCTCAAAGACCTGTCCAAGGCCATCAATGCCCAACATCTCGCTGGCGAAGTGATTGACCTGCCCGATATTCTGGTCGAACCGCGGTTCATCCCCGCGCCCGAACTGGCGATGCCCTTAGACGAAGATGATGTGCGCCATTCGGTTTACCACGTCATCCCACACACACCCGACCTGCCCTACCTCCTCGCACCCTACAATGTCGAAACGATGTCGATTGAAGAGCTGGGCAAAGGTGACCGCAATATTGCGCTCATCGGGCCGGCGGGGAGTGGACGCACGACTGCCCTTCATACGATTGCGCTGTGGGCTTTGGGGCGAGTCGATTTCACACCACCTAAAGACAAAGTTCAAGAACAACTCGATGCCGAAGAAGCAGGACTGTCCAATCAAGAACGTGCGGATTTAGTCAAAAAACGCATGTTTATCTCGCAACGCGCGCGTGAACGCTTAGCCGAAGAACGCGGCGAAGATTTCGACCCGGATGCAGAAGCAGAAAGTCATGTTGGAACGACTTTTAGACGTTTCGCCCCCTTGTATATTCACATCGCCAACATCAATCTACGACGGGCAGCGTCCAGCAGTCAGGTTGACCCGGCAGAACCTCTTGTGCGCGCATTGCAATCGCAGGTCTCGCGCGTGACTTCTAAAACCATGCCGCGCAATATCTATAAACGCCTCAATAAAGGCCAAATGTTGATTATGATTGATGGCTTTGATGAACTGCCCGTGCATGAACAACACGAAAAACTCAACTGGTTACAGGCTTTCATCGCCCAATATGAGCGTAACTTCATCATCGTCACTGGCTCTCCAACAGGGCATGGCGCCCTACTGCGCGCGGGACTGACCGCCGTTTATCTACGTCCATTTCATGATCAGGACAGCAAACAACTGACGCAAATGATCGCCAGAAATTGGAGTGATTTCACGGGTAAACGGCGCACACCACAACCCGACGAAAACCAAATCGCTATGGTACGTGCGGGGAGTCGTTCACTATCCCCGTTTGAACTCACACTTAAAGTCTGGTATGGCTTTGAACATGGCGACGATGAAGGTCAGATGGATCGCTGGGTACAAACCTACCTCGAAAAATTGATGCCAGACATCAACGACAAGCTGCCCCAAATCCAGCGCGCCGCCGCCTTACAACTCGATGAAGGCTTCATCACGGCAGACCGTCTCGCGGAACTGGCGTTGGGCAGGCCAGGCGTAGACGTGCCGACCTCTACAACTGGAAACACGGGCACACTGCAATCGGCTGCGACGGAAGATGATGATGCCGATTTTGATGCGCTGCTGGATGACGACCCGGATGATGCCGACGATAACCTCGATTCCTTATTTGAGGAAACCGAAGGAATCGTCGAAGCCAATCCCAGAACGACGCAAACTGTCCAGGCCGTCCTACCCGATACCAAAGAGGCGCGGCAGTTACGCAAAGACAACGACAAGCTGATAAACGATCTCATCAAAGCCGGAGTGGTCATTCGTTATCGTGGTGGGCGCTGCCAATTCCGCCATTCGCTGCTTGCGGCTTATCTCGCGAGTGGACTGCTGGTTAATGACCCGGATTTATTGGAAGAAAAAGCCCTTGAGCCAGCGTGGGTACAGGCGATTGGCTATGCGGCGACCCGGGCGGAGATTGATACGGCAGTCGAAATTCGCCTCGCTGCACCGGAAGATATGCTCCAGAGTAATACACTGGCAATCGCGCATTGGTTACGCTTTGCGGGCGCGCAAGCTGCATGGCGCGCAAATTTACTCAAAAAGCTCGGCAATTTATTCGTCGCGACCAATCAATATCCCCTGATTCGGGAACGAATGGCGGCGGCATTGGTCAGCATACGGGACAGTAGCGCGCTGGTTATCTTCAAACGCGCCCTTCGCAGCGCCAATCCCGATGTGCGTCGTTTAGCTTGCCTGGGCATGGGCGCGATGCAAGACGAAGACAGCCTGCCCGATCTTGTGCAGATGCTGAATGATAGCGATGCGGATGTGCAGCTTGCCGCTGGGATGGGTCTGGGCGCTATTGGCACAGAAGAGGCACTGGAAGCGATGATTGACGCGCTGACGACTGGCGATGAACATCTACGACAAGCTGTAGCTGAAGCTTTCGCTGCAATTCCCGACGAAGGCTACCCGGTTTTATACGATGCCATAAGTCACGATGAAATGATGCTGCGGCGCGCCGCCGTGTTTGGCTTACGTCGTATCCGCACTGCATGGGCGATTAACAGCATTTATCGTGTATTTCTGGAAGATGAGCAGTGGTATGTTCGTTCTGCCGCGCAGCAGGTCTTTGCTGACCTCGACACGGGCGTTCGGCAGGGCACACGCGCCTATCCACGCGCCGAATCACTGCCCTGGCTCAATCAGTGGGCATTGAGTCAGGGTGACGGTATCCCCAAAGATGTCACCGGTGACGATTTACTGCGAATGGCGACGCAAGACGACGATGCACAAATCCGCTATCTCGCGATAACAACTATCGGACAATTGGGTATCGTCGTACACGTCGATAGGCTCTATCGGGCATTATTCGACCCCCACGAAGCGGTTCGGGACGCTGCTCAACGCGCGCTATCCAACCTGCAAATCAAGATTGGCGAGGCTTTACCGGCCCCTGCATAAAAATGAGGCGTTCGTCATGAGCGCCCCAGCCCTATGTGGTTTAGAAGAGGCCATTTACGTCATCGACTATGGAAGTTGTTCATCTTCCGGGTCGCAAGCAACAAGGCGATCTGCATCAGTATGGAAGATATACGAGGTATCGCCTACCGCCACTTCGATACGATACCCATCAATTGTGATGTCGGTATAGGTTTGCCCGGCGCGGGGGCAGCCCATGCTGCTATCTGTCCAGATGACCGGACGAATATCGACCAAACGAACGCGCCGGACGGGTAAATCCAACTCCTGTCCGACACGCCGCTGCGCCAGCCCAAACAATTCTGCGCCAACCGGGTCAAGCGATAGCAGTATCTCGCCGTTGAGCACCTCACCTCTCCCACAAGGCCGTACTTGATCCACAGTATCCGTATGATACGTATACTGCATCCGTCCAATAACGAGAATAATCGCGAAACCATCAATCGCGCGCTGCAAACGCGGCGGCCTGCTCTGTATACAACCCAAAGACTCATCCAACCATTGGGCCGCTGCGATGTGTACAACCTGAATCACTGATGTATCAATCGCCAAAGTGGTCGCCAGATGCGTAATAGCCTGTTGTACTAGAGCAGGATTAATAGGCACATCAAAGGCTTGCAACGCCGCCGCCGATGTCGCTGTTGCGAATACATCCGCAGGCGCGGGTAATGCTGTTGGTGTAATTGTGGGTGTTATGGGCAGCGGCGTGAATGTGGCGGTTGCTGGAATCAAAACTTGCGTGGGTATAGGTGTTGTCACATCAATTGGGGCACATGCCGCTACAAAAAGTGACAATCCACCAATGATGATACCCAATAACCATCGTACTGATACGACCATGCCACTGCCTATACAATTGTGGGTTAACCGGCATCATCACCGACGAGTTTGCCTTCCAGGTCGTCGGTGGTTATCCCCTCTACGCTGACGAGTTTATCGCGACCTTCTCCCCCCGCGACAATCTCAATCTTTTTCTTTTCCACGCCGAGCTTTTTAGCCAGGAAATTAATGAGTTCTTCATTGGCGCTGGGATCACCCGCAGGCGATGCCACAAGCCGAATCTTAATCGACCCATCTTCTTGCTTGCCGACAATTTCGGTCGTGGTCGCGCGCGTCACGACTCGCACCGTGAAGGCGGCACCACCTTTAGCGTCGGTAATTTCAAATTTGCGATTTGCCATAATCAAATGCCCTCATCTGTATGCGTGACGCTGCTATCAACGTCCACATTTTCACGCTGATTTATAATATAACACAGAAGACTGATTCGTGTGATAGCTCGCAGCAACAAAACCCCATCACAGGGGTGATGAGGCAGCAAACGATAACCCATCCACAACGGGATAGGACATCCACAGTATACAAACTGTTTGATACTAGACCAAACGCATCAGCAGCGAAATCACGACCAGCACAATTAATGTACTGAAGTCAATTGGCCCGGTAGCGGGCAGTGCCTGCCGGATTGGGCGCAGCACAGGTTCGGTGAAGTCATAAATGAACTGCACCAGCTTATCAACCGTTGGATTGCTGCGATCAATGGTTGGTATCCAGCTTAGAATCACCCGCGCCAGAAAAATCAACCACACGATCCACAGTACAAGGTATAGTATACTACCCATATTCAATACTCCTCATCTTAGTTACGTGCTCCGAAAATCGCGCGTCCGACTCGTATCAGCGTCGCGCCTTCTTCTATGGCTACCGGATAATCGTCGGTCATACCCATGCTCAAATCCGGCAGCGATAATTGCAAATCCTCACTCAACGTTGTCCGCAGTCTCGCCAGACTCGCAAACACAGGTCGCACCTGTTCTGCATCATCAACTATTGGCGCCATCGTCATCAAACCGCGCACATTCAAACCCGATAGAGTCGCGATCTGTTGTATGGTCTCTTTGACTGTCTGCCGCACAGTCGCATGATGTTCCCAATTGACCGCTTCCAACCCGCTTTTGCTATCTTCGCCAGACACATTGATCTGCACAAGCACATCAAGTATTTGCCCGGATTCCGCGAGACTGCGTGACAACTTTTCCGCCAAATTCAGGCTGTCGATTGAATGCACCACCTGAAACAAAGATGGCACATCCCTGGCTTTACGGCTTTGAATGTGCCCAATCATGTGCCAGACAACGGGAATATCCAGATGTTTATTTACTTCTGGACACTTGATTGCAGCTTCTTCTACGCGATTTTCACCAAAATGTCGCACACCCGCCGCCACCGCTGCCAGAATATCCGCTGCCGGGTGGGTCTTGCTGACGGCGACCAGTGTCACTTCGGACGGATCGCGATTGACCCGCGCGCAGGCCGCAGCGATCACCGCCTGAACGTGCGCCACACCTTCGGCGATTTGCTGTTCGCGTGTACGCATCATAACGAAATCACGGCCCCAAACCGTCCTGTACGCCCTTTTTCGGCACGATGAGAAAAAAAGTCATCCGTTCGTTGATAGGTATCTATCCCCGCAATGGTGATTTGTTCGACACCCGCACGTTGCAAATCGAGGCGATTGGCTGCCCACAGGTCAAAATACGCTGTGCTGTCCGTCGGATCGCGGCGAAACAGACCGGCTGCTGTGCCAAAATAAGTGTATGCCGCCGCCACGACCTCTTCACCAACCTGAAAACTATCGGGACCAATGCTGGGGCCGATGACCGCCCGTATATTCACGGGTTTACAGCCATACATATCCACCATCGTCTGGACAGTTCGATGCCCGACACCTTGCACAGTGCCGCGCCAACCCGCATGTGCCATGCCAATGACACCTTGAACCGGGTCATATAACAGAATGGGTGTGCAATCTGCAAAGCGCATCACCAGCGGCGTATCGGGACGGTCGGTGATAAGGGCATCGGCCCGCGCCAGCCAACTGCGTCCGGGTATTGGATTATTCGCCACCACGGTATCCGCGCCATGCACCTGCCACACACTACATGCTCTGGCCCGATTGACATTCAAAGCATCATACATTAACTCATGATTCTGGCGTACTGCTTCCGGGTCATCGCCGACAGTACCCCCCATATTGAGCGATGACCAGGGTTCGGCGCTCACACCCCCATGTCGGGTAAACAGACCATGTTTGACAGCGGACAGCGTATCGCAGCGATAATAGTGTAACCGATTATGTTCAATTCGCTCCAAGTGCCCCTCACTTTGCGAAAGTATCAATTCCCAAACGCTTACTTTATGCTACTTTAGCCAAATTCACCTACAATATTAAGGGATAGTGGTTCATTTCCATAGATATAGTTATCCCAACAATCTATTGCCTACTGTACTGCATTTATCAATGAAGTATCTAAGAAAATCGTGTTGGAGGTATCAAAATTTGCGGCTCAACTGGCATGGCTCTGTCATCGGCTTTTCTTGCGGTGTTTAGCATTTTAGATGTATACTGCCTGTAAGCAAACGGCGTTTGCTGTAAAAGCGACCCGGTTTTATCCGTATAAGCAGTTTCGGGAAAGGGGGAGCGGCATCCGACAATCTGTTGAAGGGGCAGGTTGTCCAGACCGCGAGACTTATGGGCAATCTGACTGAGCGCCCCAGGCCTCTTAATCAAGTGCGCGTATTGATTGTGGATGATCATCAATTTTTCCGCGAAGGGCTTGACCGCGCACTCAATCGACTGGCGGATGACATCGTTGTTGTGGGGCAGTGTGAAGACGGGCGGGAAGCGCTGAAGGCTTCGCGCAATCTGAAGCCAGATGTAATTTTGCTCGATGTCAACCTGCCTTCTATGAACGGGTTATTGGTGGCACGCGCGTTAAAATCCGAACAAACTGATGTAGCTATCGTCATGCTGACCGCTTATCACGATGAGGAACAGGTGCTGCACACCATGCGATTAGGCGCATCCGCCTATTGCCCTAAAGGAATTACACCCGATGATTTAATTCCCATTATTCGCGATGTGGCGTCGGGCATGTATGTGGTTGATAACAAACGTATGAACAAACGCCAGCTTGATGAATGGATTAATGAACACGTTGAATCCATCGGCGGTTCGTATATGGTCGATTCGGAAGAGCACCTTGTGCCACTTAGCCCGCGCGAAATGGAAATCTTGCAGCAAGTGACCAATGGCTTGAGCAACAAAGAAATTGCAATGGAACTCGGCATCAGCCAACAAACGGTCAAAAATCACATGACATCTATCTTACGCAAGCTGAACGTTGAAGACCGTACCCAGGCTGCTGTCGCCGCAATCCGGCGCGGGTGGGTGCGTATTAATCATTAGCCGAATGTCGTGCTGTAGAATAGGTCAACAATCTGATGGACAGAGACGAACTACTTGAAAGTAATCCAAGAGACGAAATGATCGGCCTGGTGAGCGCGGAACTCAGCGGCATCCGGCGCAAAATGGGCGAGATCAAAGCACAAATCGAACAAACGCAGCAAATGGTAGACCGCGAACAACAGCGTAATTCTGACCTGGCGACGGAACTGCGGACCATTGAGGATAACCTCGATACGGTGCCGCGTCAGGATATTCGCGATAAATACAACGAAGCCCTGGACGCCCGCTTCCGCCTCGCCACGATGCGCGGACAGCTCGAAAAATTTCAAGCCAATTACCAACAACTCGAACACGAACAAACTATTCTTTCGGACGTGCTTGCCAATATTCAAGGTGTGGAAATGCTAGATGAGGAGTTGGTCGGCGAAGAAGGCGGCAGTCGTCAAACCAGCAACATCATCCGTATTGTGCAGGCACAGGAAGAAGAGCGCCAAAAACTCGCACGACAAATGCACGATGGCCCCGCCCAATCGCTCACCAATTTCATCTTGCAGGCCGAGATTTGCCAGCGCCTGTTTGACCGTAATCCCGAACGCGCGGCGGACGAACTCAATAACCTCAAATCCGCAGCCAGTGTCACCTTTCAAAAGGTGCGTGATTTTATTTTCGATTTGCGCCCGATGATGCTGGACGACCTCGGCGTCGCGGCAACCGTTCGCACCTATGCAAAATCGTTCGCCACCAAGAATGATATTGAGGTCGAGATTGATATTACTAATGATGAGCGCCGCCTCGAAAACCATCGTGAAGTGCTCATTTTCCGTAGTATTCAGGACTTGATGGTCATGGCGCGTGATTATGCCAGCCCGACCAAAATGAATGCCAAATTGGATATGTCGGGTTCACCCATTCGCATCACGGTGCAAGATGATGGGCGCGGGTTCGACGCTGAGGCGATTTTTAACGAAAGCAGTGGGGAAGAGGGTCATCAAGACGCCCGCACCTCCAGTATTTTGACGCTAAAAGAAAAAATGGATTTGGTCGGCGGTTCAATCGCTGTGTCCAGTTCCGAAACCGAAGGCACCACTATCCGCATTGAATTATCGGCGGATTAAGCATTAGGAATATCTGCCTGATTGACAATTGTGGACGTTAGGCTACACTTAACAGTTAGTTATGCTTATAACCCCAACTGGCTGATTTTACCCAGTCAGCAGGACTTACCTGAATCCTGACGGAGGGATTTTATGCAACGTAATCTTCGCATTTTGATTATTATTGCATTTGTTGTCATTGTCGTCGGTGTTGTATTGGCGGTGCTTTTGAGTTCACAGCCAGCGCAACAAACAACAGCAACACGCGCACCTGGAACTGAGAATACCGCTGCACCAAGCGGCAATGGGGCGCAAGCCAACAACACGGCTGTGCCTACAGTCAGCACCATTCCGGTTGTGATTGCAGTGCAAAACATCCCGCGTGGGGCCGAAATTACGCCTAACTCGATTGATGTGCGCCAGTGGCCACAAGAATTAGCGCCAGTGGAAGGTCTCATCTCCGACCCGGCAGATGTCATTGGGCAGATCGCCCGTGTGCCCATTTTCCGGGAAGCGCCCGTCCTGCGCCCGCAAATCGCGCCCAACATCGCCGAACTTGCGGAATATGGCTCGGATGCGGCGATTATCTTGCCGCGTAACCGCGTCGGTGTCGCTGTGCCGATGGATCGTTTGACCAGTGTGGCCTATGCCATTCAGGATGGCGACTATGTGGACGTGATCATTTCGCTGCTCTTCGTCGATGTAGACGAAGAATTCCAGTCGATTTTACCGAACCGCCTTACCATTCAAA
>CAZTLI010000043.1:0-19977 GCA_964614375.1 uncultured Anaerolineaceae bacterium
TGATATTGCGATCAATGTGTCCCGACTCACGCCGCAAGAAGTTGGTGACACGCTGGCGTCGAACTATGCTGTCTCCATTTTGATGGCGAAAACTGTTATCGAACGGGCGCAGGCGCGGCGAGACATAGTGATTACTATGGACGAGAATCCCACCTTCCGGCTCAATAAAATCGACATCATCCGGCGTCATTTCCAGATCAATCGCGAAGCCGCTGCTGTGGGCGATCAAAAAATTACCGGCTGAGGCGCGCGGGCGTCTATATACTGCATCAATCGCGCTGCCAATTTCGGGTTGATTGAGCACTTCCCGACAGAGCATCAACAAGGGTACGCCGTGCTGCTGATAATTGACTTCCAGCCAATTGATACACAGCCCCACACCGCTGTCATTAAAACCCGCTTTGCCAATTTGACCCGCTTCAACCAGCATCGTAATTGCGGGTTTGTCATCCTGTTCAACACGCAGCACCATCACATACGGCAGCATGGCGGTATACCAATCCCAATTCTGTGCCAGCCAGACGCTGCCGTTGGAGGCGGGCGGTAGTGCGGCGAGTGATGTGCATTCATGTTGTCCGGTATTAAACAACAACTCAGTGCGGGTATTGAGCATCAAAATATCGTCGAGTATCAGCCCCGCGCCATCGGCTATACCCTGCATTTCATCGAGAAAATCGGGATTAAATTGTTCGATTGTAGGAATAAAGGTGCGCGCTTTGGCTGCTGCCGCCTCGCGGGTTAAACGAGGTGCGTGCTCAAACAAGCGCAAATAGGTGTTGAGATTCTGGTGTATGCGGTCTGCGACGGCTTCGCCATATTGCTTACCGCATTCATATGGTGTGCCACGCACTGTGATAATTGGAAACGCCACTGATGGTTCAGCCATGAGCATCCCCCTAAAAAATAGGAACGGGAACAATATTTTTTAGAGATGTTCGGCGTCTCCGCCAGTCCTACATTGTATAAAAAAACCAACAGGGGCGCAATCTCCTGTTGGTTAGTAGCCCCTACGGGACTCGAACCCGTGTCTCCACCTTGAAAGGGTGGCATCCTAGGCCGCTAGACGAAGGGGCCAACAACGGACATTCTACAGGAACTGGATAGGAGCGTCAAGTACAAATCATCGTTGTCCCGGGGAGAAACTTCTGATACAATCAGAACATAAGTTCTGAATTCAGATAAGGTAGTTTTGGAGATTGTCATGCGCCATATTCCGGGTCTGATTTATGAGCCCAATTTCCTCACTGGCGAAGAACATGATGAATTGTTACGGCAGGTCGATAGTGAACGGTGGTTGGATGATTTCCGCCGACGTGTGCAGCATTATGGCTATCGTTATGATTACCGCAACCGTGCCATTGACCACTCTATGCAATTAGGCACGCTACCCGATTGGGCACAGGCATTGGCAGAGCGACTCAATCGCAAAGGTTACATCGCAGTCGTGCCCGATCAAGTGATTGTGAACGAGTATTTACCGGGTCAAGGCATTGCGCCGCACGTCGATTGTGAACCGTGCTTCAGAGACACGATATTGTCAGTGAGCCTCGGATCATCGTGTGTGATGGAATTTAGCCATATTTATTCACATGAACATATTCCTGTGCTGCTTTGTCCATGTAGTCTCGTCGTGATGCAGGGGGCTGCCCGCTATGATTGGAAGCACGGTATTCCAGCACGAAAAACGGACTTTTTTGAAGGACGCCACATCACACGCAGTCGGCGAGTCTCGCTCACGTTCCGGGCCGTCATTTTGACTGCTTAGTCCAAAAAGTCTGCGAGTGCTTCCCGGACGATATTGCGGACGTGTATTTCTACATCGTCGCCGTTGCCATTTTGTATCGGCACGCCACACGACGCAAGAAAGCGCTCCGCATCGCCGGGACGCGCAAGACCCAGTGTTTCACGCTGTCGCACCAGTTTTTCAACTTGATGGGGTGGAATCACGGCTTTAGGGCCGCCCAACGTTTCCACTTTATACAGGATATGGGCACTATGTTCGACGCTTTCCAACCGCAGATACGCATCCCAAACAGACGACCCCACGGTCAACGATCCATGATACGCCAGTAGAATCGCATCGTGTTCGCGTACAAGATTGCGTATTGCATCGCGATTTTCGGTGCTTGATGGCGTGGAGTAGGGCGCGGTGGGGATGATACCCAATAGAACGACCACTTCCGGGATGAGGCACTTGGCAAAATCATAACCAGCAATTGTCAGCGCGACGGCATTGGGCGGATGAGCATGAACAACACCACCAATATCATCCCGCTGGCGATAGCATTCAAGGTGCATCGACAATTCCGATGTCGGGCGTAATGGGGCGTTTGCTTCAGTCGGTCTATCTATCCGATTGCCATCAAAATCGACGATAATCAGTTGGTCGGGCGTCATAAACCCCTTCGCCAAACCACTGGGCGTCGCCAGCACACGGTCATCATCAAGGCGCACGCTAATATTCCCACTTGTACCGTCGATGAAACCTTTGGTGTGCATCAATTGACCGATTTTGCAAATTTCCTGCCGGAGCGCTTGTTCATCCACATCCAACCCCTATAAATCGCACAGGCGAGAGCATTGTCCCGCCTGTGTTGAATCACCAAACTTATTGAGCCGCCTCTATCACCGTCGCAATGACTTCAAACGGCACCGTGCCCCTGTTATACGTCACGCCATCGAGTTCTATCCACCGTTCGACGCCATCGGCATAACGCACCATAATCGCCGGTGTACCCTGTACACCCAATGACAATCCCAGACTGGTATCCGTATCGACCTGTTCCGCCGTCTCAATACATTCACGCAGTGCAGAATCGCTGATGTCCATTTCATCTGCAAACCGGGTAATTGATGAGTCGCCAAACCGTTCACTACTGGCGATTTCAAATAGGGTATCATGACCTAGCCAGAATGAGCCAGGGCTGAGAATTTCAACACACTCCGCCGCCCGCGCTGCCGCAAACGAATAGGTGGGATCTACCGCCGGGAAAAAGCGATATTCAAATTGTGCCATCCCCGTCACGACGTAGGTTTCAATGACTTGCTGAATGACTGGCTCATAGTTCTGGCAGTGTGGGCACAGAAAATCGGCAAATTCAATCACCGTAATCGGCGCATCGGGATCGCCAAGTACGAACGCCCCATCTTCTGCCCGCGACTGCGGAATTTCGTCCGATGTGTCCCCACCTTCTGCACAGGCCGCCTGTACAGCAGCAATCCGGGCAGAAACGCTATCTAACAAGATCATTGCTGTAGATGTATCCAGGGTTGGCAGCAGCGTGCTGAGGGTTTCAAATTCTTCTGCCAGCACATCCATATCACAGCCGACTTCGCCACCATCTTGCGCCACAGCAGGGACAACCAGCAGCGCCGCAAGCACCAGACAAGCAAAAAACAAACCAATATATCGCATAGATTTAAGACCTCCAGTTCAATTGTGAACCAAAACGAGTAGTGGTATTGAGTAGAGACGCTATATCATTGTGAAGCTGTGGAATGACCACCGCACGCACAGTCTGCCCAGCTTTCAAGGCATGTTGTGCGAGGTCTATCGCGGCCTGCACATCCGATTCTTTACCTGTAAAAAGCACGACACCTTTGCCGCCCAGGCCATCGGCCAAACGAACTTCCATCAGCTCTATTTGCGCGCCTTTGATTCCAACATCCGCCGCCTGAATCGCTGCTGGCACAGAATAGGTCTCGTAGATACCAAGAGCGTGTGTATCAGTGCTTATGTTGCGCTTTCCAGCGAGAACATTCACCACATCAGGATGTACACCGGGCAAAAAAATGTGGTCGTTGAGGGCATCCGCAGCGGTTTCCAATCCGGCTTTTAATGCCTCGTCAACAGCAGCAACCTCACCCCCTAACAGCACAAGAAATCGCCCCGGTTGCACAGTCCCTAAATGCACAACACCCACCTGTGATCGCTTGATCATGGCGTCCGCAGACTGTATGCCTGCGGCGATACTGCTGAACTCCAGCAGTGCAAGAGCCGGGTCAATTTTCAAATTGGTTTCTTCAGGAGAATCATCTACAACAGGCGTCGGCTCTACCTGAGATTTGGCAGGGGCAGACCGACGCTTCGATGATCGCTGCTTTGTTTTCGGAGGAGACTTGGGATCAGCCATTGCTGCTATACAATGCGAAAGCCATCAACCAACGAACAGCGGCGTAAACGGCTAAAACTGCGGCAGGTTGTCAGACCTTCACCTGTCGGGGTTGAAATCGTGAATGACGTGAAGCCTTCACCACCCCAGCCCAGCCCAGCCAGATTAGGCCCATTCTTGACAAAAATGGAGCAGTTCATCGCCCGCGCCATGCGAGTCATATTGTCGATATTCTTGCTGTGCATGACCGCCGTATGCCCGAAGCCGTGCTCCGACTCAACCGCAAGTTCAATCGCTGCATTCACGTCACGCACCGGAACAACGGGCATAATCGGCATCATCTGTTCTGACCAGACCAGTTGATGATCGGGTTCGACAACCGCCACGACCTGTCGCACTTCGGGGCCGACATTGATACCAATTTCTTTCAACAAGACATTGGCATTCTTGCCAATAAATGCCCGATTCATCACGCTATACGTACCCGGTCCGCGATCTTCCGCCACAATAGATTTCATCAGCCGCCGCAACTGCCACGATGTGATGAGATACCCGCCGTGCCGCGTCATCGAGTCAACGAGATCATCGATCACCGTCTCAACAGCAATGCAGGTTTTCTCGGTTGTGCAAACGAGGTTATTATCAAAACTGCCACCGCGCACCACATCACGACCAGCCTGCCAGAGGTCAGCCGTTTCATCCACGACTGCGGGTGGATTGCCGGGGCCAGCACAGACCGCACGTTTACCACTTCGCATTGCCTGCTGCACAACCGCCGCCCCACCCGTGACGACCAGCAGACGCACCCGTTTATTGGTCATCAACGCTTGTGCCGATTCAATCGTCGGTTCGACCACACACGTTAGAAGGTTGGCAGGACCGCCCGCGCTTTGAATCGCTTGATTCATCAGTTGAATGGTGTACGCACTGCATTGGGCCGCCGATGGATGGGCGTTGAAAACGACTGCGTTGCCCGCGCTGACCATGCTGATGCTGTTATTGATGATGGTACTGGTTGGATTTGTGCTCGGTGTAATCGCGGCAATCAGGCCGTAGGGGGCCATTTCCGTGAGCATTAACCCGTGATCACCCGTTTTCACATCGGCCTGCAAAAATTCCGGCCCTGGCGTTTTATTCGCGACCAGCAGATTTTTCTGCACTTTATCTTCAGCGCGCCCCATCCCGGTTTCTTCGGCGGCAAAGTGTGCCAATACCTGTGCATGTTCGCGCGCCATCGCCCGCATTGCCTCAATCATGTGGCCACGGCGTTCAAGCGGCATCTCGGACAATTCATAATAGGCATTAAGCGCGACTTCTGCTGCACTATCCGGGTCTGGGAATAAGCCGTCACCGCGTCCGGGTGTGATATTTGGGAGTGGCGCTGGTGGTGAGGTCGCGCTGCGGGTTTGCGCTGATGTCCCTTGAATTTCGCGTGTAACACTTTCAATAATGTGATTAATCTGAGAATCGCTTAAAGATTGCGAATCAGCCATTTGGTTACCCCGCATCGCTTCTTTTGATGAATATGCACTCTATAGTAACTGAGAGATAGCGGTTGGGCAAAGTCCTATCCAACCCCTTAGAACATCGTGTTCGATATTTCATAGGCGATGATCGGTTCTTTACGCCCTCTCACTTGCAATGAGCCAAGTTCCCTGGCTATAGCGAATTCTTCAACCAGCTTATAGACCGCAGAACTAATCAAAATTTGCCCATTTTCCGAAATACCCTGCAATCGAGCCGCCACATTGATCGTATCGCCCACTGCGGTGAAGTTCATGATATTCTCTGAACCAACATTCCCCACAATGGCCTTACCCGTATGAATACCAAAATTGATCTTTATTTGATACTCCGGCTCAAATTGTTGATGAAAATGATACATTTCATCTTGAATATGCAAGGCTGACTTGACTGCGCGTTCGACATGATCTTCCTGTTCAAGGGGTGTGTTATATAAAGCCAGCAGACCATCCCCAAGAAATTTATCAATTGTGCCACCATAGCGTTGAATAATCTTCACCATCAACGTGTGATAGGCATTGAGAATACTCAATAATTTGTCTGGTGGTGTATGCTCAGACAGTGTGGTGAACCCCTCCAAATCCGCAAAGAGTGCGGTCACATCCTGTAAGCGCCCGCCAAGTTCGATGCTATCGGGGCTTTGCAACAGCCGATCTACTACCGATGATGCCACATAGCGTTCAATCGTGGCCCGAATCATTTCTTTCGTCTGACGCAGGTCATCTGTCTCCGCTTTCACACGCAAACGCGCATTCACACGCGCAATGAGTTCGCGGGGGCTGTAGGGTTTGGTCAGGTAATCATCCGCCCCAACAGATAAGCCTTCAACCCGATTTTGCACATCTGATAGCGCCGTCAACATGATTACCGGAATACTCGATGTCTGCGTATCAGATTTCAAGGCGGCGCACACTTCAAAACCTGTCATACCTGGCATATTCACGTCCAAGATTGCCAAATCGGGCATTTCGGCACGCGCAGACTCCAGCGCCGCAGGGCCGTCCATGGCAGTGATGACGTCATGGCCTAACACACCAACGATGTCCCTAATCAGTTCGATATTATCCGGGCTATCATCAGCCACCAGAATTTTACTCACCGTTCCAGTTCCTACCTTTGGATTATATGCAAAATCCTAGCCAAGATATTTGCCTAGTTTAGACGCCAATTCTTTCAAGTTGATCGGTTTAGATATATAGTCGTCACAGCCTGCTTCGATGGCGCGTTCGCGGTCACCGACCATAGCATGAGCAGTCAAGGCAATAATCGGGATGTGATTGAGGGTTGAATCTGCTTTAATATGGCGGGTTGCTGTCCAACCATCCATGCGTGGTAAGGATAAGTCCATGAGAATCAAGTCAGGGACATTGACCGCTGCCATTTCCACCCCTTCCTCACCGTCTACCGCTTGAAATACCTCATAATCAAGCGATAACAACACATCCACGATGAGTGTCATATTATCCTGATTATCCTCAACAACTAAAATACGACCACTCATGTAAAAATAACCTCCATGCAAGGCCCGTATTTCAGAGATAGATGAACACGGACTAAATTCAACAACCTCTGTTGACTACTTAGCTTAACGGTTACATTGTACACGAGTTGAGGGGATTATGCCTATTGTCATCAAGACAGGGTAACGCCAGAATCCAACGACAATTCATTATCCATCTTGCACACGGGTGGGGATACTGGCGCCAACCGGCAGCGCGACGAAGAATGTACTCCCTTTGCCCGGTTCGCTCTTCAACCAGATCGCGCCGCTGTGCATTTCGATCAATCGCTGCGCCATCGTCAAACCTAATCCCGTGCCTTCAAATTCGCGGGTTCTGCTGCCATCGGCCTGGGCATACTGCTGAAAAATACGGCCTTGATCCTCAGGCTTGACCCCAACACCCGTATCTATGACACTCATCACCACCCATTCACCATCGCGCAGCCAACCCATCATGGGCAGCGGGAAATCATCTGTTTTGCCATTCTTGATGATCATGGTGCGCGCTTCTAACCGTACAGTCCCTTCCTGCGTGAATTTAACCGCATTATCAAGCAGATTTTCCAACGCCTGCCGGATTCGGTTTTGATCGCCGTAGAGTGTGGGAATAGAGTCGGCAACATCAATGACAAATTCCAAACCCTTTTCCTGGGCTTCGGCTGCGATATTTCTTGTCAAACTATCCATCATCGACTGTAATCGAAAGTTCACCGGTTCGAGCATAAGATTGCCCGACTCGATACGATTGAAATCCAGGATATTGCCTATCAAGGTCGCGAGATGACGACCCGTCCGATGGATTTTTTCAACACGCGCCGCTTGCGCCTCATTTAGCGTGCCATAAATGCCATCCTGTAACAATTCGCTGTAACCAATAATGGAATTTAAAGGGGTCCGCAGTTCGTGGCTCATATTTGCCAAAAACTCGCCTTTGAAATTGTTAGCGGTCTCGATTTCGGCTGTAAGTCGTTCAGCCCGCGACTTTGCTTCTGACAATTCGCCAACCATCCGGCGAAGGTCTCTGTTCACAACCTGTAATTCGTCCTTAAGCGCATTCACTGGCACTTGCATTTGGGCGCGGATTGCATACCAGCCAATGTGTGCAATGGCAATTGATACCAGCAGTGTATCAATAGGCCAAATCGCTAAGGGAACAATGGCATTTGTGATATAACCAATAAGGATGAATGCCGTCGGAATACGGAGCAAGCGCGTAATATCCTTGGCGGCATTCGCCACTAACCAACCACCCAATGCCAGATAACCGACCGCGACCGCCAAGACTAAAACCCCCATAGAGCTTGTGCCAAAGGCTTGAATATCCTGTGCATAATCTATTGGACTAAAGCCGAACCCACTCCAGACCACAAGCAGCACAACTACCAGCACAACAGGCGCAGATAACGAACCCCAGCGCGCCAGTCGTCCATTTGCACCCGTGCGATTCACAAGAAACACAAGCACGATAACGGCAAGTACCAGCATGGTGGAGATAAGCAGCGGAAGCAGTGAATTTCCTGTTAAGCCCGCACGTATACCCGGAATCTTATCCGCTAACGAGACAAACGCCCATAACGCGAATCCCGCACAGACCGCCGCAAATAACAACATGGATTGCCCGCGTTCCGTCAGCAGCACGACCATAAACAACAGTCCCACCGAAATTGCCAATGCGACCAGATTTGCCAGTATGATTAGCGTCGTCTGTAAAACCGCGAGATCGTTCATCTCGTTTCACGTCCTATACCGCAATCAGAATAACACCAGTATAACGGATGACGGTTTTAGGGCACAACAAAAAATCAGGCGACACACGCAGCCTGATTCGCACTCCACACCGTCAACTCATATATCATGTCTTGTTGTAGTACACGTCGCCATCCATTTGCCACGTATCGACAATCGCCATAATGACCGCATCGCAGGGGCGAGCGTCGGTCAGGTGAGTCTGGCGCGCAGCACTGCCACTTGTCACCAGCACATACTCACCCTCGTCCGCACCAACCACATCAACCGCCACCAGATATTTAGCGGTTTGCTTGACGGCTGTGGTTAATTGGCGGACAACACGCAGCGGAAGCTGTTGCATATTATCGGTCTTCTGTGCCGCGACTACCGTCCCGACGACTTCGGCAATAATCATGATTATTCGCTCCTGGCATCGGGATTGGCACGTCCCGTAACACCTTCAATAGCGGATAATGCCGCACCATAGCCTGCCATGATATCGCGTTCTTCACCACCTAAATAGACACGCCCAAAGCTGCCGAATGCCTGGACTTCCAAAATATTGATGTTGGCGGCTTTTTCCGCTTCGTTAGCCGCCAGTGCCGCATAACCCGCAGGCTGCACTTCCAGCACATATAACGTTTGTCCAGCGATAATCATGTGTCCATGCCGCATCCGGTTGATAAGCTGGGTTTGATGGGCGTCAATATTACGGATAATCTGGCTCGATACGATACGTGGCTTGATGCGGTCTGTCTCGCTCACACCCAGCGCATCAAGGATCGCTTCGCCTGCTGCGCGGGTCTCGGCCTGACTGCTTGAATGGACTTCCAACAGGCCATATAGCCGTTCGACTATCTGCATCCCGGGACGCACAGCCGTAGACTTGAGGGCAATATCGGTAATCCGATTAATTTCGATGCCGGGTGAAATCTCTATCCAGAGCGACGCATCTCCCGGCAGCGGTAAAAACCCACGAGCCACCGTCCCCAAAAAAGCAGCATGCTGCGCCTGTAAATTATCTAAGAAAACATAGCTTCTCAAATCAACGCTCATATTTTTGGACTCCTCGTTTTAGGGGCTTCGGATCGTTCACGTTCGGACACATCAACCGAAGCAACAGATGACGAAGCAGTTGTCCCTGCATCTGCTTCCGACCGATCATTAAGCAATTCTTCCAATTGGACTAAGGCCGATTCATCAAATTCCTGATAGCCACACACATCACAAACATACGCTGGCATATCCATCGCGCTCAGCAGCATGTCACTGTACATCCGTACATACACCGCCACACCTGGATGACAATGCCCGATAAAACAGCGCGGGCACGAAAAACTCAATTCAGGACTCATAGTAATACCTCCCGCCCGACTTATTCAGACGCCTCAAAGCGCCATCGAATGACAATTCCCCAATCTTGCGGAGGCCAATACCGCACCAGGGCCTCGCCAATGATGTTTTCGCGGGGAATCGGGCCAAAACGCCGCGAATCGTTACTATGGTTGCGATTGTCGCCCATTACAAAATATTCATCCCCACCAAGTACCCAGGTGTTGTCCCGACAGTTAACCTCTGCACAGGGTTCATTGATATAGGTTTCAGTCAACGGTACACCGTTGACGTAGACTATCGTATCGCGGATTTCTACGGTCTCACCGGGCAGCCCAATCACGCGCTTAATCAATGGTTCCGCATTGGGCTGTTGCGGTGAGTTAAAGATAATAATATCACCGCGTTGAGGAATACCAAACAAATAATTCACGCGTGAAACAATCAGGCGCTGGCCATCAAAGAAGCTGGGCTGCATACTACGGCCATCGACTAAAAACCGCGGGATGGCGAGTTCAACCAGCGTATAGACGACAATAACCAGTAAAATTGTGCCCAAAACTTCAAATAACCACCCGTGGGCTTTCAACGGTGGACGTGGCGGGACACTGGCCTTAACACCTGTATGGTAGGATATTTCGGCGTACTTGGTACGATGGGTCATTCTGTATCTTCCCCTAATGTAAGCGTCGATGTGGCAGGCAGAATCGCCCAATCTTGCGGGGGCCAATAGCGAATCAAGACCCGGCCCACGACATAGCGCCGATGCACTGGCCCGAAACGGCGCGAGTCGCTGCTGTGATTACGATTATCCCCCAAAAAGAAATATTCGTCGTTGGCCAATACCCATTCATCATCCGGGCATAAGGCCAACGTGCAAGGTTCATTGACATAGGGTTCATCCAATGGGACATCATTGATATACACAATGGTGTCGCGAATTTCCACACTCTCACCCGGCATTCCGATCAAACGCTTGATATAATCTTCGCTCGGGTCACCTGGATAATGAAATACAACAATATCCCCACGCTGCGGTTCGCCGATTAAATAGCTCGCCCGACTGACAATGAGAAACTGCCCGGATTCAAAGTTTGGCAGCATACTCGGCCCATCTACGATAAAGCGCACGCTGGATAAATTGACTAACGCATAAATCGCCAGCACCAATACACCCAAATCCAGCAGTTCCCTGATAAGTGATTTACGTGGAATACGAGGACGAATAGTTGGAATATGCCATTTTGATGGATCAATATTTGGAGTTCCAAGCGTGGTTATGGGAGTTTCTTGCAAGTTAACGACTCATTCCTCAGGTCACTCATAGCAGGCCATTATAGACCCTTCTGAAAGTGAGGGCAATCCAGAGTGTCTGGCGGTTGCCCCAGCACATATCTGTGCCTTCACACCATCCACAAACCCCGGATAAACTTTAATTTAGCGGCAGAGACTATCTGTTTGGCATATACTTAAGTGCAGGTTGTAAACATTACAGATTAAACGAGGGCAGCTTTGGCTGATGAAACAATTCTCATCATAGACGATGGACGGGAAAATCGAGAGTTTATTGTCAAGTATATTCTCGAACCCGCAGGCTTCAATTCACTCACCGCCCGCGATGGTCAGGAAGGGCTAGAGATGGCGCTCGAACACCGGCCTGACCTGATCTTGCTCGATTTGCAGATGCCACGGCTGGATGGGATCGGTGTCTTAAACAATCTTGCTGCACGTAATGCCGATATACCCGTCATTTTGATGACCTTTCATGGTTCAGAAGATATTGCGATTGAAGTCTTTCGGTTGGGCGTGCGTGATTATGTCAAGAAACCCTTCTCTGTCGATGAGATGCTCGAAGCGATTGACCGGAGTCTGACTGAAACCCGGCTTCGCAAAGAAAAAGATGCGCTGACGGAACGGGTTATTCAGGCCAATCGAGAACTCAAACGCCACATTGATGAATTAAACGTCCTCTATAGCATCGGCAAGAGTGTGACCTCGCTGATAGACCTTGACCAACTGCTGCCGCGCGTGGTTGATGCCGCGATTCAAGTCACAGAGGCGGATGTCGGCTACTTGTATCTCTATGTGAATAATGGCTTGATTTGCCGCGCAGAGCGTGTGCCAAATACGGGACGCGCGCGCCCCGTTAACCAATTGGTCAAAGACCCACTCGCAATGCAGGTCATTAAACATGCACAGCCTGTCGTCCTGAGTCCTGAGCAACTCAAGGCCAATGGCAACCCCCTACCGAACCAGCCTTCAACTGTCGCCTATGCGCCGCTTATCGTGGGTGAAAAGGTCATCGGCGTGTTGGGTGTAGGCAATGTGCGCCACGATGCAAGCGTGTTCACAAACCACGATAGCGCCCTGTTGAGTGCCTTAACCGACTATGCGGCTATCGCCATTGAAAACTCACAAAATTACGAAGCACGAGTACGGGCAAAAGAGCAGGAAACAGAACAGGTGCGTGAAACTTTCGAGCGCTTTGTCCCGCCCTCAATCGTAACGAAAGTGCTGCAAACACCGGAATCTGTTCAACTCGGTGGTAAGCGCCAGGAAATCAGCATCTTGTTTGCCGATATTCGCGGTTACACGACATGGAGCGAAGGCGCAGACCCGGAGCAGGTGGTCGAAACCCTGAATCATTATCTCAATCTCGGCGCGCAGGTCATCCTGGGTTGGGAAGGTACGCTCGACAAATATTTCGGCGACGGATTAATGGCAATTTTCAACGCGCCAGAACCGCAAGCGGATCATGTTCATCGGGCAGCAGATGCCGCTTTAGCCCTCATGCGCGCTGCTGAGGAAGTCTCTTCACAACAGGGTTATACATTATCCTATAGCGTCGGCGTCACCGTTGGTGAAGCCGTCGTCGGTTATATTGGGACAGAACGCGCCCTAAACTACACGGCAATAGGCGATGTGGTGAATCTCGCCAAACGGCTACAAGAAGCTGCTTCGCCAAGTCAAATATTGATTGATGATTCGGTTGTGCAGCGCCTGGGCGATAGGGTACATGCAAAGTCATTAGGGCAGTTAAAGGTCAAGGGCCGCAAACAACCTGCTGTTGCCTATGAGTTGTTGGATTTGAAATATTAGCGTTAGGGCTTGATACCTACTGACTACGCTCCGACGCACCCTTGCTTTCGCGAAAACTGAGACGGATCGGCGTTCCCTCAAACGGGAATTCTGCGCGCAGCCGATTTTCCAGATAACGCCGATAGCTAAAATGCACCAGACGATTGTCATTCACATGAAACAGGAAAACGGGTGGATCGACTGCCACTTGAGTCGCGTAATACAATTTGAGGCGACGTGTCCCTTTTGGCGGTGGTGGATGATGCTCAACGGCTTCGCGCAATATCCGATTGAGTTCGGCGGTTTGGATACGAATATACCGCTGCTGCCAAACATTGTGCGCCGTTTCCAGCACTTGATGAATACGCTGCCCACTGAGCGCGCTGACGAAAATAAGGGGTGCATAGGGAAGAAACTGTAAGCGTTCTCGTATCTTGCGTTCCTGTTCCACAATTGTGAACGAATCTTTTTCAACCGCATCCCATTTATTGACGACAATCACGATACTTTTGTAGGCATCCAGCACGTATCCTGCAATGTGCTCATCTTGATCGGTCACGCCGTCGGTCGCGTCAATCAGCAATAGAGCCACATCCGCACGCGAAATCGCCTTCATTGCCCGCAAGACACTATATTTTTCGACGCCGGGTTCGATTTTTCCGCGTCGTCGAATCCCTGCGGTGTCAATCAATGTCACGGGTTCTCCATGCCACTGTATGGTTGTGTCGATTGCGTCACGGGTTGTCCCCGCCACCGGGCTGACGATTACGCGGTCTTCGCCCAGGAGTTTATTCAGTAAGGTGCTTTTGCCCACATTGGGACGACCCACAATCGCAATTTTGAGGTCTTCATCAGCATCCTCATCATCTTGCTCAAGAACTGTGCTTTGCAGGGCTTTCACCACAGCGTCTAACAAATCGCCCACACCCAGGCCATGAATCGCACTTATTGCAACAACTTCACCCAGACCAAGGCTATAGAATTCGATTGAATCGCTAACATGCGCCAAATCATCACTCTTATTGGCGGCAATGATGACGGGCTTATGGGTACGGCGCAGAATCTCGGCAATTTCTTCATCGGCAGCCGTCACGCCATGCACATTATCCACAAGCATCACAATTGCATCCGCATCTTGAATTGCAATCAAGGCTTGCGCTTTAATCTCGGCGACAAATTCAACACTGCCTTCCGCCAGCGGGGATTCATCACGGCTATCACGCGGTTGATAGACTTCTATACCGCCGGTATCTATCACGGTGAAAGTAACGCCGTTCCAGAAGCTCTCTGCTTGAAGGCGGTCTCGTGTTGTACCGGGAATATCGTCGGTCACCGCCATACGCTGACCGACAAGACGATTGAATAATGTGCTCTTCCCAACATTGGGGCGTCCGACCAATGCAACCAGTGGCTTATGTGCCATGGGGATGTCAATGCCTCCACTTTGCCAATGCCCACATTGTATCAGGCGACAAAAAAGATGTGCAGTCTGATTCAATATGGCGGCAGGGGTTTGGTGCTTGACCTTAACGATGGCGACCTTCGCCATCAGGAACGAGGATGTATTATGGTGTTGCTTCCGGCGTGGTCTCTGGAATTCCCGAAATCGTGATATTGACGGTTGCAGGCAAAATATTCGTTTCCAGTTGCCCCTGTTGGATTAATACAACAGGTTCGACATCATATGTTCCGTTTTGCAGGTTATCGACATCCACAACCACGCGAATATCGCTATCTGTCAGCGCTTCAACAACTGGCTGAGGCCCTGTGATATAGACCGAAACTGTCGCCGGTGTGATTTGTGCTTCCGCGCCGTCTGGCAAGCCAATGATTTCGATAGCAATATTATCGATCTGATCTGCCGCAGTTAGGGCTGTAATATCGACATTTACCGTTATCACTTGAGATTCTTCAGAAATTAACAGCACACCAACGGGTATCTGCACGCCGACATTGATTTCAAAACTCTCGGTACGTCCGGTTAAGTCAATTGGCTCTGTTTGCAACGTGCTTTGAATCCGACTGAGTTGTGTAGGTGACCCACTGATAAACACAGTATGCGGGTCATAACTCATGGATGATAGCACATACCCATCTGGCAAAGTTTCTAACAGAAAATTCGGACGCACCGGAAATTCTCTAATATCGTCGCGCTGGCTTAGCTGCGCGGTTATCATTAAGTCTACAGGTTCAACCGTTACATTGGTCACCCGGCGTCCCGATTCATCCATGGGGACGAGTTGAATCTGTTGGGTGAACGTGCTGCGTTGCCCGGCCAGGTCGATAATCGCCCGCACTTCGGTCACCTGTTCAACCCGGCTCTGTGGGCCGCTGACCAATACCTGACTTACTTCAGGTACCAGTTCATCCACCCGAATATCGGCTGGTGGATCGCTGCGCGCGACGATAACCACAGGTTTTTGACGCCGTTCGACAGTCTCAATCGTGAACTGAATTTGCCCCGGTTGCGGTTCGACAATCGCTTGACGGTCAATTTCTGCCACAAGAGGAATACGATAAGACCGTCCCGGCTCTAATCCACGCAAATCCGCTGTAATATGCACATCATCAACGGTAATCGTATCGAGTATGGCACGGTTGGCACGCGCACTCACACGCGCATTGAGATTAGGACTGTTCACGACAATCACGTCTTCATCCAACAATACGTCAACAGTCACCGTCCCATCAAGAACGCGCTGTTCAACCGACTGGTTAATGGCAATAACCCAAATAAAAAAAGCCAACAATAATGAACCCGCAAACCAATATACATTATCCATCAATGTGTGGTTTAGCCGTAGAGAGCGAAGTAATTGCATCAGGCTCGTTTCCGCAAATCCTGTAGACGTACCAACGTACTGTTCACCCACTCACGGGCCATCTCCCATGGGCGTTTGGTATGACGACGTTCGGGGCCATAGAACGCATTCAAAATAGTTCGTAACCGATCCACATCGAGTCGAGAAATCATGCGTCCGCCATTGGTTATGGCGATCTTGCCCGTTTCCTCAGACACGACCACACACAGGGCATCACTCACTTCGCTGATGCCTAACGCGGCGCGGTGACGAGTGCCCATTTTCTTTTGTGGCATATTGCGACTCGCTGTTAAAGGTAGTACCGAAGCGGCGGAGCGAATGCGCCCGTTATAGTCAATAATCACTGCACCATCGTGTAATTCTGTCTTGGGCCAAAAAACCGTGAGCAGCAGTTCCGGGTTTACCTGACTATCCAGGATCACGCCAGTGCGAATGTATTCATCGAGGCTGCTATTCCGTTGGAGAACAATGAGCGCACCGTGCCGCCGTTCCGACAATTTTTCAGATGCCTTGCAGATGTCATCAATAATACTGGCCCGCAGCATATCCGGGGTTTGACGATTGAGGAGAACACTCCCGCGTCCCAACCGCTCAAGGGCATGACGGATTTCCGGCTGAAATATCACCGGAATAGCAACCGCCAGCACGGTTAAAGCATTATTGAGCAGCCAGCTCAACGCATCAAGTTGAAACGCGCTGGTGATGAGAATCAAGCCAACGATGAGGACGACAATGCCTCGTAAGAGCGCAATCGCCTGTGTCCCACGAAACAAAAAACTCGCACTGAAGAAAACCAGTGCCACAAGGACAATATCGACTATTGCGCGTACATCAAGGTTGACTAATGCCCATTGGAGTTCCACAACGAAATGCCTCTGCCTTGCTTTCAATGGTAAATACGGGCAAGAAATAAACAGGTTGCATCCCACCAACCTGTCTCGCGTGCCTTACCGTATATAACCCACAACCGCACCATCCGATTTGCCGTACTGTAGACGATTTTGCTGGTCACCCACCAAGTTGACTGAGCAACCGCTCATAATCCTCCACCTGTTCCGGTTTGAGGGCAATAATCTGGCGGATGGTATCCGCCGCGTCTTTATGCAGACCTGCTTCGAGTTGTAACTCGCCCAACGCATCCATTTGTTCAATTGCATCAGCGGTACGCGACAAGCGCACATAAATCTTTGCCAAACGTGAGCGCAAACCTGTATCATTGGGATAATGCTTGACCAATTCCTCCAACACCTGGGTAATCTTGTTGGACAAACCTTTTTTGGCATATATCCCCAACAACACGTCCAGGCGTTTGATGGCCTCGACTTGATTACCTTGATTGTAGTAAAGGTCTACGAGCATTCGCAGCGCTTTTTCATCATCCGGCGCGACCTCGATAATCTCTTCATATACCTTTTGGGCTTTTCGCATTTGCAAACGCATTTGGTCTAAATCAGCGACCTGATGCTTGATAGAGATAAGTTTCTCCGTAGACACCTCGTGCCGCTTGCCCAATCGTTCAGCCGCGATGTAGGTATCACGCGCCTGGTCAAAATTCCCCAATTGACGATAGGTATTCGCGAGATCGACATACTGGTCGAGCGCCTCTAACCATCGTTCTTCACCTTCAAGCAGCTCAATGAGACTGATGCGTACCTCAACATCGAGCGGCGCCATTTCCAGCACTTCGGTCAAAATAGAAGCGGCACGCCCCTTCTCATCGCGCACAAGATAGGAACGCGCCACGGTGTTGTACTTGTTGATCGCCTGTCGCACACGACCTTCGTTCATCATGATTTCAGCCATACGCACATGGATAGGCAGATAATAGGGTGACGTTTCGATAGCGCGGTGCGCTTCATCCATCGCCAGTGTGTGCAACCCTTGTCGAATATAACGGTCGATGTGCCCGATAGATTCCGCCAGTGCATCGCTGCTTGCATCGACCAGCAATTCAAAGGCTGCCTGATCACCCTCACGCGGCATAATCTCTTCAAGATGGCGACGGGTTTCAGCAATGCGCTGTTTCCAGTCTTTACCGCTCATTAAGCCCACAAATCGCTCATTAACAGCCGCCAGCGCCTGTTCATTGCGCCCATCGAGCGCGGTTACAAGCCGATCATACGTATTGGTGAGTTCTTCAGCTTCGTCGGGTTCTACCGCTAATGTCGTTTCGACAGCCTGCAAGCTCTTAACCAGATAGCGTGTCGCCTTCTTTTGTTCGCCCATTTTAAAGTAGGCCTGCCCAAGACCGTGCATCGCACCCGCAGCCAATTGCGGGTCTGTAATCGCTTCACCGAGATGTTTGGCAGCTTCTGCGGCGTTGTTCTTTTCCAGCAGCAAACCACCCAGCGACAATTTCAACGCCGGATGCCGTAGGCCCTTTTCGGCACGTTGATAGGCTTCTATCGCCTGCTCAATCAGCCCTTGCCGCTGCATTTCCATCCCTTGCAGAGCATCACCCCCAAACGCATCCAACGTGCCGCTTTCAACCACAAAGGCCGCCAGCAGCATCAAAGCGTTATTCATGGCCTCGCCCAGCGGCCCTTTCGGGTCGGCCTCTGCAATTGCCACCACATCATCATCCAGCCCAAAAGGATCAAATCCA
Source organism: uncultured Anaerolineaceae bacterium (assembly GCA_964614375.1). Classification (GTDB taxonomy): domain Bacteria; phylum Chloroflexota; class Anaerolineae; order Aggregatilineales; family Phototrophicaceae; genus CAZTLI01. The sequence goes on from CAZTLI010000043.1 coordinate 18,703, forward strand.
CTATCCTGGGAAGGTCTTTTAGCGGCGGTCTTCTCTTTTTCCCAATCAGGCAGCACAACCTCACCACCTGCTTTCAATGCGCGTAAAGCGTTCAAGGCGTGGACATTGCGTTTATCCAGGCGGAGTGCCCGTTCAACGGCTTTAATGGCTTTATCGGTCTGGTCAATTCGGCGGAAGTTGTAGGCAAGCGTCAAATATTCACGGACAGCGCTTTTCTTGTCCCCAATCCGTTCATAAGCGCGTGCCAATTTCGCATGAACACCAACCAGACCGGGCGTGAGTTGGGTCGCACGTTCCCAATTACCAATCGCTTTGTCGAGGTCTTGCTGTGCCAGATAGACATCAGACACCTTGACATACTGCTGCGCCGCTTCTTTAAGACGCCCCATGCGTTCGAGCACATCGGCGCTTTTCTCTAAAGCGATCGGGTCATCGGGCGACAGTTGAATCGCGCGGTTATAGACCTTAAACGCGCGCTCTAATTGATTGTCTTTCAAGAGGGATAAACCAAGATGCAGATGTGCCTCCAGGTCTTCGGGATTTTCTTTTAATGCAGCCGTATAAGCTGCAATCGCGCGCGACCAATCTTGATCCCACGCGGCGTTGTGACCAGCTTCCATGTGTTGTGTATAGACTTCGGGATTTGCTGCCATCTGGTTCACCATCCAACACGACTAAATCAAGCTAACAAATGTATCAGAATTGCTTTCTGAGCGTGCAGGCGATTTTCGGATTGTTGAAAAATCGCGGAGTGAGCGCCATCTGCCACTTCATTTGTGATTTCATCACCGCGATGCGCCGGCAAACAATGGAGGACAATATGATTTTCAGCACAATTTGCCAATAAACCCGTATTGACCTGAAAGGGACGGAACAAGGCAATTCGCGCTTGCGCTTCGGCCTCTTGCCCCATACTCACCCATGTATCAGTATATACCACATTGGCATTTTCAACCGCACGACGTGGATCGTGGGATATATCAATTGTGATTTTCTTATTGGTGGTCAGTTCCTCAGCGCGCGCCAATACTTCTTCTTCTAGCTCATAGCCCGCAGGTGTGGCAATCGAAAAATCCATGCCAAAGTGGGCACACGCATAGAGTGTGGAGACGGCGACATTGTTACCATCACCCACATACGCGACTTTTAAGCCCTCGAATGACCCAAAGCGTTCGTAGATTGTTAACAAATCTGCCATCGCCTGACAGGGGTGATTATAATCACTCAACCCATTAATCACCGGCACACTGGCATATCGTGCTAATTCGACCACAT
>CAZTLI010000044.1:0-19832 GCA_964614375.1 uncultured Anaerolineaceae bacterium
CGCAGGTTCATATCCGGTTGATTGGGGTCTTGGATGTCATATTTGCCTTCCGGCGACGCCTGCCACACATCCAGCAGCGCCCCGACAATCGGCTGACCGTCCGGGTCGGTCACACGTCCACGCACCAGAACCGGTTCACCTTTTTCGCTCTCTGGCCCCCGCGCGATATTCGTGCCATGTTCCAGCGGCGGCGCCCCCTCACGATGAAATGGCCCGAAAACCGTGCTTTCTGTTGCGCCTTCGGGCATCCGATGATTTATCGCATCGACCAGAATACTCGCGCCCAATGTATCCGACAGCAAAATGAATTCCTGCCGGTTGTCATCGGTGATATGCCCCGTGCGTGTCAGAAATTGAATCGCCTGAAACCATTCACCCTCGGTCAATTCCACGTCACGGATGAAGGCGTGCAGGTGCCGGATGAGACTCTCCATCAATTGTTGCAGGCGCGGATTATCGGCCTTGATTTGCGCGATGACGGCTTCGGTCACATTGTCTTCAGTCAAATTTCGCATAATCATTCACTCCGTAAAAATCTTTGAAGGTCTTACCACGCCGCCCGCAGCAGCGTCATCGCCTGTTCAACAGTTGTCACAGGCCTGGGATTTTGACTAACGGCGTGACTTTTCAGCATATTTTCCGCCAGTTTCGGCAGCAGCGATTCCGACACACCGGCGTCACGAATGCGCTGTGGCAGCCCCATCTGACCGACCCAATCGTATATCCACTGCGCGATAGCCTCGCACATTTCAGCATCGGATTTCCCAGTGCGCGCAATACCCATCGCCTCACCAGCAGGCGCAAGCTGTGCTGCAACCGTATCTATATTGAAGCGAATCGCGTGCGGCAAAATAATTGCGTTAGCGACCCCATGCGGCACGCCTGCCGTCCCGCCCAAGACATGACATGCGCCGTGATGAACACCGATGGTCACTGTCGCCAGACACTGCCCTGCCATGTGCGACCCGATGAACATCTGTGTGCGCGCGGCTAAATCACTACCCTGCTTATAGCAGCGCAGCAGCGATTGTGTAATATGCTGGATGCCGGAGAGGGCTGTGGCTGTGCCGAGTGGATTGCGGTTCCTGGAATACAATCCCTCGATGCAGTGTGCCAGCGCATTGATGCCTGTCGCGGCGGTGATGCTTTGCGGCAAGGATAGCGTCAATGTCGGGTCATAGATGACCAGTTTGGGCGTCACTTTATGGTCGCGGACAGTGACTTTGCGGGCTGTGCCGTCACCCATTTTGCGCGTGACACCATAGACCGAAGTCATTTCCGACCCGGCATAGGTCGTCGGGATCGCGATATTGGGCACACGCGGTTGTTCGGTGGGATAGGTGGATTGTACGTCGTCGGTGTCTGTATAGATTCCTTCCAGCGCCAATCCAATTGCCTTCGCCATGCCAATCGGACTGCCGCCACCGAGACCAATCACGGCGTCTACCTCATTTTCGCCAGCGAGGGCTAAAGCTTCGTCTAATTCATCGTCTTGAACATGCGAACTGACGGTATCGTAAACTGCCATTAAATGCGCGCCTAATATCGTCTTCAATTTATCAACTGTGCCATTGGCGGACAGGCTGGGCGATGTACACAGCAGCACACGCCACCAGTTGTTGACAGCACACGCATCCGCAAGCTGCGACAGCGCGCCCTCGCCAAAAATCACTTCACGGGCATAAGTGGTATACCGAAAGGCGTTCACGATACGTCTGCCGCTTCTATCTTACTATCTGTGAGTTTGTCTTTTTCAGGCAATAGGCTATCGGGCACTGTCCGGTGCGACGGGAATAATTCGCGGTTGAACCGCTGGCGGAACAAGCCCCAGATACCTTGCGGCGCGACCAGCATAATGGCGACAGCGATTGCGCCTAATAGAATGAATGACCATTCACCAAAATTAGATAAATTCTCGCGGATGAAATAAAAAACCAGCGTGCCAACAATAGGGCCTTCAATCGTACCAATGCCACCAATGACGACGATGAAAATCATCGAGGCTGTCCAATTGATATTGAACGCGGCATTGGGCGTTACACGCAGCAGATTGAAATAGATGAGCGCGCCCGCCAGCCCGGTCACTGCCGCGCTGGTGATGAACACGATTAATTTAATGCGGTAGGTATGGACACCTAAGCTCTGTGCGGCGCGTTCCGAATCGCGAATGGCGGACAGTCCCAAGCCGATTTTGGAACGCATCAAGAAATAGACAATCAACACCGCACCCACGCCAATCAGCACCGCCAGAATATAAGTCAAATCCTCGCGCGTGGCACGGTCTATCAAGCGCGCGGCATTGAGTGTGCGGCCTGACCCACCCCGCAGCCATTCGGTACTGCTGGCGACCAGTAAACGAAACACTTCTGCCACGACCCACGTCCCAATCGCGAAATAGCCGCCGCGCAGCCGGAACACCAGAAACGCCGTCGGAATCGACAGGATTAAGGGGATAACTGCCGCCAGCAACACGGCTAAAAACAGTGTCACCTGCAAATCGTCCGCCAGCACGATGAGGGCATAACCGCCTAAGCCAACCCATGCCTGCTGCCCGACGGATACCAATCCCGCATAGCCTGCCAGCAAATTCCACATCTGGGCGATTGCCAGCAGGCTCATGATTTCGATAATCGAAAACAGCGTGAACGAGTCGCCCCACAGCAAGGCGGACAGCAGCACGACAATGGTCGCAGCGATGATGGCGAGCAAACGCCGTTCGTGGGTCGCGAATAACGGCAGCATGTCATTCATCCCGTGTACGTGCGAATAGACCAGTGGGGCGGACTGCCAGCACCAGCAGCGTCACCAGATGCCCGGACAGTTGCAATAGCGCCGGGTCGAACATTGAGCCGACAGTCTGGGCCACGCCGAGAATAATGCCCCCCGCCAGCGTCCCCCATAAACTGCCCAGACCGCCGATAATCACCGCTTCAAAAGCGAAAATCAGTCGCGCGGGGCCATCTGTCGGCGCGAAATTGGTGCGAATGCCGAGGAAGATGCCCGCCACCGCCACAATCGCCAGTGAAATGCCCATCGCAATGCCATAAATCTGACGGCTGTTGATGCCCATCAATTCCGCCGTCGCCGGGTCGTCAGAAGTGGCACGCATCGCTCGTCCCAGACTGGTGCGGTAAAAGAACAGTTGCAGCAGGATCAAAATCAGCACCGCCGTGCCGAACGTCAAAAGCGGCATAATGCCAATTGAGATCGTATCGCCAATCGTGATGCTAGCGGTTTCCAGCGCGCCAGCGTCCAACCCCTGTGAATTGGCGGAAAATTGCAGTTGCAGCACATTCTGAATGATGACAGATAAGCCGAAGGTGATAAGCAGCGGCGGCATAATGCCTTTGCCCAATGTCCAGTTGAGGATGCCGCGTTGGAGCAGCACACCAATCACGAACATCGCCGGAACGACGATAATCAGTGTCATCAATGGGTCGAGTCCCATAATCATCGTGGCGATGACTGAACCATAGGCCGCAAGCACGATAAAATCGCCATGTGCCAGATTGACGACGCGCATCACGCCAAAAATCAGTGACAGCCCTGTTCCATAGAGGACATATAATCCGCCGAGTAAGACGCCCTGTATTAATGTGTTGATGAATTGACCTGTTTGCACGGTTATACCCCGAAGTATGCACGAGAGACATCGTGCTGGCTGACTTCATCAGGACTGCCCGATAGACTGACCTGGCCTTTGAGCAGGCAGTAGATTTGATTGGCGGATTGCATCCCGCGCGACACATCCTGCTCAACCAGTATCACGGTTGTGCCTGCCTGTGTAATTTGTTCGACCACACGATAGAGTTCCTTGACGATAATCGGCGCAAGACCGAGCGAGATTTCGTCCATCAACAGTAAATCGGGATTGCTCATCAACGCCCGACCAATCGCCAGCATTTGCTGCTGCCCGCCTGATAAATCCGTGCCGCCGAGATACGAATGATTTTTCAAGATAGGGAAGAGGTCATAGATTTTATGGATGTCCCAGTAACCCGGTCGTTTGCTATATGCGCCCACGAGCAGGTTTTCCTCAACCGTCAGGCTGGGGAAGATTTGCCGCGCCTCTGGCACCATGCCGATGCCTTTGCGTGTGAGGCTGTAGGTCGATTGCCCGGAAATGACCTCGCCTTTATAGGTGATTGTGCCTGTTCTGGGTGTGAGAATGCCACAAATCGCCCGCATGAGCGTGGTTTTGCCTGCGCCATTCGCGCCAATAATGGCGACAGTTTCGCCCTCGTGTACTTCCAGGCTGACGCCGAACAAGGCCTGAAATTCGTCATAAAAGACTTCGATGTGGTCTACAATCAGGGTTGCGCTCACAGGCGTTACTCCGCGTAATCCAGCGCGACACTCTCGACGCCAAAATAAATTTGCTGGAATTCGGGACTTTTCACGATGTCGTCAGGTTTGCCCTCTGCCAATTTTGTGCCGAAGTTTATCGCCAGAATGCGGTCTACAGACGATACCAGCGCGTGGACAATGTGTTCAATCCAGATGATGGTAACATCCTGTTCGCGAATCGCCTGTATCACATCCAGCAAATTGACGACTTCATGATCGGTCAAACCACCTGCGATTTCGTCCAGCAGGAGTAAATCCGGTTGCGTGGCGAGGGCACGGGACAGTTCCAACCGTTTACGGTCTAGCAGGCGCAAATTGCCCGCCAGTTCATTGGCCTGTCGCATCAATCCGGTCAGGCGCAGCACCTCGTAACAGTGTTCGGTACTGTCTTTTTGATTTTGTTGATGTCCATACAGCGCGCCGATGAGGACATTTTCAAACACGGTCATGCCAGAAAAAGGCAGCGGTATCTGGAACGTGCGCCCAATGCCCATCCGACAGCGTTGGTGCGCGGGGAGGGTCGTTATATCGTCACCACGAAAACGGATGACGCCCGATGAGACGGGTAAATCGCCCGAAATGAGGTTGAGCAGCGTGGTTTTGCCCGCGCCATTCGGCCCCAGAATGCCTAACGCCGCGCCCGCTTCCAGACTGAAAGACAGTTGATTGCAGACGAGTAATTGGTCAAAAGATTTAGAAACATCCACTAATTCAATAAGTGTTGACATTCTATTTTCCTGTGCGGGCACAGCAGTTCGGGTGTTGCGTGAATGTAGTCCGAAGTGTGTTTGACAAAATCAACTGGGGATGGATTATAACGTGTTTATCCATCCCCACCGAAAAACTAAGGGATTAAGGCCACTCTATCAAGAACAGTTCACCACCCAATTCAATATCCATGAATTGGCTGTTGTTGGTGATGACTAAATCGAGAGGCCAATCGCCACCACTTTGCCATTGACCACCGACCAGCGGTGTCTTGGCGACATTGGGGACGGGGCCATCTGCCCATGAGATATGCCCGACGATAGTATCGAGGTCGGTCTCTTGAATAGCGGCGACTATCGCGGATGGGTCGTCAATGTCTTCGGTGCGTTGCAGCACATCTACCGCGACTTCAAACAGCGCATGAGCGAAACCGAGCGGTTGTGTCCACTGGCTTTCAGTGGCTTCGGTGTAGGCATCGGCGAGTTCACCCGCTGTTTGCCCTGTCAGCGATGATGTGAATGGATGCGATGGTGTCCACCAGATTTCGGTGGTCAGATTTTCACCGAGATTGTTGCTGATGGATTGCACAACCGACGGGAATAGCGCCGCTTTACCGACGGTGAACATGGTCGGATTGAACCCCTGCTGGCTGGCCTGGGTCAGGAATGTGCCGAGATCGGGCGGCAGCATCACCCCCGTGACGATTTCGACATCATTTTCAATGAACACCGTGATTTCGGCAGTGAAGTCGTCGCGCAGGTTCTCATAACGACCCGGATCAATAATGGTGTATCCGGCTTCTTCCAGTGCAGGCGGGAAACCGACTTCCGGGCTGCTCCATGCGAGGCCGTCACCATCGTTAGGCCACAACGCGCCGACGACACGGTTGGTCTCTTGCGAGTCCCACATTTCGAGGAACACGCCGATGATGTCTTCCAGTCCCCAGAAGAAGTGATACGTCCATGTGTAACCGCCGGACTCGGCTGCTTCGGGATTACGGAAGAACCACGGCTGCCAGGGCGCGACAGTGGAAATACACGGCACTTCGTAAATTTCGCACTGGTCGGAGACGGGGTTGGTCGTTTCGGGCGTGCTGGCGACCAGTATCAGATCGACACCATCGCGCAGAATCAAATCCGCAGCGACTTCGGCAGCGCGATTGGGGTCAGATTGACTGTCTTCGACAAGAATTTCAACAGGATGAATGACACCGTTAATCTCAATGCCATCTGCTAAATATTCCTGAATGACGGCGAGCACATAACCATCGGCCTCACCAAATGCAGCCAAGGGCCCGGTTTGTGGGCTGACATAACCGATGCGGATGGTGCGGCCTTCCTGCGCGAATAGCTGGATGCTGAGTGTGCCCATCAGCAAAACAGCCCCGATGAGGATAAACGTAGTACGTAACAATTTTCGTGACATAAACTATTCTTTCCTTATGAAATAGAGCCGGACAAATTATGTAGTGCCAGATGTCGGGAAAAAGAACACTTCATTGTCTTGCCAGAGCACATGATCTGGCTTTGGATTGGCTTTCAACTGGTTATAGCCACCGCCGTAATAGAGCAGGGGGCGTCCCTCCTGATAGTGGAGATATTCCACCTGACCAATGTAGAGCGTATGGTCGCCTGCTTCATGGGCATCCACCACGCGCGCCACCAGATGCGCCAGCGCGCCATCCAGCAGTGCCATATCCGCCTGTTGCATAAAGGGAATATCGAGCGTATCGTCCGGGCGTCCGGCGAAGTGGTTGCTGAATGGCAGCTGCGACTCGGACAGTATCGACACGCCATAGCGCATACTTTGTGGCAGGAGTTGATGCAACCGTGCCTTGTGCCCGATAGACACCGCAATCAACGGCGGGTCTAAGGACACGGACATGAATCCATTCGCCGTCATGCCGTGAATATCCCCATCCACCCGTGTGGTGACGACGGTGATTCCGGTAGCAAAGTGTCCGCAGCAGGTGCGGAACTCGCGCGAATCAATCTCGTTGGCAGGTGATGAACTCATGCCGTGTCCATCCGCTTGATTACGATTTGCCGTTACCGCGATATTCGTTACCATCCAGATAGCCGCGTGAACTGCTGTCGTCGTTGTGCCGGAAATCGAAATTGAAGAAATTGATGTCGGACGGATTAATCAGGTCAGATACCGTCCAGCCTTCGATGTCATATTCCGCCATGCACGATTCAACAAAGTCCATCATTTCCTTCGCCTGACCGCTGTCCTGCGCGACGAAGAGTGGCTCAAAACGGATGGTCTCGTGGCTGCCCGCGTAATTGCGTTCATAGAGTTCGTGGCGTCCGCCGAATTCCGTGCCGATTGAATCCCACAGCAATTTCATCAGCTTGATGCGATCCATCGCCTCAATGCCGAATGACCCGCGCACATATTTTTCGAGATAATGGGCAATTTCGGGCACGTTGAAATCTTTACCTGTTGATGGCTGGTAAATCAGACCGCTGGCGATGAGTTCTTCAATGATTTGTTTGACGCGCGGATAGGCGACGGTCATCACCATGCGATAGGCCATGACAGTGTTGATGTTTGGCAGCACATACTCATCGTTCCAGGGCATGACGTTGTGGCACATGGCATCGCTCAATCCCCAGAACAGGTTACGCCACGCGATGCACTCGCCGACGTTGACCTGCACGCCGCGGAAGTCGCGAATGCCCGTTGTCTCGACGGCTTTCAACAGCAAACCGCAGATAAAGTCCAGTTTGACCGCCAGGCGGGTGCAGCCATGCAAGCCAAAGCGATGGACGAAGCCCGAACGCGGGAAGAAGCCGTTGAACTTCTCGACATCGCCATAGACAAACACATTTTCCCAGGGGACAAGGACGTTATCGAGCACGAAAATGGCGTCATTTTCATCTAATCGGCTGGACAGCGGGAAATCAAAGGGCGTACCCATGACCGATGAAGTCATTTCATAGGAATTGCGACACAGCAGTTTCATGCCCTGGGCATCCATCGGGATGGTGCAAACGACAGCGTATTCTTTGCGTTTAATCGGCAGGCCATGATGGGCGATGAAGTTGGCATGGGTGAAGGCCGAACCTGTCGCGACCACTTTCGCGCCGTTCAAGACGATGCCCGCGTCGGTCTCTTTGACAACACGCACATAGACATCTGCCACTTCGTCGGGTGGCTTATTCCGGTCTACAGGTGGATTGACAATTGCGTGGTTGAGGAACAGCACGTTCTCCTGTGCCTGTTTGTACCATGCTCTGGCATTCTCTTCATAGGGCGCATAAAAGCCGGAGTTCCCGCCGAGTGTGGCGAGAAACGCCGCTTTATAGTCAGGACTGCGCCCCATCCAACCATAGACAATCCGCTGCCACGCGGCAATGGCATTCCGCGCCGCGATTTGTTCCTCGGCATTGCGGCTGGCTTTGAAGAAGGAGTGTGTGTATCCACCAGACCCGGTATCGGTGGGGGAGGTGATGATGTGTTTGGTTTTGGGGTTGTGGAGCGCGTCGTACAACCGGGCGACCATTCGCACACTATTCCGAAAAGCGGGGTGGGTGGTGATATCCTGTACTTTTTCACCATAAATCCACAATTCACGTCCATCGCGCAGGCTTTCGAGATATTCATCGCCTGTCATCGGGCGCGCGACGTTGTTTTTCTGGTCAAAACGACTGCCAACATCTTGTGCCGGGTTTTCGTCTATCATAGGAGGAGTCTCCGTATAATTATGTCTCTTTTGAATATCTGGTAGCGCAGTTGTTTAACTATATTGAAATAAGTGTGTCTATATCACCGCAATGTTGCATCAAACTGTAACATGCGGTGTATTATCTGTCAATAAATTGCGGATTTTGTACCAAATGTTAAGTAAGGTTGAACATTTCCTTTGAAAAAATCGACCACTCTGAGTATATTTAGAGGACTTGAAGCCGACGATGGGGTCATGTGTTTATGGAAATTATGGGTCAACAATTACGCGCTATCCGGCGGAAACATGGTTTGAGCTTGCGCGCCTTAGCCGAGAAAGCGAATGTTAGCATTAGTTTGCTCAGTCAAATCGAAAATGGCAAGTCGATGCCCTCTGTGAAGACATTGCACAACATTGCCGATGCGCTGGATGTCCCGCTCGGACACTTTTTCCCCAATCCAGATGACCCACTGCTGGATGAGACAGCGAATGGAAATTACAACGATGGCAATGAACCATCGCCCCAGAAGTTGGTGCTTCGGCATGTCAATCGTCCGAAATTGGTGTTGAATGGCGGCGTTGAGTGGATGAATTTGACGCCACGCGAAAACAAGGATGCCCAGTTTCTTGAACTGCATTACCCAGTTGGAGCGAGTTCAAATGCCACAATGTCCAATCATCAGGGTCGTGAATTTGGGTTAGTGCTTGCGGGTGAGTTGACAATCGAATTTGATGGTGATGCGCTTGTGTTGGGGGAGGGCGATTCGATTATCTTCGATTCGACACAGCCACATCGTCTGGTCAATGAAGGCAGCGCCCCCGTGGTAGCCATCTGGGTCGTCCTCAATTCGTGCCCTGCGTCATGAATTTATGCCTGTATTGTATGACTGGCAGACAGCCCAAGAGCGTTGTTGTAATAATTGTAGAGGACTACGACGTTGTGCGCCGATCACCGTCTATGTTGATTCAGTGATGTTGCAGAAGGCGCTTGCGCCACTACAATTATCACAGGCGTATGCCGAATTAACTTATGTCTCGATTTTCAAGCCGCGCGGTGTCCGCACAAATGCGATGCGATCCAATACATAGTCCACGCGAATAGCCAACAATGCCGCTGGAATCGCGCCGAGCGATACAAAGGGCGCAATCGTCTGGCGATGGGCTACCTAAACCACCAGAACCCGCAAACGTGCCCGGCCTTGCCGTACCGATGTCGATGACCGGATGTTCAGCGCGGCGCAGCATCAAGTCGGGTTCGATTTCTTTGATGCCCGTATTAACCGTGTCGCCGCCTGGACAATTGGGACGCGCAATGCGCTGAAGGCCCTGCTGCTGGCGCTGCTCGAACCCCGCCAATTGTTGCGTCAGTATGAAAATGATGGTAATTTCACAGGGCGGCTGGCTCTACTGGAGGAGTTGAAAGGACTGCCATTTGGCGCAGTCTGGGATAACTACTGCCAACAACAAGGTGTGCCCGTGGGCATGGCTTACATGAACGAGATAGCCGACTATGAAAAGAAGGTTCTGGCAGCGAGAGATTAATACATGGCTCTTCAAACCGTACTCGCGGTTGATCTGGGCGCTGAATCTGGACGTGTAATGGCGGTGCATTTTGATGGCACACGCTTTGAATTGGACGAACTGCACCGTTTCACCAACCCCACAACGCATATCCGCGGCACGCTCTATTGGGATGTGCTGCATCTGTGGAGGAACATTAAACAGGGTATCGAACTAGGCAAGACCTATCATCCATTGAGTATCGGTGTGGATACATGGGCGGTGGATTTTGCCCTGCTGGATAAACAGGGGAATTTGCTGGCAAACCCCGTCATGTATCGTGACAGCCGTACCGACGGGATGATGGATGCGGTATTCAACATTGTTCCCAAACGAGATGTATTCGAGCAAACTGGCATTCAATTCATTCAGATTAACACACTCTATCAAATGATGAGTCTAGTGCAGTCGCAATCGCCCGTGCTGGCGAATGCACACACATTTTTGACCATCCCCGACTTGCTCCATTACTGGCTGACTGGCGCGCTGGTCTGTGAATTCACCAACGCCACGACGACGCAAATGTTCAATCCCCGTACAGGCACATGGGCAGCAGCGATGCTGAACAAACTGGATATTCCAACAACCATCTTCCCGGAAATTGTGTCTCCGGGAACCCGACTCGGTCATTATGATGGTATTCCGGTGATTGCCCCGGCTACCCATGATACGGGGAGTGCGGTTGCCGGCGTGCCGACGACCAATCCCAATTATGCCTACATCAGTAGCGGGACGTGGAGTCTGGTGGGTCTGGAAGTGAAGGAGGCCATGATCAGTGATGCAGCGTATGATGCCAATATCACCAACGAAGGCGGCATTGAAGGTACGTATCGGTTGCTAAAAAATGTGATGGGGTTATGGATTTTGCAACAGTGCCGTGCGACATGGGCAAACGAGGGTCATGACTATAGCTATGACGCGCTTGTCCACCTGGCGAGCAATGCCGCACCGCTGAAAACGATAGTTGATGTCGATGATGGGCGTTTCCTCACCGCTGGCGACCATCCCCAACGCATACGCGATTGGTGTGCTGAACGCGGTGAATCCATCCCGCAAGCGCAAGGTGACATCGTGCGCTGTGTCCTGGAAAGTCTCGCGCTTAAGTATCGTTATGTGCTCGAAACACTTCAGCAAATTTCCGGTCAAACGATAGATGTTATCCACATTGTTGGCGGCGGCACTCAAAATACGCTGCTCAACCAGTTCAGTGCCGACGCGACGGGTATTCCAGTCGTCACCGGGCCGACAGAAGCGACGGTATTCGGAAATGCGGCGGTGCAATTTATCGCGTTGGGCGAACTCAGCAGCATTGGCGAAGCGCGCCAGATTATCGCGAATATGGGTGTGACACAAAATTATCAGCCGCGACAAACCCCACAGTGGAACGATGCCTATCATAGATTGCGCGGCGGATGACCGTGTGGTATGCGGGCGATAATCACATCGGCTTATGGAAGGCGACATGCCAGAGTCTAAACCTGATGACTACCCGTATGTCAGCTATCGGTGGGATGAAGCACATGCCGCGACGCATGACCGTGTTGAACAGCTTGTCTATCGCCCCAACATTCTGGGCGCTGACCAGCGCATCACCAATACGAGCGGGGAAATAAATCCAGCAAAATCACCCAAACAGACCCCTTGCTATGAAAGGTGCTGCCATGTTCAGTCACAGTAAAGGTTAATTATTTTTTTGTTCTATAATTATTGACAAACTGAGTGTAGCGCGCTATATTGTTCAACCATATTAAACTTTTTCTCTGAATCATTTTAGATTGAATCATTTATCAGTTGACCTGACTACGGGTTTTCATCTCATAAGCGTGCTGTATTGCAGCAACATGCGGTGAGATTTTCACAAGTTCAAAATTTGCACTGTAAAAATATTTAGAGAGGAGCAACATAGTCATGACGACAAAGGTTTCCGTTTTATTGAAAGTGCTGCTGATTGTCACCGTGCTATTCAGTGTTGTAGGCAGCGTGGCGCAAGATGATATGGAAGCGCCCGAAGCCATTATCATTGGCAATCCAATTGCGTTATCTGGCCCGAATTCAGCAGGGGCGTTACTATCGCAAGTGCCCTCGTATGACCTTTGGGTGGCGGATGTCAATGAAGCAGGGGGGATTTATGTCGCTGAATACGATGCCCAAATCCCCGTCGAAATCCTGCGCTATGACGACACGAGTGACATCGGCACATCGGTACAGTTGACCGAACGCCTCATTTTGGAGGATGAGGTTCACTTCATCTTCCCGCCCTGGGGAACGGCGTCTAATTTTGCGATTGCGCCATTGGTGACCGAGTATGAAATGCCAGTGATGGGTTGTACCGTCGGTTCACAGCAATTGATGGACGAAGCCGACCAGTTCCCCTATTTCTTCACGGTATTGAACCAGCCCAATACCCAGGGGCCGGGTATTGTCGATTTATTGGTGGAAGTCGGGGTTCAGACGGTCGCCGTCATCCATCACACCGACCTGCACGGTATTGAATTCGCTGCGGTCACCGTGCCCTTGTTGGAAGAAGCCGGGATCGAAATCGTCTACCAGGCGACGTACCCCGTCGCGACAGAAGACCTGACGCAGGTATTGCGCGAAGTCCAGGAAGCCAATCCTGACGCGCTGTTGGCCTTCTCCTATCCATCAGAAACCTTTTTGATGACCGGGCAAATGCTGGAAATCGGGTATCAACCCAATCTGTTCTATGCGACTGTCGGTGTGGCGTTCCCGGCCTATCGTGATGCTTTTGGTGCGGAGGTGGTCGAAGGTATTATGGGCGCGGGTGCGTGGAATCCGCTCATTGATGTGGACGGCGCGCAGGAATACTTTGACCGTCATGTTGAAATGTGGGATGCTGAACCAGACCGTTGGGCATCGGCTGCCTGCTATTCCACCGGACAAATCCTACAGCAAGCCATCGAAATTGCGGGTACACTCGATCCTGTAGCAATACGTGATACCATCGCTTCGGAAGAATTCGAGACCATTCTGGGTACGGTCACGTTTGAAAATCAATTCAACACGACCTATCCGGGTACAGTGGGGCAGTGGCGCGACGGCGAATTTGAGATTGTGTCCCCTGCGGAAAATCGCACGGCTGATCCTGTATATCCCAGAGGCAGCGGCGAGTAAGCGGCTTTGCCTGAGTTCGCTATGGGTTGTGATTGTGCTATCGTGGTGGGTTCGGCCCACCACGATTCGTTCAGGCCATCACGACAAGCCAATTCACAGGAAATTTGGAAAGTCACGATACTTTTCGATACTCTCTAGCGACATTCCAAAATAATTACGGCATTTTTATTACGACTAGAGGAGGAATGCCTTTTGGCGAGCTTGCTGGACATCATCATTCCCGGATTGATACTTGGCGGCATTTATGCGCTCGTCGCAGTTGGACTCAACCTGCAATATGGTGTGGGTCGGGTACTAAATGTTGCACATGGTGAATTCATCATGGTTGGCGCGTTCATCACATACAGTCTATTCGTTGAATTCAATATCAGTCCCATCGTTGCGATTATCGTTATCGCACCCCTTTTGTTCATCATTGGTTATGGGGTGCATCAAGTCTTTTTTCAGTATTTACGCAACACTTCCGCCACCCCTGATGCGTTTTCGGGGCGGTCTCTGCTAGCGTCATTCGGCCTGTTGTTTGTGGTGCAAAATCTCATCCTCCTGCTGTGGGGGCCGAACCTGCGTCAATATACCTACTTAAATGAATCGGTGTCGATTTTTGGCGACCTGTATGCTTTGAATCGATTGATCGCTTTGTTTGTCGCTGTGGTCATTAGCGTCACATTTTATGTATTCATCACCCGTACACGGCTGGGGAAGGCCATTCGCGCCGCTGCCGAAGACCAGACAATGGCGAATGTCGTCGGCGTGAATATCCGGCAGGTATTGGGCATTTGCTTTGGGTTAGGCACGATGCTCGCGGGTCTGGCGGGCATCCTCATCAGCCTGATGTTCCAACTGCAAGCATCGGAGGGGCTGGAATATACCGTCATCGCAATTGTGGTGGTGGTTTTTGGTGGATTGGGCAGCATCACGGGCAGCCTGTTCGGGGGATTTATGCTTGGGCTGGTCATCAGTCTGGTGAATGCAATCGACCCCAGCCTATCCCTCATTGCGTTTTATGCCATTTTCATCATCCTGCTTGTGGTTCGTCCATCCGGCATTTTCGGCAGGCAAATCCATGACTCTCATTAGACACACCCTCGAAAGACCGTTGTGGTTAGGCGCATTTATTGTCGCGATTATTGCGCTGATGATTGCACCGCGCGATGCCAGACCCTATACCGTCATTTCGTTGATTACAATTTTGCTTTTTGTGAATTTGACGCTGAGTTGGGCGATTTTCTCTGGCCCATCACATTATATTTCGCTGGCGACAGCCGCATTCTTTGGCATTGGCCTGTATACGGCAACTGTTATTGGGCGCGAACTGCCGCTGCCCGTCATTATCGGCATTGCCTGTCTGATCTGTTTTGTACTGGCGTTCGCAATTGGCTTCTTGACGTTGCGCCTGCGCGGTATCTATTTCATCCTGTTCACGTTTGGCGTGAGTGAACTTATCCGGCATTCAGTCACCTGGTGGGAAGTCCATCAAACGCGCACTGTTGGCAGATTTGTACGGGGCGTGAATAACGAGACCGTGTATTATTACATGGTGGCGATTGCGGTTATCACCCTCGTCACAGCCTATATCATTCAACACACAAAACTGGGGCTGGCGCTGAAGGGAATCGGCGAAAATGAGGTCGCCGCGGCACATATCGGCATCAATGTCACGCTGGTTAAGGTGATTAGTTTTTCGATCACGGCGATTTTCATGGGCGCGACGGGCGCGGTCTTCGCCAATCGCCTGAATTATGTTGACCCGACGATTGCGTTTAATCCACTCTTTTCATTTTTGCCAGTGCTGATGGCGATATTTGGCGGCACATCGCGTCTGTATGGCCCGATACTCGGCGCAGTGGTCTTTACACTTTTGCGCGAGATGTTGATTACCGAATTTCCTTATCTGTATATGCTGCTCATGGGCGCGACGCTGATTCTCGTCATCTCATTTTTGCCAAATGGTTTGGTTGGGTTAATCGACAAGCTTAATCATCGCTTAAATCGCTATGCCCCTTACCGAAAACTGGCGATGCGCTTGCGAGGGTGGTTGAATGTTAATCGGTGAAAAACTGTCAAAGAATTTTGGTGGATTGCGCGCCGTATCCGATGCCCATTTCAACGTACATCAAGGCGAAATTGTCGGGCTGATTGGCCCCAATGGTGCGGGCAAAACGACGTTATTCAATCTGATTTCCGGCGCGATTCCACCCGATACGGGCCATATCCAATTCAGAGGCCAAAGTATCGCCGGATATAAACCGCATCAAATTTGCAAGTTGGGTATCGCCCGCACATTTCAATCGCCCAAGCTGTTTAATGGCATGACGGTCTACGAAAACATCCGGTTGGCCTTATTGTTCGGCACAACCGAAACCTATACCGATGATGAATTTCGCCGACAGGTGAATCAAATCCTCGCGACGGTTAATTTGCTGGCGGAACGGACGACACTGGTTAAAGACCTGCCGATTGGCAGTCAGAAGCGGGTTGAAATCGCGAGGGCCTTAGCCTTAGACCCCTACTTGCTGTTACTGGATGAAGTGATGGCGGGTCTAAATCCGGCGGAGGTAATCCATTCCATTGAACTCATCGGCAGAATACGCGATAAAGGCATCACGATTTTCATGATAGAGCATGTGATGAAGGCGATTATGAGCGTATGCGACCGCATTATCGTGTTTCATTACGGCAGCAATATCGCGGAAGGCACACCCGAAGTCATCGCCAATGACCCAACCGTCAATCGGATTTATCTGGGGGAATAGGCCATGCTGAAATTCAAAAAAGTCAGCGTCAATTATGGCAATATTCGGGTGTTGTGGGACATCACGCTGGACGTGGATGAAGGCGAAATCGTGGCAGTAGTGGGGGCGAATGGCGCGGGCAAAACCACACTGCTTAAGACGCTGGTTGGTTTGTTGCAACCGGCGCTCGGCATGATTACGTTTGGTGGACAGCGCATCGAAGGCCGCGACCCGGATCAAATCAGCAGAATGGGTATCGCCTATGTGCCCGAAGGCGGGCGTCCCTTTCGTGATATGAGTGTTCGAGACAACCTTGAGATGGGGGCCTATCACACCATTGCGTGGCGGCGGCGACATGATTCCTTGCAACGGGTGTATCGCATGTTCCCGCGTTTAGAGGAACGGCAAAACAAACTCGCGCATACGCTCAGTGGGGGTGAACGGCAAATGCTGGCGATTGGTCGGGCACTCATGGCGCGTCCGACCCTGTGTGTATTTGACGAACCGTCCATCGGTCTGGCACCCTTATTGGTGACGGAATTCTTTCATATTATCCATCGGCTGCGCGATGAAGGGATCACGGTTTTGCTGGTTGAGCAGAATGTGCGGAAAAGTCTGGAAATCGCAGACCGCGCCTATGTGCTGGAAAGTGGTCGGATTTCGCTTGAAGGTAACAGTCAGGAACTGCTGGAAAATGTGCAGATTCGCAAGTCATTTCTGGGTCTGTAATACAACAACGGGTGGCGTGTAGTTGTGCGCTATAATTGACAACCAATAAGCCAAATAGAAAAAGTCCAATAGTTAGGAGGTAAGACTAATGGCAGTGATGGCACCAAAAGCAGATTATAAATTATTTACTGGAGGCGTATGGAAAAAAGCCAGCGGCGGCACCTTTCCCGATTACAATCCGGCGACGGGGGATGTCTGGCGCGATATTCCCGACGCCACACGCAGCGATGCCAGAGACGCGATTGATGCCGCAGCCGCCGCGTTCCCTGCGTGGTCAGCCACCCCGCATCCCCAGCGGGCACGCATCCTCAATCGGGCAGCCGACATCCTCGAACAACGATCCGACATTCTGGACATTATTGTGGATGAAGGGGGCGGGTGGATTGGCAAAGCGATGTTCGAGAAGGGCTATGTCGTTGGCCTTTTACGCGCCGCAGCCGCAGCCGCCTATCAAGTGCATGGCGAAGTGCTGCCATCTGAACATGGCAAGGTGATGCTGGTCGAACGTGTGCCATTGGGTGTGGTTTCGGTCATTTCGCCCTGGAATTTCCCACTCCTGCTTTCCACACGCGGTATCAGTGTCGCGATGGCAGTCGGCAACACCGTTGTCCTCAAGCCATCGGAAGAAACCCCGGTTGCAGGCGGTTTGTTCCTCGCCGAAATCTTTGAAGAAGCCGGATTGCCCGAAGGCGTGCTCAATGTCATTCCATGCTCACGCGATAACGTGATGGAAGTAGGCAATGAGATGATTACCAGTCCTAAAGTCAAAGGCATTAGCTTCACTGGATCGTCGGCAGTTGGGCGCGAAATCGCCCGTGAAGCTGGCTATCATCTGAAACGCTTTGGCATGGAACTTGGTGGTAAAGATGCGCTCATTGTGTTAGATGACGCCGACATGGGCAAGGCTGTGGATGCGGCGGCGTTTGGCACGTTCATGCACCAGGGGCAGATTTGTATGTCTGTCGAGCGGATCATCGTCGATGATTCGATTGCGGACGAATTTACAGACCGCCTCGTCAAGCATGTGAAGAAACTGGGCGTTGGCGACCCGCGTCAAAATCCTATCGGCCCCGTGATTAATCAAAAGCAGCTAGATAAGATTCATGGTCAGGTGACCGAAGCGGTAGAACATGGCGCTGACCTCTTGACCGGTGGCACCTATAAAGGCTTGTTCTATCATCCCACTGTGCTGACCAATGTCACCCGCGATATGCGTGTCTTCCGTGAAGAGACGTTTGGCCCGGTTGCGCCTATCATCCGCGTGGGCAGTGAAGAAGAAGCCATCGAAGTCGCCAATGATTGTGAATATGGTCTGTCGGCAGGAATCATCACCCGCGATGAGGAACGGGGTTTGCGTGTTGCCAGAGCACTCGAAACCGGTATCGCTCACATCAATGATTCTTCGGTCAACGACGAACCGCATGTGCCCTTTGGCGGGGTGAAGAACAGCGGGATTGGTCGGCATGGTGGTAAGGCATCCATTGACCTGTTCACCGAAACCCGCTGGCTGACACTCGAACGGGGTGGTCGGCACTTCCCGCCGCCGTTCGTTTCTGAAAAACCCAGGTCCGAAGTCAATGGTGGCAAAAACGGTAAAGTGAAGAAGGAAAAGAAGGCCAAGAAAGACAAAAAAGGCAAGAAGCACAAGAAGTAAGCGGCTGAATCTTCCCTTGATTATATTGGACTTGGCTCCACGCAATCAGGGGAAGATCACTTTCCAACCACAGGAATACGCAGGGCAGACAGCCAGAATTAACTATCCGTCTGCAACTGCCCAAGAATCGTGGCGACACGGGCGCGTTCTGGAATATCGAGCCGATTATCGGTGCTGATAGCAGCCAGCGATTTGATAAGGTTGTTTCTGATTAGCTCATGCGACGGCAGGCGCACCTTCAGCCAATTTTCCGCCCAGATTTCTGCCCCAATGTAGATGCGATAGACTTCGCCCTCTGATAAATTGACTTTAATCGCCGGCGGCAGTAAATGCTCGATGAGATTCCAGCGCGGGTCTTGCCCTTTGGAATGCGCCAGTATCGAACCAATAAACAACGCCACTTCGCGCCACCGAAAGGCATCCATATTGAGCAGGGCGGTGATATTTTCCGGGAATGTCCAACCATTGGTGGAGGGTGGCGAGAGTTCAGTCGGCATCCGGCACTCGTCATACTGCTCAATCAACGCACAGGCCGACAAATATTCCTGAATGCTCAAATGCAAGAAACGATAGGTCGCATCTTGATCCGAAACCAGAATCCCGTTCCGTGTCGCCAGATATTCAAGCACATCTTCTATTGCCGCGCCTAATCCAATAGGGGTTTTTTGCTGCTGAATCAACCGGTCTAACAGGTCAGAACGGCGGATATGCGCCGGAAATTTTTGATAGAGGATGTGGTCACGTTGTAAATCGAAGGCCACCAACTGGAGCGATGACCGCACACGCTCTAGGTTCAGTTTGGCAAGTTTATCATGGAGCGGGTCACCGGGCTGCGGTGGATTCCAGCGATGGAGCAGTTCAACGGTTTGCTCATAGAGCTGGGCTTTGCCTTCAGGCAGGGTTTTATTGGTTTCGTGGATTAAGACCACCAATGCCAACAGCAAGGGTTGGCGCGCCAATGACCATAAATCGCGCGATTGTAATATCGTTTGCACCAGATTCTTGGCAAGCTGGTCTGTCCGATTAAAGGCGGAATCGCGTCCGCCAAAGCTGCCGGGGCGAAAAAAGGCTGCTTGCGAGTACCAGTTATGGATATAGGTTTGCATTTGCTTCCATGTATAGGGCGCAAGTTCGACCACCTTAAAGCGTTCTGACAGACGCCATTTGACATCTTGACGATAGGCATAGTTGCGACTGGTGACGAGTATTCGGCAGCTTGGGAAGCGGTCTGCCCAATTTTCAATGACTTGCTTGACGACGAGACGGTCTTTTTCGGCATATACTTCGTCCAGCCCATCGA
>CAZTLI010000045.1:0-19553 GCA_964614375.1 uncultured Anaerolineaceae bacterium
GTCAAACCGGGTTCAGGTGTCGTCACTTCATAGCCATCCGGGAACAAAAAGCACAAGCCATCATAGCCGTTGACATAGGTCGAAAGACCGGGTTCAGGGTCGGGGCAGAGCGCGGGGCCTTGCAGGTCGATCGCGGCGCGCACCATCTCACTGGTCAAGCGGAAGCTGGCTTCGACACCATTGACGACGACGGTATACGTCCCGGCGGGCAAGCCGGTCAGGTCAACGCCAAACGACACTTCAAATGGTTCAAGTGTTTGCGCGCAAACAGCGTCGGCAGGCCGAACGGTGGTCAGCGTCAGTGTGATGAGGTTTTCGTCGCGGTTGGTCGCCTGCGATACATCCTGAAGGCGTGTGCAGCTATCAGGTAAATCGCCGCGCGCGGTAACGGCGACGACGGGGGTCGTTTCGCCATCGCCAAAAACAATTTCGATGGACGCGACAAGTGCCTCGCCTGTGACAAAATCATCGCCGCCATCCTGTGCCACAGCGGGCATGACCAGCAGGGTAATCATCAGCAATACCGGAATCACCCGGAATAATCGTCTTGTGATTTGCATTTCTATCTCCTGCGATGTGAATAATTCGCTACAATTTGTCTGTTAATTTATCATCCCATAACAATGTTGATCCAGCCCACGACAAATCCCATCCCAAACACCTGCACCCAATTTCCTGACCCCCAATAATACATCGCCCGTGCGCGGAATCACATAAACATCCGATGAGCAAATGGCGTCACATGAACCGCTTGCATCGGAGTTGCGTATAAGATAACGGAAATGGCTTGCAATCTGAGCTTAAGCTGTGTAATATGATTACAGCGTTTAAAGTATTTTGAATGTTTGGTTAGTGTGCAAAGGACGATCTGTGATTACGAAAGAAACTGCCGCGAAAGTGCTGGCAGAATCGCTGCGGACGGGTGGCGATTTAGCCGAAATTTATGTCGAGGATGTGACATCGCTCGGTCTGGGGTTGGATGATGGGCGTCTGGAACAGGCGGTGCGCGGTGCGGATCGGGGTGCGGGGGTGCGCGTGTTTTTTGGCAACCTCGTGACGTATGCCTATACGGACAATCTCAATGAAGACAGCTTATTGAATGCCGCGCGTGCCGCCGCCGCTGCGGGCAAAGGCAGCGGTAGCTCCAAAATTGTCGATTTGACAGAACGGAAAAGTCCACTGCAATTCAAGGTCGAAAAACCATTCGACAGCATGAGCATCGCCGAAAAAGCCGCCCTGCTCCACGCAATGGATGAAGCCGGACGCGCTTATGATGGGCGTATCACCCAGGTTTCGGCCTCGTTTAGCGAACGCCGCCGCCGCGTATGGATTTATAATTCCGAAGGTCTGTTTGTCCACGATGATCGCAACTTTGTCGAAGTGCGGGGTTCGGTTGTCGCGCGCAAGAATGGGACGCTGCAACGTGCGGGGGCGGGTTTTGGCGCGCAAAGCGGCCTCGAACTGCTGGATGGCAATGACCCGAAAGCGTTGATGCACGAACTGGGCGAATCGGCGATCAAAATGCTGGATGCGCGTCCCTGCCCTGCGGGAGAAATGACGGTGGTGATGTGTAATGGCTGGGGCGGTGTGCTGTTCCATGAAGCCTGTGGGCATCAGATGGAAGCCGATTTCATCACCAAAGGCGCGTCGGCTTATGCGGGTAAAGTGGGTGAACAGGTAGCTTCGCCAATTATCACCGCGATTGATGACGGCACGATTCCCGGACGGCGCGGTTCGCTGCGCTTTGATGATGATGGCACCCCATCACAGCGGACTGTGTTGATTGATAAAGGGGTGTTGAAGGAATATATGTGGGATTTGGTCGAGGCGCGCCGTGTGGGACGTGCGGGTTCAACGGGCAATGGTCGCCGACAGAGTTTCCGGCATCTGCCTATGCCACGCATGACCAACACCTTCATCGACAAAGGCGAGCACGACCCGCAGGAAATCATCGAAAATACGAAAAAAGGCATCTACATCAAACAGATGGCTGGCGGACAGGCCGACATCGCCAAAGGGGACTTCGTGTTCAATGCCACCGAAGCCTATTTGATTGAAGATGGCAAATTGACCGCACCGGTGCGCGGCGCGACGGTGACAGGCAACGGCCCGACAGTGCTCAAACAAATCGACATGGTGGGGACAGACCTCGCCCTCGATCCCGGACAGGGCATGTGTGGCAAGATGCAGACCGCGCGCGTGAGCGTCGGGCAGCCCACTTTACGTATTCCCAGTGTCACCGTCGGCGGGACAGATGAACCCGCTGGTGGCGTGATGACCGTTTAAGCGGCATCGCGACTAATAAGGAGACCCCAACAATGAGTGAATTTCTTGATTTAGCACAATCCGTCGTCGCTAAGGCATCCGCCAATGGCGCAGAAGCCGAAGTCATCATCACCCGCGGGACGAATACAATTATCAAAGTATCGGGCGGCGAAGTGGAACAATTGTCGCAGTCGGGTTCGCAGGGTATGGGCGTCCGCGTCATCAAAGATGGCAAAACGGGTTACGCTTATACGTCTGATTTTTCTGATGCGGGCATCGACCAAACATGGCGCGCCGCGGTCGAATTGGCGGCAGTCGCCACCGCCGATGACTATCGCACCCTGCCCGACCCGCAGCCCATCCCCGATGAAGACCTGAAAATCTGGGACGATAATCTGCAAAATGTCTCTCCCGAAGCCAAAATCGACGTGATTAAGCGGGTGGAAAAAGCCGCGTTGGATTATGACCCGCGTGTGTTCATGACCAACCTGTGTCAGTATCAGGACAGTGTGGGTTATGTCCACCTGGCGAATTCCAAAGGCTTCGCGGGTGAATATGGCAGCACATTTTGCGTCGCGTTCTTGTTTGCGATTGCGCGCGATGACAAGGGCATGACCAATGGCACAGGCTTTGGCGCGTGGGTCAATTTCAGCGACTTCGATCCCGAAGCTGTCGGCAGTGAAGCGGCGATGAAAGCGGTCAATACGCTCGGCGGCGAAAAAGTGCCCACGCAAAAAGGCACCATCATCCTCGACCACTTCATCGGGGCGCAAATTATCGGGGCACTGGCGCAAGCCCTCACCGCCGATGCCATGCAGCGCAAACGCTCCTTCTTGCTGGACAAAATGGGACAAACGGTCGGCAATGATATGGTCACGCTGATGGATAATGGACGGCTGCCGGGTGGTCTGGCGACTGCGCCGTTTGACGGTGAAGGTGTGCCGACATCGGCAACGCGCCTAATTGACGAAGGCGTTTTGCAGAATGTCATTTACGACAGCTACAGCGCGGCGAAAGAAGGCAAACAATCGACAGGCAATGCCCAGCGTAATGGACATCGCAGCCTGCCCGCGCTGGGGCCGAGCAATTTCTATATGCAGCCGGGACACCTCACCCGTGAAGAAATCATCAAAGGTGTGGATAAGGGTTTGTATGTCCTGAGTGGGATGCAAACCGGCGGTATCGACCCGGTGACAGGCGACTGTTCAATGAGTGCCAGCGGGTTGTGGATCGAAAATGGAGAAGTGGTGAAAACCGTCAGCGATGTCACGATTGCGACGACGCTCCACGATTTCCTGAACAACATCTCGCAAGTGGGCAGTGATTTACGAATGGTGCCGATTTTTGGCAATATCGGCCTGCCGACTTTGCGCGTCGATAATGTGACGATTGGTGGGTAGTCATTAGCAGGATTCAGGGGTACATCTTACAAGGGTGTGCCCCTGTTAACCGGCAAATAGAGTCTCCACATCAATTGTTCGATTGCCCAACACCTGCGACACAAACGCCGCGCCCGGTCCAAACACCCCTACCCGCGCGAATTTGCCAGCCATCAGCGTATTGACTTCAATATAATCTGCATCCGGGTCGGTCAACCAGTATTCGCGCACACCATATTGTTCATATAGCTCGTATTTCGTACTTCGGTCATCGTCACCCATATACACACCATCGGCGCCAGGACGGTGACTGCACCTTTGCCTTGTGTATCAATGACTTTGGCAATGGTAAATAGACGTTTTTGATGAACATAACGCGGCCTGGCAGCGCCTGAAATTCTTCGATTGTCATCGTTCGGGTCGATAGGGGATTGTGCATAACCTGAAGTCTCGCTATTGACATGCCTTCATTAATAGGCGAAGCGATTTCGGGATACATTGCATACAGCAGGGGTTTTACGAGGACACGCTCAGACGCTGACGGATGAATTCATAAGCCTGATCTAATGTTGGGACAATGGGATAACGCGGTGACCGCCCACTAAAGCGAAAGTGCAGTTCTAAGGCGCGGATGATTCGCGGCTTGCGAGCGACAATTATCATACGATCAAAACTGGGGACGACCCGCCACAATGAATCAGGCCGTGTCGAGAAGAATTCCATCGGCAGACCGTCGGCACAGCGCATATCGGCAATGATAAACACTCTGGCATTGGATGGATGCGTCACCTGCATACTGGGATTGCCGACACTATGCAATTCATCAACCGTCCAGCGCCCATCAAAAATATAGCGCAAGATGGTTTTGTTGCGATTATCCCACTTTACATAGACAGCCATGTACTTCCCCCTCGCTGCATTTGTACCTACTATACCCCATATTTTGAATTTTCCTTGTAACAATTCATAAAAAATTCAGGTTGTTGAATATACTGAGGCCACTATACCTTGACGAACCTGTCTCTCAATCTTAAGATTTCCATGCTACACTGCGGAAAAATAACGATGGATGCGATTGGTTGCCAAAATCTAAATCCACACAATCACCACTGCGACAGTTCGCACCCCTCATCATTGGCCTCAGTATCGTCGCGATTATTTTGATAGCAATTGTCAGTTCAGGCCGCGATCCCGTCGTCACACTCAACATTTTCACCACGCGCTTTCTGGGCATATTTATCGAAGCTGCGCCATTTTTGCTATTGGGCACGCTGGCGTCGGGATTGATTGAGGCGTTCATCACCGCCGACGACATCACCCGCTGGATTCCACGTCGCGTGCTGCCCGCAACCGCGATGGGGGTGTTCATGGGCTTCACATTTCCAGTATGCGAATGTGGGGTTGTTCCGGTGGCGCGTCGCCTGTTCAGCAAAGGGCTGCCCGCATCTGTCGGAATCGCCTTTTTGCTGGCTGCGCCGGTGATGAACCCGGTTGTGCTCGTCAGCACGTATATCGCATTTGGCGCGGGGCCAATCCTCTATGGGCGCTTCATCATCACCGCGATTGTCGCGCTGGTGGTCGGACTGATTTTCGCGCTGGGCGCGCGGCGGCAGGATGTGCTGCTCCCACAATCCCTACCTGTGCCTAAAGGCGGTTCGGACGAAGCCGCCAGCGAGTCAAGCACACCGCGCAAACCCATCTTCCAGAGTTTGGAACAGGCGCTGCGACTGGCGGGCGACGAATTTTTTGAAATGGGACGGTATTTGATAGTCGGGTCGATGCTGGCGGCGGCGCTGCAAACGGCGGTTTCGCAGGATGTGCTGCTGTCGCTCGGCAGCGGGCCGATTGTGTCGGTCATCGTCATGCAAATACTGGCCTTCCTCCTGAGTGTGTGTTCGACAGTCGATGCGTTTCTGGCGCTGGCCTTCACGGGCACATTCACGGGCGGCTCGATACTCGCATTTTTGACTTTCGGGCCAATGGTGGACATCAAGAGCGCGTTGATGTTCCTCGGCGTCTTCAAAAAGCGCACCGTCGTCTATCTCATCGTCCTGCCGCTGCTGCTGACGATGTGGATTGGCATCTGGTTGAATTTGAACGTGACGTTTTAAACGTGGCGTTTTAGAAAGGGCACTCTGGCAGATTTCCCTATAGTGAACGGGATAATGATACTTGCAAAATGTTGACCATTTACACACGCATGAGCACAACCATCGCACGGAAACACAACTGGCATGGTTGAAAATCGCGATTCTATTCGGCATGGGTTTGTATTTCGCCTATAACATCCTCAGCGGCAATTTATCGAATTACATCAACCTGCGTTTTGCGTGGTTGTCGTATCTGGCGGCGGGGCTATTTTTTGTGCTGGCGGCATCGGGCGCATTCAGTTTGTGGCGGCACGGGCACGACACTCATCATGACCATGCCGACCACACGCACCGTCAATTGTCGTGGGGCGCAATCGCGATTGTGGCGATTCCCCTGTTATTAGGGACGCTCATCCCCTCACAACCATTGGGCGCGGAAGCCATCGACGGTAACATCACCACCAGCGGCGTTTCAGCGACAGATACCAATTCATTCACCATCAATCCGCTGCAACGCAACATCCTTGATTGGCTGCGGGTGTTCAATGCCAGTCCAGACCTATCGACCTTCAACGGACAGCAGGCCACCATCATCGGTTTCATTTATCGCGAACCGACGTTTCCAGAACATCATTTCATGGTCGCGCGCTTCACCATTAGCTGCTGTGTCGCCGATTCGTCCGCCATAGGCTTGCCCGTATTTTGGGATGGTGTTGGCGATTTTGAAGCTGGCGACTGGATACAGATCATCGGCACCTTCCAACTCGGCGAATTTCGTGGCGATTCACTGCCGATTTTGCAAGCCGAAACGGTTGAACAGGTCGAACAGCCCGCCCACCCTTATCTGTATCCGTAGCGTGGGCGCACAGCGGCGCGCCCCTTCAATTCATCTATAGTCACTGAGGCAAATGGATATTGCGTAATCATCGACTGGAAACACTGAATCTATCCCGACTGGATATGATGGTCGGGTTGGCTGTCATCGTCATTATCATCGCGATAGGCATGACTGTCCTCGTGGGTGATGCGGTGGGTGTGCAGATTGTGGCTGCATCGCCTGTAGACGAAGGGCGCAGCGGGCAGTCGATTCGCATCACATTCAGCGAACCGATGGACGCGCAAACTGTCCAAAGTCGCCTGATGATTGACCCGCCTATAGACGGCACGTTTCGTTGGAGTGACGTGACGATGAATTTTCGTCCGGCACAGGCATTTACACCCGGCGCGACCTATACCGTTCGTTTGGGGGCGGGCGCACAAAGTGATACTGGACGCGAACTGCTGAGTGATTATCAGTTCCGCTTTACCGTGCGGCAGCCGCGGGTGGCCTTTCTCGCCCCGGCGACGGGTAGCACACCCCTCAATATCTGGATAGCAGAGGTCGATAATCCCGTCAGCGCGCGGCAAGTGACGTTCAGCTTAGTCGGCATATTCGATTTTTCGGTCAGTCCCGATGGCAGCACTATCGCGTTTTCAGAGCGTGACCGCCAGACCCAGAGCGCCGATATTTACCTGCTGAACCTGGAAACCAACGAGACTCGCAAAGTCACCAACTGTATCGACAGCGATTGCACCACCCCCATCTGGCGACCCGATGGCAATGTCATCGCTTACGAACGGGTCGAGTACAACAGTCCGCTGCTGAGTGTCGGCGTTAGTCCGTCGCGCATCTGGTTACTGGATTTGAGCACATCGCCGCCATCGACACAGCCCCTGTTCACCGAAACGCAGTTGTTGGGGTATGGGGCGCGCTGGTCAGGCGACGGCACACATATCGCCCTTTATGAAAGCAGCGCGCCGGGAATCGCCATTTATGACTTTACGGACGAGTCCATCGATCTTGTGCCGAGCAATCAGGGCAATACGGGCGACCTGTCGCCGGATGGACGCTATCTGGTGTTCCCCGATTTGCTTCTGGACGGCGGTGGCGCGCGGTCTTATTTGCGGATTGCGGATTTAGAGGCGCAGGAAATTGAGGTGTTGACCGCGCCGGAAGACTTCATAGACGATGATATGCCGCTGTTCAGTCCCGATGGACGCTCACTGGTCATCGCCCGCCGCTATATTGATGACCGCTTCACACGCGGACGCCAAATCTATCTGATGGATATGGAAACGCGCGAAGTGACACCATTGGTCGTGGACGAACGTTATGCCAACGGCTTTTTCTCGTGGTCGCCCACAGGTCGCCAGCTCTTGATTCAACGCTTCCCTGAACTGGATGCCAGTGGTCAGCCCAGCAGCGATGCCAGTGTCGAAATCTGGGTGTATAACCTCGATTCGCGCCTGCTGGTGCAGGTGGCGGTTAATGCCTTTCATCCACGTTGGGCGCCATAGGGATACCGATGTCTGACCAATCCCCAGACACCCGTCGCTCACCTGCGCTGTATCTCATCCTGTTTATGATGGTGACAGGTATTGGCCTTGCTGTGGCGATGATCGCGTCGGATTCAGGTGCGGCGCAGTTGGAACAAGCCCCTGCCAGCGTCATGTCGTCATTGATGAACACTTTCGCGCCCGACTTTGAACGCGACCTGTTGACAGGCGAAACCGTGCGCCTATCACATTATCGCGGGCGGATAGTATTTCTGAATTTCTGGGCGACGTGGTGTCCACCCTGCCGCGCCGAAATGCCCGCTATACAGACCTTTCTCGATGAGCAGCGCGGTCAGGACAGCCCCATCGTGTTGGCGGTCAACAATGCCGAAGCGCCGGATTTGATTAGGGGCTTTTACGCTGAAATCGGCGTCCGCACTATTCCGACGATTCTCGACCCCACGGGCGAACTGAATGAGACATATGGCGTCGTCAATATGCCCGTGACCTACGTCCTCGATAGAACTGGAGTCATCCGCGCCGTCAAAATTGGCGAAATGACGCTCGAAGCCATGACTGCCTATGTCGAAGCCATCAACCAGCTTGAGGCCGGGGATGATTCGTCATAACATGGCACGGATGAACCCATCACCAATTGCGTCCTCCGCGCCGCTGTGGTTCAAACTTTCTTCTACTCAATCAGAAATTTGCCACTCTGATAGAACAGCTCACCATCAACACGGATTTCGCCGCCGTCGCGCATATCATGCACCATGTCCCAATGGATTTTGCTGGGATTTTTGCCCTCGTTCGGCGCGGCGCTCTGCCCAACAGCCATGTGAATCGTGCCGCCGATTTTTTCATCCAGCAGCACCGACCCGGTTACGGATTGGATGAAGTCGTTTGTGCCGATGGCGAATTCGCCCAAGCGCCGCGCGTTAGCATCCATAGCCAGTTGCAGCAGCAGATAATCCTCGCCCACATCCGCCGATGCCTCGACCACCACGCCATCCTTGAACACAAAACGCACGTTATCGACCCGTTTGCCGCCATTGTGGGCTGGATAATTGAAATTGACCATGCCATTAACCGATTCTTCGATGGGGCACGTCAAAATTTCGCCATCGGGGAAGTTGGCATTACCGCTGGCACTGTACCAGTTGCGTCCGGTGAAATCAAACGACAGGTCAATCCCCGGCCCGCGCACCTCGACCTGCGACTTGCCCGCCAGCCAGGTGGTGATGCGTTCCTGCCGTTCCGCCATATTGAACCAGTACGCCGCAGGCTCATCCAGATGCAGCGCGCTGGCTTCGTAGATAAAGCGTTGATAGGCATAAAAGCCCATGTTGGCCTGCTGTGCCCGCGCGATGGTAGGCCATGCCGCCAGACACCAGCGCATTTCTTGGCTGCCAAAGCGTCGGAAGAATTCAGCCTGTATCACCTGACTGGCTTTTGCCGCTTGCGCCATGCGTGTCGCCGGGACGGTGATGGTGCTGTTGGTGTGGGCGGGCGCGTCGATATTGAAGACGACATCGGCCTTCTCATAAACATATTTCGCCATCGGATTGACAAATTCCAATTGTTCGTCCGTGGCATGTTCCAGAAAATATTCGTTCCACACCGGTAAATTGGTCACGACATGCGGATAACCACCGCGTTCCAGCACCGCCGCCGCCAGCGCCTCCAGCATCGGAATCGCTTCTGGCGTTGATTGAATCACCACATAATTCCCTTTTTCAATCGGCACGCTGTAAGTTGTCAATAAATTCGCCAGTTTAGGCGCAAAATCATGTAACATCGGTCTTTCCTCTCGTCACTATACAATACAAATAACATCCGTCCCACGCAGGTGGCACAACGACAAATTTAACTATTATTCACCGTTCAAATTAATTTAAACACTAGGGTGATTGTACAGGCGATTGTCCATTTCGTCAAGCAGATTGGGCGTGATGCGCGCATTTCAGTTCGCCAATATAGCGATGCGTAAAAGCGGGGATCGGGCTGTGCGGCATCTCCTATTCCCCTTTGCGATCCGGGTATCGTCCCCGCCATTGCGTTGACTCTTTTCGCAGCGACCACTATGCCAGACGTTTGCCGAATCGGACGAACTGTGCCATATTCTAGGCGCGTGGGGTTTCGTCGGGGGAAGACGCGGCGACGACTATGAGTTCAATCGACCTGACCGGACAAACATTAGGGCAATATGTCATCCATGAGCGTCTCGGTGGCGGCGCGATGGGTGTGGTTTATCGCGCCAATCAACCCGCCCTCAAGCGCGACGTGGCGATTAAAGTGCTGTCTGAAAATCTCGCTGCTGAATCCGGTTATATGGAGCGCTTCACGCGCGAGGCCGAAACTGCCGCCGCCCTCGAACATCCCAACATCGTCCCCATTCACGATTATGGTTCACAGCGCGGCACCAGTTATGTCGTCATGCGCCTGCTGCCCGGTGGTTCGCTCAAGCAGCGGCTCGAATTCCGCCTGCAAGAAGGCAAACTGCCGTCGTTGGGCGAAGTCAGCGAAATTCTAATCACCATCGCCAAAGCCCTCGACCATGCCCATCATCGGGGCGTCATCCATCGTGACATCAAACCGAGCAATATCATCTTCGACGACGAAGGCAATCCCTACGTCACCGATTTCGGTATCGCCAAGCTCATCCAGCAAACCACCAGCACACTGACGGGTTCGATGGTCGTGGGTACGCCCGCCTATATGTCACCAGAACAGTGTACGGGCAGCGAATTAACCGCCGCGTCTGACCAGTATGCGCTGGGTGTGGTGGCGTATGTCATGCTGACAGGTCATGCGCCATTTATTGGCGATTCGCCATTGGCTGTGATGCAAATGCACGTCCATAATCGCGTGCCGTCGATTACCGAAGAATATCCCGACATCCCGTCTGCCGTTGAAGAGATTATCCAGCGGGTGCTGTCGAAAGCGCCTAAAGACCGTTATCCCAGCGCCAGCGCCTTTGCCGAAGCCTTCGCCGCTGCGGTACGGGCTGCCGAAGGTGAAAAAACGGGCTTTGCGACCTTTGCCCTAAAACCTGTGCCCGCGCCTGCATCGGGCTTTTCGTCATCGACAGCGCTGCGTGCCCAACTCGAACGGGAACTGCCCTATGTTCAGTCCCGCGCGTTCTGGTTCATGATTGTCTTGATTGTGCTTCTGGTGGCGGTCATTGCGCTGTTGATAGGTCGGAATCCCGCATCGGATGGACAAGCCGTCGCCGCAGTTACCGAAGCCATCACCGCAGAACCTTCGAGCACACCGATACCGACTGAAACGGCAAGCGTCGCCGCAACGCACACACGGATACCGACCCAACCGCCGATTGCTGGCGCGCCGCCACCCACCCAACCGAATGGACAACAACCGCCACCAAACGGCGACGGGCGTCCACCACAAAACCGCCTCTGTCCGGGCGATGTCCTGCTTCGCAGCCAACCCTTCACGCTGAATGTGTGGCGCAGCCCGCAAGATTCGGTCTTTCCTATCGGCACGATACCCGCCAACAACACCTTTCGTATTCTGTTCATTTCCGGCAACGGACAGTGGTTGCAGGTTGAGTTTGAAGCGTTGCGCGGGTGGGTACATCTCTTTCCGATGGAACTGGATTGTGTGATACCCACCTCGCCGCCGCCCGACATAGATCGCGATGGTGTGCCCGATGACGCCGACCAGTGCCCGACAACCGATGGTGGTGAAAACGCCGTCGCAGGCTGCCCCGATACCGATGCCGATGGTGTGCCCGATAACAACGACCAGTGCATCACCACACCCGGTCTGGATGTCTTCCGGGGCTGTCCTGACACGGATGAGGACGGCGTTCAAGACAGCATCGACCAGTGCCCCAGCAGTCCCGGCATGGATGTGTTTGGCGGCTGCCCGGATACCGATAGCGACGGTGTGCCCGATAACAACGACCAGTGTCCCAATACCGCGGGTGTCGATGCCTTGCGCGGCTGTCCTGAACCGACGCTTGAGACCAGCACCGTCTGCATTGGCCTCGTGAATGAATACTGCTTCGACCTATTGGCTGATGACGACGGCGATGGCGTCGATAATGCGCCGGATGACTGCCCATTTGACAGCGGCAACCCGGATATTGGCGGCTGCCCCGATACGCCTGATAATTTCTGTTATGAGGAGCCAACCGCAGACGGTCAGCTCTATTTCGTGTGTCTGAGCATGAACGGGGACATTGACGAAGATGCGTTCATCAATTATCAAGACGGCTGCCCCTTTGACGCAGGTTTTGCTGAATTTGGTGGCTGCCCGACTGAAATCGATGTTTGCCACATCATCGCAGACGGCGAAGTCTGCTTACCTGCGGGCGAAGATGCAGACGACGATGGCATTATCAACAGCTTCGACCTTTGCCCTATCGAACCGGGACAGGTTGATTTTGATGGGTGTGCAGAAGACTTTTTTGATTAACATCAGGGTTCAGGCGTTTCAGTAACCTCTTCTTGCGGTGGCAGACGTGGAATCACCGTTTGCAGACTGTCGATACGTTCCACCAGCCAACCCTCGCGTCGTCCTACACGCACGCGCCACCACACAAAACCCTCCGCCTCGACTGGCCCTTGGAGTAAGTCGATATAGGCGCCGCTTTCCAGAAATGCCAGCACATTGGAATTAATCGACGGGGCATCACGCAGATTCAGGTATTCGTCGTCGGTCATCTGCACCTGTGCTTCCAGGCCGGGATAGAGCATGGGCAGAAAATCAGGCAGCGGAGTCATCGTCGCCTCCATGAGCACTTCATAGGGCACAGTAAACGGCGCGGTCACGCCATCATGAAGCCGCGCCCACAGCACATCACTGCCACTGCTAACAGCACTCGTCCAGACCACCCGCCACGTCAACCGCTCATCAACCCATACCGTGCGTCCGGCGTCAAAATCGCGCGTGCTGGTCTCGACCAATACCAGGCTATCCCTGTGCGTTGTCAGAAATGTAAAACCATCCGGCGTCATCGTGATGTCGCGACGGTCTGCGTTGGGCAGCGTATGCTCAACCACGCCATCACGCCCGATGACCAGCCAACTGATGCGTCCCTCGCCATTGATTCCACGCACCAGCACCCGTTCGCCTCCCTGTGCGAAAAAGACATCGCTCAAGCTATAGGTCTCGGTGCTATAAAACGGAAAGCGTGTGAAGGTCAATGGATTGTAAATCGCCAGTGTATTATATGCCCACTCATTCCGGGCGATGCCATCTTCGAGCGCGGGAAATTCATAATCCGGCAAACTGGTCACCACTTCGCCACCGGGATGCAGGGTATCGGCATAGATGCTGCTGTAGGCGACATCTGCGCGGATGATGTTCGTGGTGGTGTCCCATGTATAGTTGTGGACGAACATCTGCGCGTTCTCCCGCTGCACGGTGAACGTCACACGCCCCTCGCGATGCTGCTGCACAATCGGAAGCTGCCCGCCGTGAATCGCCGGGTGTGAGCGGAGCGCCGGGTCGGTATGAGAGAGGGTCATCAGCACATCGCCGCGCACATCCAGCACAATGATTTGCCAGCCTTCCCCACCCAACCACGTACTAAAGGCCAGCGCCGTATCATCGCCATTGTAGACGAGCGTCGTCGGCGTCAGCGCCAGTTGATCGTAGGCATTCAATGCGCCAATGTGCGGCATCGGTAAAGCATAGGTCGTGGTGATGCGCCCATTGGTGAGGTCATAGACCACCAGCAGCCGTTCCTGCGCGTCATTGGTGACGACATAGGCCGCCAGTCCACCACCATGTGAGACCGCGATATCGCCGGGATAACGACCATAACCGTCGGGCAGGGTGATGTGGGCATTGCCGCGCACTGTACCATCCTCATCTATCCGCAGCATATCGCCGCTGTCGGGGTCATAAAGCCAGACTGACCAGGTTGAATCCTGTGCGTGAGTCATCCACAACACGCTCAGCAGGCCGATGAGGATGAGGGAAAAGCGTTTCAAAAGAGGCTGTCCTGTGTAACTGTGACTGCGCGTCTCTATTATGCCGGATTGAGGACGACTTTACCCGACGTTTGTCCGCTGTTCGGCGCATGGACACCCTGCGGGATAGGTACACTATTCATCACGACCTGAAGTATAATCAATAGTAGAGACGACGTAAAAGAGACGGATACAGAAAAAACGATTACCCTGCGGGCGGATTGGGTCGAACGATTAGAGAATATGGCGGCGGCACAGGGGCGGTCAGTTGATGACGGGTTAGATACGCTGCTTGAATCGCAGACATCACCCGGCAAACACTCGAATTGGGCAGCGGTACTCGTGAAAACGATGGCGGAGGCAGACATCGAATGGCAGGATGCGCCTGACTTATCTGCCCGAAGCCGGGAAATTGGTAAGGACGACCTTTACTCCGGCGGGGGGTAGCGATAGCGGCGCACGAAGGTGCGGTCGCGGGTGATGCGTACTAGATTGAAACCGGGCTGCGAGTCGAAATTGGGCGTGGTCGTGTCCATGCCGGGATAGGCGTGAAATTGACACCAGCCGCTGGCAGCCGAATGATAGGCCACGCCATCGCGCACGTAATCCACGGCCTGATGGACATGCCCGAAGAATACGCCGCGCAGTCTGTGAACGGCTTTTTTGATAATCGCGTGCATGGCGTCGGTATTTTGAATGCCCATAAAATCGTCCAGCCAGGGGATGCCCATTTGCGGATTATGATGGGTAATCAACACCAGCGGGCGGTCATCAGCAGCAGAACAGATGTGGTCTAAAAACGCCAACTGGTCGTCGGTGATGAGACCACGCGGCACGTCTGTCGTCCCGTTACTATCGAACACGGCGATTTGCACGCCTTTCACCTCAAATTGATAGTGATACGGCAGGATAAGCTGGGCGGGGCTGCGTCCGAGCAATACCTCTTGCATCGCCGCGCTGTCGTCGTGATTGCCCACCACATAATAGACCGGCACTTTGAGCGCGCTCAGGATGGCGTGGGCAATTTCATAGGCTTCGGGAACGGGGTCATAGGCCACATCGCCTGAATGCAGGATGAAGTCGGGCGTGAATGGCAGCGCATTCACCTGTTCGACCAGTAATTTCGCGCCCAACTGTGTGCTGTAACGCGGCGGGACGAAATCATGTTCACCTGCATAGGCCGGGTCGGGATGGATGTGGGTATCGCTAATTTGGACGAATACCAGACTATCGGCGGGCATGGAAATCTCCTGTGTGTGGTGCTGCTACTTACTATAGCGCGGAATTGCCTCATCCATAACTGTGTAGAAAAATTTGAACCGCAAAGGACACAGAGCGGAAATGTAAAAATTGTGGTTTTTCACGCTGTGTTCTCCGGGATTGTGGCGGTTCGGTTTTTTTAATCCTCTAGCAGGCTCGCTGCGGCTTCGGCGACGTTTTGGGCGGTCAGGCCATATTCTGCGTAGATGCGTTCGTAAGGTGCGCTGGCCCCAAAGGTATCAACACCAATGGCGATGCCATCCAGCCCGACAAACTTCTGCCAGCCGAGTGTCACGCCCGCCTCGATGCTGACCCGTGCAATCACATCAGCGGGCAGCACCGCCTCTTGATAAGCTTCATCCTGCGCGTCGAACAATTCCCATGACGGCATGGATACGACGCGGGCGCTAATGCCTTCGTCGGTCAGCAGGTCAAAGGCTTCGAGCGCGATATGCACTTCGCTGCCAGTGGCGATGAGGATAACTTCGGGGTCGTTGTCGGCTTCTGCCAGGATATAACCCCCACGCCGCACGCCTTCACGAATGCCTTCGGGATTATCCGCCAGAATGGGCAGATTCTGACGTGTGAAAATCAGGGCTGTTGGACTATTCAATTCCATCGCTGCTATCCAGGCGCCCGCCGTCTCGTTGGCATCTGCCGGACGGATAACTGTCAGGTTGGGAATCGTCCGCAGCGCCATCAGATGTTCAACAGGTTGATGGGTGGGGCCGTCTTCACCGAGGCCGATGCTGTCATGGGTATAGACATAAATGGTGGGCAGTTCCATCAACGAACCCAAACGCACCGCACCGCGCATATAATCGCTGAAGGTGAGGAAGGTGGCTGTGTAGGGTTTGATGATACCGCCATGCAAAGCTAGCCCATTGACAATCGCGCCCATGCCATGTTCACGAATCCCGAAGCGCAGGTTACGCGCAGCCGGCTGCTGTGGGCCAGTATGTGCCGCGCCGCTGATGAGGGTTTTGGTGCTGCCCGCGAGGTCCGCATCGCCACCAATCATCGTCGGGATGTGTTTGGCGATAGCGTTGAGCACCTGTCCGCTGGCGCTGCGGGTGGCGATGGGTTTGGCGTCGGCAAATGTCGGCACATCGGCATCCCAGCCGGCGGGCAGTTTTCCACTGAAGGCCGCATCCCATTCTTTCGCTAAATCGGGATGGGCATCGCGCCACGCTTTGAATGCCGCCTTCCATTCGCTTTCATAGGCTGCTCCATTATCTACAGCCCCGCGGAAGTGCTCCAGCGCATCGCCGGGAATATAAAAATCCTCTTGAGGCCAACCATAGGCTTCTTTCGTCAGTTTGATTTCGTCCACGCCCAATGGCGACCCATGTGCCTCACTCGTCCCGGCTTTATGCGGGCTGCCATAGCCGATGACTGTTCGCACGCAGATGAGCGAGGGTTTAGCGGTGACGGATTTAGCGGTGTTAATCGCCGCATCTATCGTTGACACATCGTTACCATCTTCAACCACCTGTGTGTGCCAGCCGATGGCCTTAAACTTCGCCGGCACGTCTTCCGTGAAGGTCATGCGGGCTTCGCCATCGAGCGTGATTTGATTGTCGTCATACAGGAAAATGAGCTTACCCAATCCCCATGTGCCCGCCAACGAACACGCCTCCATGAACACGCCTTCCATCATGTCCCCATCACTGACAATGGCGTAAGTATAGTGGTCGATGACGGTGTGCCCATCACGGTTGAAATGGTCGGCGAGGAAGACCTCCGCCAGCGCCAATCCGACGGCATTCGCACCGCCCTGACCGAGCGGGCCGGTGGTGGTCTCGACGCCGGGTGTGAGATGATTTTCGGGATGACCGGGCGTTTTACTGCCCCACTGCCGGAAATTTTTGATGTCGTCCAGCGACAAATCGTAACCCGTCAGATGCAGCAGACTGTAAATCAACATCGAGCCATGCCCCGCGCTCAAGACAAAACGGTCCCGATTAGGCCACTGTGGATTGCGGGGATTATGACGCAGGTGGCGTGTCCACAGGGTATAGGCCATTGCCGCCGCGCCCATAGGCAGCCCGGGATGCCCACTGTTGGCCTTTTGCACAGCATCTATCGACAGGGTGCGGATGGTATTGATGGCTTTTTGTTGGAGTTCAGGCGATACGGTAGCCACAGTTTTATCTTCCTCTGTTGTAAAGCGGTTCACAAAACGACATACACGGCATACACCGTTGAATCGGTTGCATGGGGGTATTTCTCGCTATCGGAGTGCATTATATCTTGAAAAACGTAAATATTTAACCATCTTACTCTATTCCCATTGCGCGGTTTATGAATTTCTCGTAACCTGATGATTACGGGAGAGAGTGTATGATGTACACAATTGAAGATTTAGGACATGGGATTAGTCGCTATTGGATTGATCCCGGCGAAATCATTTGTATCGCCACTGAAGGGGATATGTCTCGTTCAGCGGTAGACACCTGGACCGATGCGTGTTTGGAGTCGATTAATGGGTGGCCCGGCGAAGCCCCTATCTTTGTTTTGCTGGATGTGTCCAGCGAAAAGCAGGGTTTTACGCCCTATAGCAGCCGCCGCACGCGCGAAATATTTAACCACATCGCCTATCGTACCGGGTCACACGTCGCCGTTTTATTGCAGAATAACTTCATCAATCAGGTGATTCGTTTATTTGTCACGGGGCTGATGCGTGGCAATAACCACATCAAAATCCAATTTTTTACCGAGCGTGAAGAGGCGATACGCTGGTTGGAATTGGCCTTTGCCGAGTTTGAACGCCGCGTGAAGTAAACCCTCGCATCTTGCAGCA
This sequence comes from uncultured Anaerolineaceae bacterium, assembly GCA_964614375.1. GTDB lineage: Bacteria > Chloroflexota > Anaerolineae > Aggregatilineales > Phototrophicaceae > CAZTLI01. Next base: position 18,059 of record CAZTLI010000045.1, read on the forward strand.
TCAATCATTTGCGCTGACTCAACGGCATTCGCGCCTGCCGCCATCCACCGCAGTCCTGTGCTATAATGCGCTGGATTGCTGGTCACTATGAAGCGGGTTACATGGCGTTCTTCTTTCTGCTGCTTGGCGCGGCATTTGCCCTCATCCTCACCCTGAGTAACATCTATCGCACATTGCGCCGCCGCCCAACCATCACACTGGGCGAAGTGCGGCTGTTTTTTTTCACCGCTATCCTCATCATGGTGGCGTTGATTATCAAGAATCAGGGCGACAATCGCTATACTGTTGTCGAATGGGGCGTGCTCGTCATCGCCAGCAGTCTGATTGTGATTGGTTTACTGCTAGCGGGAGTAGAGCTGTTCACCCGTCGCCAGCGTCTGCGGCAGTCACGCGGCATTTTCACATTTGGCGTGGGCGTGCTGATGGGCTTCTCGGCGCTGACGATGCCCTTGATAGCCGGGTCGATTGTGCGCGAGGCGGTTTTTTCCATCACAACCCCTGTGCCGGTGAACGTCACGCCGGGGCCGACGCTCGACCCGGAACAACGTATCGCCCAGATTACCGAACCGCTGTTCCAGCTTATCGCCGAGGAAACCGGGCTGGATGCTGAAACGGTCTTAGCCGAAGTCGAGGGTGGGCGCACGATTGCCGAACTGGTTATCGAAAATGGCGGCGACATTGAACGCCTCATCAGTCGCGGGATAGCGATTCTGACCGAACAAATCAACCAGCTTGAACGCGAAGGCCTGATTTCGTCCGCACAGGCAGTGAGCTTATTGAATATCCTGCCGTTTGGTGTGCGCTATATCGTCATGAACGACATTGACAGCATTCAAAATCTGTTTGGCGGGCAAATTCCAACACCCAACGCGACACAGGTCGTCATGACCCAAACCGCCGCCGTCATCACCCCGACAATTATCACCCGCACACCCACAGTCACACCGTCTATCACGCGCACGCCGACATCGACGCCAACCGTCACACCCTCACGCACGCCACGCCCAACCGATTCGCCCACGCCCACGCGCGAACGTTTCCAATCGCCGACACCGACCTTAACGCCGACACTGCCTAATCCGTGCCTTGCGGTGATGAACTTCAATGTCAATCTGCGGACGCAGCCCGACCTCGAAGACTCCGAAGTCGTGACGACCATACCCTTCCAAACGGTTGTCGCGGTCTATGGTCGCACAGAGGATCGTTTGTGGTGGTTCGGGGAATATGAGGGACAGGCCGGCTGGTTGAGCGCCGAATTTATCGCCCTCACGCCTGCCTGTGAGGTGCTGCCTGTTCGCAGGCCGTGAGCATCGCATCAATCTAATCCGCCGCAGCAGCAATAATGGTACGGGCTTTGGCATCGTACTATCTATCGGAGAGGATGCAGCACATACCAGTGCCTAAAATGCGACGATACGTGATCGCTTTGCCAGAGGTGGACATTTACCAATGTGCGCCGTAAAGCCCCTTGATTTAGCTATGGGGATATAAGGCG
>CAZTLI010000046.1:0-19418 GCA_964614375.1 uncultured Anaerolineaceae bacterium
CACTGGTTAAAGGTGAATGTCCATTCGCGGTCTGTTTCATCGTCTTGAATCCGCACATCGACGACAAACCAGCCCGAATCGCCTTCGCTGTTGTCATGCCCGATGCAGCAGCGCGTCAAGTCGCCAATATCCGGCACTTCCATGATGAATTTATCGACGCTGCCCGATTCAAACGCGAAAATATCACGCGGTGGCAAATGCAGGGATTCGGTTTGCCCGGTTGTGCCAAACAATTGGATAAAGACATTGGAATCCGTGCCGCCGAGATTCTGGTCACCTGTTCGCACCCAGATGGTATAGATATTGGTCGCCATCACTGCCTCCTGATTGGTGCGTTACCCATCGCACATCGCTTTCATTATCATGCGCGGCGGGATGTGGCGCAAGTTACAATCTCAATCAGGCAGTGGCGGGTTTATCTTGCTCATTTCGCCTTCCCCTTGCGCGTTTCCAGTGCGGCGGCGATGTCGGTGATGAGGCCGTTGCGATCTTTAAAAAGTATCCACCTGTGCCAGACGACGATCAACGAAAAGATAATCCAGAAGGGCGCAATCTGGAAAGATGGCGAGTTTCTGCCGGGTAATGTGTCCAGATTCCAGAGCACAAAAAACAAAACGAAGAACACGGGTATCAGCAGTAGATTGGCATAATACACCCGCCCAAATTTGACCTGTCCACGCACGATAGTCAGACCGGCACCGCCATCAGGTATCACGCTGCCTTCAGCTTTGGCGGTCATGTACGTTGACTTTTTGTTGTAACGTTTGCGCCGGATGTCGAAGGTGATACGGGTATCCAGCGCCGAACGCGCGTCATGCACCGCTACACTGCACCCTGACGGATACCAGAAACCCTCACGATCATGATGCAGCCCGCGCAGGTCGTGACAGCCGCTTTGGGTGGCATATCCGTCTCGACAATAAAATGTTTGACGAACAGAAATTCATTCCACCAGTAATTGACCGGACTCTGTGTTTCGGACTTGCGTCTGGTCGTCATTTTGATTTGCCTTTGCGGGTATCGACTGCGGCGAGAATGGAACGAATGAGACGATTACGGTCTTGCAGCATTTGCCACCAGCCCGCGACAAACAGGAGGCCGATGAAAGGCAGCAAAATAAACGCGAGCGGTGCGGGGAATGGCGTGCGTCCTGAACCAACCAACCACACAAAAAACAGCAGCGCCAGAAACATCCCGATGTCGCGCACAAAATAGACCCAGCCAAATTTCACCCGGCACTGCACAAGCGCGTGCCCGCTGTCTTTCTGTGTAATTGTGCCTTCTGCCCGCAGCGTCGTATACCGCCGCAATAAGACGCGAATATTGAATGGCGCTGTCTCATGTGCCTGCTGTGGCGTATCGCCCACTTCTACGATACAACCTTTATAGTCTAACAAGCTGTATCGCAACTGTTGCAGTGTTTTTAACTGGTCAGCCGCCTCGTCTGGCGATAAATCCGTCTCGACAATAAAATGTTTGACGAACAGAAATTCATTCCACCAGTAATTGACCGGACTTTGCATTTCAGACTTACGTTTTTCAATCATTGTTCGTTCAGCTTTCGGTCATCGAATGCTAATTCCAGTGGGCGCGCTTAGCTTTCGCCATGTCGCCTCGCTTTGTTGGGGGTGTTCCTCTATCAAATAATACCCCAATTGTGCCCAATCCCCTACGCTTTGGGGAACGGCAGCGGGTCAAATGACTTGCGTCACAGTGTCTAAATCAACTATTCTAATTTCGTGCATCCTGTACAATAGAAACATAGATAATTTGCGCCGCCCTCGTTAAAGTGGAGGCAGCGGGTAATCAATAAGGAAAGAACACATGATTGTCGGGATTCCGAAAGAAATCAAGAAAGATGAGCATCGCGTGGCGCTGCCGCCGGGTGGCGTGGTCGAACTGGTGCGTCATGGGCATGAGGTGCTGGTCGAGACCCGGGCGGGTGTAGGCAGTGGCTTCAGCGATGACGAATATATCGCCGCCGGTGCGAAAATCGTCCACACGGCCCAGGAAGTGTGGGGACGCGCCAATATGGTCGTCAAGGTGAAAGAGCCACAGGCCAGTGAATATGGCTACATGCGCGATGACCTGATTCTATTCACCTATCTGCACCTGGCAGCAGAAGAAAAGCTCACCCGCGCCATGATGGATTGTGGCGTCACGGGTCTGGCGTATGAAACCGTCGAAGACAGGCTGGGTCGTTTGCCCCTGCTCGAACCCATGAGCGAGGTCGCCGGACGGATGGCGTCGCAGGTGGCGGCGCATTATCTGGAAAAGCACGCGGGCGGACGCGGTGTCCTCATGGGCGGCGTGCCCGGTGTTGAACCCGCGCATGTGGTCGTATTGGGCGGCGGCACAGTCGGCACGAATGCGGCGAAGGTCGCGTTGGGCATGGGCGCGACAGTCTCGCTGCTGGACATCAACATCGAACGGCTGCGTTATCTGGATGATGTCATGCACGGGCGCTTCACCACGCTCTATTCCAACGCCGGCAACATCAAAGAAGCGATCAAAACCGCCGATATCGTGATTGGGGGCGTGCTGATTACCGGCGCGCGTGCGCCCCGCCTGATTACGCGCGAAATGCTGAAGGATATGCCCGACGGCAGCGTCATCGTCGATGTGGCTGTTGATCAGGGCGGTTGTGTCGAGACGACGCATCCCACCACACACAGCGACCCCATCTATTTTGTCGAAGGCGTGCTGCATTATGGCGTCGCCAACATGCCCGGAGCAGTCCCGCGCACATCCAGTCTCGCCCTGTCGAACGCGACCCTGCGCTATGTGCTGCGCGTGGCGAATAGCGGCCTACAAGAAGCGCTGCGGTCAGATGGTGGTCTGGCGAAAGGGCTGAACACCTTTCAGGGCAATGTCACCCATCCCGCCGTCGCCGAAACCTTCAATCTGGCGTTTAAATCCGTCGAATCGGTGTTGTGGCAGTAGACCTCTCCACCTTGAAATGCAACCGAGGCAGGCCGCGCGCCTGCCTTTTTGTTTGACACTGGCGTCCGTTGGGTGCTGAAGGCACGAAACAGACCACCGCCCCCTGTGCGCGTGGAGAAAACCTGGTTCGATACAGACCCATCATGCAAACGCAAATTCCCAAAATGACCTATACTCAACCTAACGCGGATGAGCGCAAAGGATGCGACGATGAGCACGTTACCTGTGCGACAGATGGTGCTGTATAAACATGGGGTTGGCTTTTTTGTGCGCGCGGGCGCGGTTCATGGCGATCACCTCGCGTTGACCTTCCGGCAGGATGAAATCAACGATGTGTTGAAAAGCCTGGCGGTGTTCGATAAAGCGGGTGGACAGGTATTGGGCATCCACTATCAAACGCCGATGGACAAAAAAGACCGCCTGCAAAACACGTCCATTCACCTATCGACACAACACACCCTATCCGACCTGCTGCGCGATTTACGCGGACGGACTTGCACGCTCGATTTCGAGACGACGCCGGGCACGGTCGAAAGTGTCACCGGGCGCGTGATGGGCGTCAATCAGCCGCATGATGTCGTGGCGAAACAAACCCTCCACGAAAGGGAACAGACCAGAGTTGCCGTCTTGGAAGAAGCCGGACAGGTGCGCGTATTCGATTTTGTGCAATTGCGTGCTGTGACTATCCACGATGAGCAGTCGGGGCATGACTTGCGCTATTTCCTCGATACCAGCATGAGCGAAGACAGCCGTCGAACGGTGACTGTGCGCCTGAGTGCGGGTGAGCATGATGTGGCGGTGTATTATGTCGCGCCGAGTCCGACATGGCGCGTGAGCTATCGACTGGTGGCGGAGACGGACGACAGCGGTGAGACCGGCACGGCGCTGCTGCAAGGCTGGGGATTGTTCGACAATCGCCTCGAAGAAGACCTCAACGATGTGCGCGTGACGCTGGTCGCCGGACAACCGATTTCGTTCATCTATGACCTGTATGAATCAATCATCCCCGAACGCCCACTGATTAAAGACGAAGCCCGCATCGCGCCGGGGCCGATTGAGTATGAGGATATGAAAGTTGATGCTTTGTATGAAAGTGCAGCCGAACCTGTCGCAGCAGCAGGCGGTCATCTGCTACACATGCAAGACACTGCATCCCACTTTGCCCCGGCAGCCGCAAAAATGACACGCGGCGGGTTGGCACAGTCAACACCCGCCGCCGCCGAAACCAAAGACACGAGTCAATTTTTCCAGTATATCGTGACAACACCGGTAACGGTCAAACGCGGTGAATCAGCATTAGTCCCTATCATCGGCAGCGATGTCAAATACGAACGCGAACTGCTCTATAACGGCAGCAAACTACCCAAACATCCCGTCGCCTCACTGCGCTTTGAAAACAGCACCGGACTCACGCTCGAACGCGGCCCGGTGACGGTTGTTGAAGATGGCGACTACAAAGGCGAGGCCGTTATCCCCTTCACCAAAGCCGGTAATCAGGTCTATGTACCGTATGCCGTCGAACTGGGGATTAAGGTGACCGAACACACCCATGCTAAAACTGAGACCGTGAGTATCCATATCGAACAGGGTCTGCTGATATTTGAAGAACGGTGGAGCGAGGAAGTGACCTATACCGTCGAGAACACCACATCCCGCGACGAAACCGTTATCATCGAAGCGAAGGCGCTGGCGCATTTAGAAATGTTTGATACCCCGTCACCGGATTATGAGTCCGCCAACGAGCGCCGGTGGCGTGTGCCCGTCCGTGCTCAGGCGTCCGCGAAATTTGTCCACAAAGTCCGCCGGCCCTTGCGCCGCCGCGAAAATCTCCTGAATTTGCGCTATCAAGACCTGTTGAAATATCTGGAAAATCGCTGGCTTGACCAGCATACCTTTGCTGGGCTATCGGAAATTCTGACCAATCTCGAACATATTCAACGGGCGACGGATCAACAGAGGAAACTCAAATCCGAACAAGAAGACATCTACAATCAGCAGGAACAGCTACGCAAAAATCTGGGTGCGCTGCAAACGACGGGCAAAGAAGCAGGTTTCCGCGACCGTCTGCTGGCGCAGTTGGAGGCCAGTCAGGATAGATTGGACGACATCGACACGGAATACGACGCCGCTGAACAGCGCAAACAGCAAGCCGACAAACAGATCGACGCCATCATCGCGGGACTAAACGCGGAAAAAACCGAGTAAGAATCTGAAAAGCAGTTAAACGCAAAGTCGCAATGACGCAAAGAGTCGTGTAGGGGCGTTCTACCAGCTTGCCCAATACTCAGCAGGATGATAGCCCTACCCACCCAACAGCTTTAATACTGCGCCTTTGTCTGCGCCGGTGGAAAGTTCGACGGCTTCGCGATAGTGGGCGATATAATGACCGTCATTGGCGCGGGCACGGTCATAGAGCAGCGTCGTCAGTGTTTCGTCGCGCGAGGCCGCCAGCATAATCAGCGTGTATTTGTGCAGTTCCGGGCGCGAGGTCGCGTCGAGGATGCGCCTTAAAATCGGGTAGAGGTCGGCGCGGCGCTGTTCGGTGATATAGTTGACAATCCCGCTGCTGACCATCGGCACATCCAGAGCCAGATAACCCTCCGCCAGCATGACATATACCTCCGCCGGAAAATCTGTCCCCAGCGATTCGAGCGCCTTCGCCACCACCTCGCCCAGCGCCCGCCGTACAAATCCATGACCCCGCGTCAGCAAAAATTGATACAGGGGCAGAATCTGATTATGGCTGACGAGCACGTCCACAGCCGTCAGCGACGGTTCACCGTTTAATTGGGAGGTATCGTCCTCGCCAAGCAGGCGTGTCGCGTGGATACAGCCCAACATCGAGTCTATCGTGACCAATCCCGCCAGCGCCGCCGCCCGCAAATTCTGCGCCGAGTCGGTAACGGGTTGATGATGATAGGTGACGACCCCTTTGAGATAGATGTCGATGTCGTCCGGGTGACCGATACGCACCAGCAGCCGGATAATCGCCTCGCGGATGAGTCCACCTTTGTCGTGGGCCGGGTCAGCGGCGAAATAGTGCAGCGCCTTGTCTCGCAAACCAGGGCGGTGACTATCATCCAGCGCGGCATCGTCCAGCGCGGCGAGTGCGGCGTCAATCATGCTGCGGCTGGATGTAGCCCGCAGCAGGTGCAAGGCGGTAGCGCGCCGTTCGCTGGCGTCAGCGCTGGCTTTCAGGCGTTGGAGCAGAGTCGCTTGCGTGGGCATACATTCACCTGTGCGTCCGTTTGCGTCCATCATAACACAAATGTTCGATGGCGACACTATTGCCCTCACAACCACCCTGCGTTATGATGCGCTGTTAGATTGAAGTGGATACCCGGACGATATGTTGATGTCGGATGACACAGCACAGCCTGAATCAACCCTGCACATGGCGCTGGAGATGCGCTGGAAGGCGCGCAACGAGCTTGAGCGCTTGCTGCTGCTGCCCTTCGCGCGTCTCTATGTGGCGATGGCGGGTGTGCGTTGGCGCAAAGGCTGGATGCTGTATGGACTGCCTGTGATACAGAAGCACCGCCGCAGCACGCTGACAATCGGCGACAGGCTCAACCTGCGTTCACACGTCCGCAGCAACCCACTGGGGCCGAATCACGCCGTCATCATCAGCACACGGCGTCCGGGGGCCGTTCTGACCATTGGTGACGACTTTGGTATGACAGGCGGCTCAATCGTCTGTGAGGAACGTATCACAATAGGCAGTCGCGTGCTGGTCGGGGCGAATACGGTCATATCGGATACCGATTTTCATCCAATTGACCCGGTAAGTCGTCAGCAAAACCCTACCAGCGGGGCAACTGCGCCGGTTGTAATTGAGGACGATGTGTTCATCGGGATGCAGTCGCTCATCCTCAAGGGCGTGACCATTGGCGCGGGCAGTGTCATCGGTGCGGGCAGTGTCGTCACCCACGACATCCCACCCGGCGTCATCGCCGCGGGCAGTCCTGCTAAGGTGATACGGAAATTATCATGATTCAACGTCTACAACAGAGCATCACATCCCACAAACTTGCCACCGTCATTGCCATTGCCGTTATAGTGCGCGTGGTGGCGCTGGTCGTGTTCTCTGGCATATTGGATTTTGAGCGTCCCGGCAGCGCCATTCAAGGCTCAGAAGCCTATGACAACTACGCCGTCAATTTGCTGGAAACGGGCGTCTATGGCAGCGAGCCGGGCGAGGCCGATGCCGACATTCCCCCGTTGTACAGTTATGTACTGGCCGTCGTTTACGGCATTTTTGGACGCGGATTCGTGCAGGTCGGATTATTCCACATTGTGCTGGATGCGATTGCGATTGCCCTGCTGTATGACATTGCTCGCCGCCTGCTGCCCCAGGGCGAATGGGTCGGCGTGGTCGCGGGATTGTGTTACGCCCTCTATCCCTATCTGATATTCCAGAATCTGACGCTGATTGACACGCCCCTGTATATGGTTTCGCTGCACGCCTTTGTGCTGTTGATGATTATGCTGCGCCAACAACCGTCGCTCAATCGCAAAACATGGTTGATTGCGGTTGGGGGTGGCTTGATTCTGGGATTGGGGATGCTGGTGCGTCCCATCACTGCGCCATTGGCGGTATTTGTGGCGTTGTGGTTCATATTTCGCTTGAGTCTATGGCAGAGTGTCGTCCGTTTGCTGCCCGTTGCGCTCGTCAGCGTGCTGGCGCTTGTGCCCTGGATTATCCGCAACTATGGCCTATACGACGCCTTTGTGCCGATGACGACCACCAGTGGGGCAAATTTCTGGCAGGGCAACAGCGAATGGACAATCCCTGTTTTTCAGGCGGGCTATGATGTTCAGTGGACAGCGCCGGATACGGTTGCGCCGCGTGATAGTCGTGAAGCCGATGCCGAACGCTTCTCGATGGCCTTTGACTATCTCCGCAATAACCCTGACCGTCTGCTCGAATTGTGGTGGACGAAATTCCTGGTGCATTGGAGCATCGGAATCGCCCCACGTTATAATCCGCAGGAAGGCGAGCGTTTCGGACTGGACGAAAATGGCGAATTCATGATTGTGCGTGGGGAAACGGTTGCCGGTGTGACTCCCGCCAATACCGCCTATGACAGTGGATTGTTGAATACTGTGGGGCGACCCCTACACAGCTTCTATTTTGGCGGACTGCTGCTGTTGGCGCTCATCGGCATCGGACTAACAGTTAAACAGTGGCGCGAGGTGTCGCTGTTGTGGTTCGTGCAAATCAGCATGACTCTGGTCTATGTCGCGTTTCATCCGTCTACCCGTTATCGTGTACCGAGTGACCCGCTGCTGTTCATCTTCTCGGCGGTTACAGTGGTCTGGTTGATACAGCGGTGGTACACTCGGCGAACAACAGGTAAGCGATGATTGCTGCACAAGAAAGCGAACGTAACATGCGCCTGCTGGGCGCGCATCCACAGGATAGATGACGACCATGCCCGACACACAGATTCTCATCGTTGGCGGCGGCGCATCGGGATTATCGGCAGCCGGGGCGCTGCGGCAATATGACCTGAACGCGACTATTCTCGACAGGGATAGTGCAGTCGGCGGGACATGGGCGCGCCGTTATGACCGCCTGCATTTGCATACGATTCGCGCTTTATCCCACAGCGCCTACTATCGCATCCCCAAAGGCAATCCCCGCTATCTCAGTCGTGACCAGTTTGTGACGTATCTGCGCGAGTATGCCGCGCATTTTGATTTCGACATTCAGTTCAATACGGATGTGACGCGCATCCATAAAAGCGACGATTCGGCGTGGATTGTTGACGTAAAAGATGGTGAGTCGTGGACGGCGCAGGTGGTGGTCGTGGCGACGGGGTATAACAACATCCCCTATACACCGGATTGGACAGGTCGAGATCGTTATTCGGGCACGTTTTTGCACGCCATCGACTATCAAACCGGGCGTGACTATGCCGGAAAGCGTGCGCTGGTCGTCGGCTGTGGCAATACGGGCACAGAGATTTGTGTCGATTTAATTGAACAGGGCGCGGCGCACGTCGCCATCAGCATTCGGACGCCGCCTGTCGTCGTCCCGCGTGACCCGTTCGGCGTCCCCGTTCAGGTGTGGGGCATCCCGATGTCGTTCCTATCGGATGGATTGGGCGATTGGGTGGTGAATCTGCTGGCGCGGGTGCAGTTGGGCGACCTGACCCAATATGGCATGAAAAAACCCGCATGGGGCATCTTCAAAGATAAGCGCATTCCGATGATTGATGTCGGCTTTGTCGCGCAACTCAAAGCGGGCAAGATACACATTCACCCGGACATACAGGAATTGACCGCTTCGGGCGCGATTTTTACGGATGGCGATTCGGGCGAATTTGATGTCGTCATCGCGGCGACGGGCTATCGCACCGGATTGCAATCGCTGCTGGATGTGCCCGACGTGCTCGCCAGCGATGGCCAGCCGCTGGTCGAAATGGGCGAACCGACGCCCCATCCCGGGCTATATTTTGTCGGCCTGCAAAATTCCCCGGCGGGCATTCTGATGGCGGCGCGCATGACCGCGCGTAAGCTGGCGAAGCATGTGGCGGCCTATCTGGGCGGGACGACCGCATGAAACGTGTGCTATATCTGATTTTTCTGCTGCTGATTCCCGTTAACATTGTCATCGCGCAGGACGACCCCACCACCGCGGCGGGTTATGTCGAACGGGGAGATGCCGCCGCCGCAAACCGGGATTATAACGCCGCACTGCTGGACTATACCTCCGCAATCGAACTGGACTCAACCTATGCTCCGGCTTACAGCGGGCGTGGCGCGGTCTATCTGGCGCTGGGCGATACCGAAGCGGCGTTGCTCGACCATGATACGGCGGTCAATCTCGCGCCGCAGTCGCCGGAGGTCTATCTAGGGCGGGCGGAAGTCTATCTGCAAACGGGCGAATTTGAACTGGCGCTGGCGGATGTGGAAATGGCACTGTCGCTCGATAGTGAATCTCCGGCGGCATTGACTGTACGCGGACGGGTGCATCTCGCGCTCGAAAATCCACAGGCGGCATTGGTGGATTTCAATCAGGCGCTTGAGTTTGACCCGGAATATGTCCCGGCGTATCTGGCGCGGGGGACGCTGGCGGGCAGGTTGGGCAATGTGGGGGCGGCGCTGGCGGATTTCAATCAGGCGCTTGACATCGACCCCGACAACGCCGAAGCCTATTTCCTGCGCGGGAATGCCTATGGCGGGTTGATGCGCTATGACGACGCCATTGCCGACTTCGACCGCGCCATCGCACTCGACCCGGAAAATCCCGACTATTATCGCATTCGCGGCGATACCTATGGTCTGACGACAGATGTTGACGCGGCTTTCGACGATTATGCACAGGCGCTGCGGCTGAATCCCGATGATGTCCGCGCTCGATTCAATCGCGGGGTGATTTACTGGCAGCGGCGCGACTATGCCGAAGCCATTGTCGATTTCACCGTCGTTATCGACCTCGCGCCCGATTTGCCCTCGACCTATTATTATCGCGGGCTGGCCTATTTCTTCCTCGGCGACTATCCGGCAGCGCTGGATGACCTGACATTGTATGTCGATTTGGTGGGCGAAGACGCGGCAGGCGACCAGGTTGTCGAACTCATCGCGCAGCTTCAGGATTTAACTGCGGCTGATGAGGGAGAAGATTAGCCAGTTCAAGAGGTAAATAGAGCAATACGACGCAGAATTGGGGCAAATGTAGCCTCATTTTTTGTGCGCGTGTTGGTGGGTGCATGATCACAAATTGGCAATTTTCGAGATTATGCTGCATGATTGAACAAACTTTAGCGCCACATTATAACAATCTAATGTAAATTTAGACCATTTGTGCTATACTTTGTACAATCATTACGGAAACGCTGACATGAATAGACAAAAACTGCCAAAAGGCATTGAGTGGACTCGTATCACAACACAAGTTGACGGTCAAATAGTGACCCTACCCGGTTATACATGGAATCCGACTGGCGGTTGTCTGCATGGTTGCACATGGAAGATGCCGGATGGTTCAATTGCCGAATGCTATGCTAAGACCATTGCTGAGCGATTCACAGGGGCGTATCAACAAGGATTTGAACATCACTACTGGCGTCCTCACCTGCTGGATGAACCGTTAAAACTCAAGGAGTCTGCTGGCATATTTGTCGGCAGCATGGCGGATTTATTCGGACATTGGGTGCCTGATGAACAGATACATGAAGTGCTTGGTGTCATGCAGAAGGCCGACTGGCACACATTTCAGACGTTGAGCAAATATCCGCTTCGCTTGTCAGACTTTAATCCATTTCCAAGTAATGTATGGGTGGGCGTGAGTTTGCCTGCCGGACAATTGATGAGTGCGACAGGCGGGGCGCGGGCATTAGGTGCTTATCTGCGGCAAATGGAGCGAATTGAGGCGCAGGTGCGTTTCATGAGTATTGAACCGCTGTGGTTTGATGTTGCGCCTATTTTTGAGAAGTGGCTAGAAAATAATCAGCGGTTGCCGTTTGAGTGGGCAATTATTGGGGCAGCATCGAGTGGGCGGCAAATCTTCCAACCCAAACCTGACTGGACACAACATTTACTGGATGTATTAGATGCACAGGGGATTCCTGTATTTTTCAAAGGTAATCTCGAATGGACAGATTGGCGTGAGGAATTTCCGATAATTCGTAAGCAGTTAGATTTAATTGTTATTTAGATATTGGTTCTAAGATACAATTATCATTCAATTTCTTAGTGGGCCTGAGTGTGGATTTGACAGGAGTAGAACAGATTATTCTTCCTTGTTCCACTAATCGCGTGACTGCCTTTTTATATTCCGAGCTTGTAAATAACATAAAATTCTCAAGTACGATATACAACCAAAGTCTTTTACGTGAATTCTGAGGATGTTTTTCTACATATTCTACAATTAGATTTTCGATTACTTTGTTGTCTCGCCACGTTGTCCAATGTTGACCAGCAAAAAAAGTGTCTGCTATCTCTTTTTCGTGGTGATAAGTATTGAATGCTGCACACATATTGTCATTAAACAGAGTCATAGCATCTGGGTGAGGTGATGCAAATATCATATAATATTTCGTTACACTATCTCTACTCTCTCGAATTGGGCATGAGCCTGTATACGTAAGATAGTTTGTACTCGATAATCGTCTTTGATATTGAGCGACCAACTGCTCTTCTCGTGTTTTGGGGTCTATGGTTTCATCTGGATTTAGAAGTATATCCTTCCAATATTCTCCACCTAATGTTCTTGTCAATTTGTCATGAAACTTGGCAATAGATTCCATATCTCCTGTTCCATCAATTACCTTTTGTCGTGATGCTAACCGATGAATAGGAGTCATATGTAAGTTAATCAGTATTTCTGTACTAAATTGGGAATTGCGTTCAAGAAAAGGTTCTAGAACGTCAAACTCACATTCAAGGCCAAAGGGATCAATATATAAGAAAACAGATTGACTCGTCAAAAGCGGTACAATAAATTGTAATATCTGTGTACCATCTCCATGAATCGCAGTTGCTGAGGGACTCCAACCAGCTTTTTCTAAAATATTTGTTAATTGCAAGTGATGTTCTTTTTCGATATTAAAAAATAATGCTTGATATTGCCCTCTGGCAAATTTCTCTGCTGCTTGGCAAATTATTAACGGAGAGCCTGGCTCCCCAGTCTCCATTTTTCCGGGTCCCGCGAAAGCATCAATAAACAGTAACGGTTGCCCTCGTCTGACGATTTTCGCTGTATATGGAGACATATATGAAGCAAGAATACGATCTTTGATTTTAGACCAGGGGCGTTTGGCCTTGAAAAAATCCTCTCGTGAAGATGAAATCTCTGATAATAAGTCGTCTGGATCGTGTGTCATAGATAGTTTCCATTGACATGAACACCGATTACATTCACGATAATATCACAAAATTAATATCTTGCTCTACAAAATCAAATTCAATTGTCACCATCATAGCAGATTTGTGGCAAATGGTCTCAACTACCCCAACGCCGCAGCAAGTTCGGCGACGGTGGTGAAGCGGTCATCGGCGTCTTTAGACAGGGCACGAGTTGTCTACTCATCCAATAAAACCGAGAACCTGACACTTTTGTGCAATCTGTCGTTTGCGCCGCCAGACGATGACGATACACAACACCGCTATCATCGGGCTGCCACAGGGCCACGCCCACTGAGGGGGACAATGTTTGTCGTGCAAAATGCGCCCGTTGCTGCTCGTGTCAGCTTCAGATGACGTGGTTTTCGGGCAGCAGTGTGCCGGAACAATCGCAGCTGTTACCGGTGTCTGTTTTCCTGAATGGGTCAGGTTTTCAGCCGATAAAACACTCAGACCTCTATCTGCCCGTTTTCGACCTGCCAGACATTGGCGCGCTGCAAAAATTCGGGCGTGAAGATGTCCAGTTCGGTGGTGGTCATGAGGGTCTGGGCTGTGCCGTCGATGCGTTCCAGCAGATAGGCGCGGCGGTGTTTATCCAGTTCGGCGACGACTTCATCCAGCAGCAAAATAGGCCATTCGCCCCGGTTATCGCGCATCCAGTGCAGTTCCGCCAATTTGAGCGCCATGACCGCCGTCCGTGCCTGTCCCCGACTGCCATATAAGCCCGAATCGCGGTCATTGATGAACAGGCGCAGTTCGTCACGATGCGGGCCGGTGAGTGTGACACCGCGCGCGACAGAGTCAGGCTGTTCGGCGTTGAGTTTTTCCAAGAATTGCGGCGCGATGTCAGCGGCGGAGAGTTCACGATGCAAATCCAGCCCCAGCAGGTCGAACGACAGTTGTCCGTCCCCTTCCGCAGTCGGCAAAAAGCTCGGAATATATTTGAGCGTCAGCGTCTCTTTATTGCCCGTCAATTCGTGATGCGCCCGCTGTGCCTCAACCTCTAATTCACGCAAAAAACGCTGCCGTCCAGCGATGATGGTCGCGCCTGCGCTGGCTAATTGTTCGTCCCAATAGGCCAGTTCGGTGTGATAGGCCACACCATCAGCAATGCGACGGAGGAGGGCATTACGTTGGGGCAGGATGCGTTCGTAGCTATCAAGCGCTTCGGCATAGGCGCGGTCTACCTGTGCCAGCGTCGTATCCATGAAGCGGCGGCGGTCAGAGGGCGAGCCTTCGATGAGCGTCAAATCTTGCGGCAAAAACAGCACCACATTCACCAGCCCGACCAGATCCATCACGCGCTTTTCGACGCCATTGAGCTTGACCGTCTTTTTGAAGCGCGCCGCGCCTGTCGAGGCGTCCAGCAGCAGCGTCATGTCGATACGGGTGAGGGGCGTGTCTTGCGTGGTGACATCGGCGACCAGACGGGCATAGGGCATGATTTCGTGTTCGGTGCGCCAATGAATGAGTTGGCGGTCACTGGTCGTATAGGGCGATTTGGACGTGGCGAGATAATACAGCGCTTCCAGCAGACTGGTTTTGCCCTGGGCATTCGCGCCATGCAGCACAATCGGAGTCGTGGGCAGACTCAATTCCAGTCGCGCATAGTTGCGAAAGTTGGTCAGGGACAGGTGATCAATGTGCATGGGATTCAGGCGCTTGATGACAGGTAATCAGGGGTATTATACCAGCAAATCTGTTCGATTTGTGCCCTCAAACCGTGAATATTGGCGCACAATTTCAGGCACATCCTCACATGACCGTGTGTCCCGGTTTGCGGTGCAATAGACATATCCCACATGCACATCAGGAGACAAACACGGCATGTCACTCGAAGACCACTATCACGACATCGACATCAAGACCATTATCGAACCCTTTCAAATTCGTTCCGTCCAGCCCATCCGTTATGCGAACGTCCACGAACGACCACAGGCGCTGGCGGACGCGGGCTATAATACGTTCCTGCTGCATTCCGATCAGGTATTGATTGACCTCTTGACCGACAGCGGCACAGGGGCATTATCGGCGCAGCAGTGGGCGGCGATGATAGCCAGCGACGAATCCTATGCCGGAGCAGAATCGTTCTATCGCTTCGAGCGCGCCGTTAAAGACATCACCGGCTTCAAACACATCATCCCCACACATCAGGGGCGCGCCGCCGAGCATATCCTGTTCAGCAATCGTATCACACCCGGCAAAGTCGTACCCAATAATTCTCACTTCGATACGACGCGCGCGAACATCGAATATCTAAAAGGCGAGGCGCGCGACCTCGTGATTGACGAAGGCAAACAGCCCCGCACCATTCACCCGTTCAAAGGCAATATGGACATCGACAAGCTGCGCCATACGATTGAAACCGTCGGCGTGGGCAACATCCCGTTCGTGATGCTGACTGTAACCAATAATTCAGGCGGTGGGCAGCCCGTGAGCATGGCGAATGTGAAAGCCGTCAGTGAACTGGCACACCATTATGGTCTGCCGCTGATACTGGATGCCTGTCGTTTTGCCGAAAATTCATGGTTCATCAAAATGCGCGAAGACGGTTATGCCGACAAAGCACCCATCGACATCGCCCGCGAAATGTTCGGTTATGCCGATGGCTGCACCATGAGCGCCAAAAAGGACGGCATGGCGAACATCGGCGGCTTTCTGGCTTTGAACGACGATGCGCTGGCGCAGACCTGCCGCAATCTGCTGATACTGACCGAAGGCTTTCCGACCTATGGTGGACTGGCAGGTTATGATTTAGAGGCGATTGCCGTCGGCTTGTATGAGGCGCTCGACCCTGACTATCTGCGCTATCGCATCCGGTCAATCGCCTATCTCGCGGAAAAAATCACCGCTGCTGGTGTGCCCATCGTCCAGCCACCGGGCGGACACGCCATTTATATCGACGCGCGCGCCCTGCTGCCCCACATTCCTGATCACCAGTATCCGGCATGGTCGCTGGTCAACGCGCTCTATCTGGCGGGTGGCATACGCGGTGTCGAGATTGGTTCGGTGATGTTTGGTCGCCAACCCGATGGCACCGAAAAACCCGCCGCGATGGATTTAGTCCGGCTGGCATTCCCGCGCCGTGTCTATACCCAGAGTCATGTCGATTATGTGGCGGAGGTCATTCTGGCGATTAACGAACGCAAGGCGCTGGTCGTCGGGCATCGGATTGTCTGTGAAGCGCCCGTGCTGCGCCACTTCACCATTCGCATGGAGCCAGTCCCGTAACGGTTCGCAGCGCGCGTGAACTGATAGTCCCATCCATACAATGGTCGCCACCATGCCGTTGTGTTTTGGCGCGCCGATTGCCCCAGCGCGACAGTCTGGCCTTAACGCGACAGTCTGGCCTTAATCTGAAGTGAAACTTTTGCTAAACCGTACCAGAAACTTAAGAAATTTTTTCAGCTTTTTGCTGTTTTATGGCACACTAAATCTACAATAATAGAAATACCCGGCAGTTATCCCTTATTTACCTGCTGGCACTTGCATACTTTCGGACACGAAGTAGTATTGAGGGTAATGGGCAGTCCTATGGGAAAAACAGCAATTATGAGCGAACTTATCGGTCACACACTGGGTTCATACCAAATCATCGACCAGATCGCCAAGGGTGGGATGGCGACGGTTTATCGTGCCCACCAGAAATCGGTTGGGCGCGATGTGGCAATTAAAGTGCTGCCACCGAATTTTACACATGACGATACCTTCATCGAACGCTTCAATCGCGAGGTCGAAGTCATCGCCCGTTTGCAGCATCCGCATGTGCTGCCGGTGATTGATTATGGCGAACAGGACAACCTGCCCTACATCGTCATGGCCTATATCAAAGGGGGGACGCTCACCGATGTGATTGTGAAGGGGCCGATGGATCCGGGTGAGGTCGTAAAAATGTGCGCGCAGATTGCCAGCGCGCTGGATTTTGCCCATCGTAAAGGCATCATTCACCGGGATTTCAAACCCGGCAATATTCTGCTGGACGAATCGGGCAATGTCTATCTGGCGGACTTCGGGCTGGCGCGTATCACGGAACAGTCATCCGAAATCACGGGTATGTCTGTCGTCGGGACTCCCACCTATATGGCCCCCGAACAAAGCGGTCCCGGTGAAGTTGACCACACGATTGACATTTATGCCTTTGGTGTGACTATCTTCCAGATGTTGACCGGGCGCGTGCCCTATGAAGCGCCAACCGCCATGGGCATCTTGATGGCGCACATGACCCATCCTGTGCCCAGTATCGTCGAGGCGCGTCCCGACCTGCCGCAAGACCTGCAAATGGTCATTGACCGGGCGCTGGCGAAAAACCCCGAAGACCGCTATCAAACCGCGCTGAAACTGGTCGAAGAAATGACCGAGATTCTCGAAGGCAAGCCCGTAGACATCAGCACCGCCAGTATTCAGGAGGCGCTGCTGATGACCAACATGATTGGCAGCGTGATTTTTGTCGATCAGCAGTGTTTGCGCGTGTTAAAGCGCCATCACAACGAAGCCCGCTTCATTATGGGCAAGCCGCTGCACGACGTGCTCGGTATCGACAGCACCGTGACACAAGAACTGCTGAAAATGGTCAGCGAAGATGGCAAAGTGGATGCGCTCGAAATCGAAATTAAGGATGCACAGGGCAACCGGATGCCGGTGTTGTGTGGCGCTGTCGCCACGCTGGATGAAAAAGGGACGTTTGTCGGCGCGGATATTTCGCTGCGGCTTGTGGTCGATAGCGCAGACCCGACGGCGGACTTCGACACCATTGATGAGCGATTGAACACGCGCGAAGAGACCTTTTTGCAAACCTATTTCAAGTCGCAAATTGACGCGCTGCATCGCTTGATGGGGCAGTGGGCCGGGCCGCGTGTGAGTAAACATCTGGAAAGCATTATCAATGAGACGGCGCAACGTAACGTGTGGCCTGTGAGCATGACCGATGGGCATATCACCCTGCAACTCCGCAGCACCGACTCCGATATTTATCGGGCGATTCTGGCGAAGGCGGTCAATTATGCGGCGGGCGTGATTGGCAAGAATCAGGTCTCGCGTGAGATGCACAACGTCCAATCGAAAATGGACCCCAACGTGATGCAGTTCGTGACGCGATTAGGCCTGGAATCGCTCATTGACGATTTGTTGAAATAATCCGCACCATTTGCTAAAACATAGCAGGGTCGGATGGGGAATACCTCAACCCGTTGATTCAGTATTCAATGGATAGTTTAGGGAAACGCACGATTCGGATCAATGGAAGTTTCCCTTTTGTCCTTTGAATATTGTTTTGTTAATTGTTCTGTCCATTGAAAGGATTCCATATCATGTTTAAGAAAATAATTTTTGTGGCACTGATTCTTGTGTTGAGTCTGGGCGTTGTCGCACAGGTGGGTGTGGCCCAAGACGAACCCACCGAAGAAGCCGACGCGACCGAAGCCGTTGACGCCGCCACTGACTCAGGTGGCACCGACAGCGCCGCCGCCGCGACGGATGCTGCTCAAGCCGATGGCGGGAGCACTATCTTTACGACAGGCAACGCCAATTTAGTGTTAGACATCGTGTTGATTCTCGCCGCGTTCTGGATGGTGGCGTCGGCGCGGGGGATTGGCGGTATCGTCGGGCGCACGCTGACCGCTATCGTTATCGGCACAGTCATACTCGGCTTTGCCCACCTGCAAGCGACACTCACCGCGACGGCGTTCGGCACATGGAACGCGACGATTCACCGGGTGGTGGTGCTCGTCGGCTTCTTGTTCCTGATTTATGGCTTCCGCCAGATTTCGGTGATGAAGCGTTAGGACTCGACATCGGAATGCACAGCGGCGGACTCGTCGTCGGGCGCGGTGTTGGCCTTTTGCTGGCGGCTTTGATACCACGATAAGATGATGTAACCAATCGTGATGATGATGAAACTGGCATACAACAGTTCATCGGGGTAACCAAGATCGCCATGTGCGAGTATCACTGGAACGGGTATCATGCGGTCTAGTCCTCTGCATAGATACAGTGCATCTCACTACCATCCTACCATAAGCGACAAAAAACGGGGCGGCCTGTATGCGGGTCGCTCCGTTCGTTTTTGAAGCGCTATCAACCCAATTTTCAAGCACAGGGCCTATTCATCCGCCGCCGCCGCGGGGATTGCCGCCAGATGATGGGCTAAGGCCGCTGTCGCCGCTTGCACAGGTGGCGAATCGAGCACATCCGCATCTGCCAGACGCTGCACCCGAAATTGGTCATTCATATTGGTGGCATAAATGGCGTTGAGATTCTGGCGATTATCCGGTTGGCGCAGCAAATAGGGATATTCCCGCGTCAAATTATGGCGCACACCCGCCAGTATCGTTTCCATACTGATGTCGCGGCGGTCAATGATCAGGATGAGGGCGGCGCGCCGCTGTTGATTAAAACCGTGTTTATCGGCAGTGGTATAAATTGTATCGAGCAGCGTGTTGGCCTGTTGAATCCATGCCCGCAGCATAGGACGTGCTTGGGGCGCGACAGTTTCGCCACGAAGGGTCATCCGCAGCGCGATAAAAAAGGCGCGTATATAACGAATCATGCGAAATTATACCGCAGCGATAGCTTACTTATGGACGAAACAAAAAGAATGCTTATGATGGACAAGGGCGCGATGAGCA
>CAZTLI010000047.1:0-11086 GCA_964614375.1 uncultured Anaerolineaceae bacterium
CCCACACGCACACCAGCGCCAGCGCCAACGCCGACAGATGATGGCGGGTTAAACCTGCCCTGTATCATCCCGCTTCTTGGCTGCGATTAGGTTGAAACCATCTGTCTAACGTATCCACAACAGATTAATCTCCGGCGCTCATTCCATTGGTGAGCGCCTTTGCTGTCAGCGATTCGGGCGGCGCGCCATCGGGCAGCAGTCCGAGCGTCAGTGATTCGACATAGATGCACATTTGCCAGGGAATCGCCACATCGGCCATGCTCACCGGGTCGTCGGTCAGGGGGACGCCGCTGTTGCGAACAATGGCGATAGGCGTGGCTTCGTCGCGTTCGCCCATGACCATCTGGGCACAGGCACTAATCGAATCGGCGACACCGACTTGTGTCACTGCCATTGGATTGCCGAACAGGTCGATTTTGCCGCGTTCGTCTTTCACCGGTTTAAAACCCGCGACACCAATCGCCAATCCAGTTGTGCCCCAGCGCGCCGGGACAAGCCAGCTATCGGTCAACACGACGCCGACATCGACACCCAAACGCTGCCGGAGTTCGCGCCGCATCTGCGCTGCGGTTTCATAGGGTCGCGCGGGCAGCAGCACGACTTTGCCACTGGGGATGTTGGAGCGGTCTAAGCCCGCATTGGGCGACATCACGCCATTTTTCCACGTCAGCAAAAAACCCATTTGTATCCCGCCGAAGATATGGTCGGCTTCGTCATAGACAAGCTGCGCGATACGGGCGTCCATCTTGTAACGCGCTGCCAGTGCATAGGCTTTATCACCGGGCTGCACCTCATCCAGATTGAGCACACGCCCCTCGCTAATCGCCACATATTTGCTGGACAGCGCCAGAATGTCACCGTCTTGCAAGGCGGCATCAGCAGCACTCACAGCAGTTACCAATGTCTCTAAGAGGTCGAATTGGGCTTTTTTGACAGGGGCTTCGATAGGGATGACAGACAGTGTGTTTTTGGACATAAAAGAAGGCGGCTTTCCTGATTGTGCGTGCGTGAAGGATTGCCCGCCCATGCTACCATTACGCGCAATGCAGCGCCAGTGCTGAAAATCGCCACGTGCCCCCAGCTATACAGGACGCGGGTCATCTCTAAAACCTGACCGCTAAATCGTCTAGTCCTGGTTGAGCGTCGATGGATTGTGCGGCGCGAGACTGTCCAGCAGGTGGGTATACAAGGCCGAACCGATTCCCTGCCGTGTGTGTTCGGGCAGCACACTTAGCGACACCCAGAATTTCTGCGGGTGATACATATCAATGTACTGCGTATAGCTGGTAAAACCCACTATCTGCCCATCCCGTTCAGCGACAAAATAGGCACACAGGCACTTCGGGTCGCGGCTGGCATCCGCGCTGTGCAGCAGTTCGGCGGTCATCGACAAATCGGGTCGCGTCCGATTAATGACGATGGTTTCGTAGTCAGTCGGCGTCGCTTTGCGGATGTGAACGGTCATGACAGGATTTACGACTCCGATTCGCTTTCAGGCTGTCCCCATGTGCGGATGAAGGTCTCCGGTTCGACGCCGAGCGCATCCGCCACCCGGTTGATATAGTTGAAATAGCTGACGACCTGTGTCGCGTCGTGAATGGCGCGGTCAGATAGGCCGATTTCGCGCAGGTGTTGAATATCGCTTTCGCCCATCGCTTGCGGCGTGCGCGTCAGCTTTTCGGCATAGGCACACAACGCCGTATCGACACGATTTAGCCCTGCCGTCCGCCAATCACGCACAATGGCGTGGACGAACGCATCGGCAGCGGCGTCACTTTCAAATCCTTCGACCACAGCACGGAGGTCGTCTGCGTGGGCTTGCGTTCAATAGTGGCAGGTATTATTGACACTGGTGATGACCGCCAGCATTTCGCGTTGGGCGCGTGTCAGCGGCGACTCGTCGTGCATGAGGGCGATATAGAAGCTCATCGACGTTCGCATGGCTTCGGCATTGGGCGTCATGATGCGGACAATGTTCCACACCCGTCCCGCCCGTTTATAGGCTTTATCGAGTTCGCGTTTGACTGCGCCTGTCGCTTCGTCGTCGGATAGCTGATGGATGTAGGGCATAGGTTATCCTATTGCAATTGCAAGCCAAATACTCAGCAATAATTATTTGAGACAACGCGGCTTTAGCCCGTTGCGACGCAACACAACACGTCTGATTTTACACGATGGACTACAGCTTTGCGCCCAACTATACCGCAAAATCCAGTCATGCCCACTTTATAAGCGCAGGTGGTCAGCAAATCAAAAAAACACCAACCCGAAAGTTGGCGTTTGGTGTCCAACAGCGCGCGATTGAACGGTGGCCTATCCGCTGGTCATCAATTGGAACAGGCCGCGCAGGAATTGAATCCCGCCAAAAATCACCGCGCCCCATGTGACGATATAACTGCCGCCGCCGGGTGAATTGGCGGCGGCGCTGTAGGACGCAGCCGTGATGACGATGCCGACGATACAGATTAAAGCGCCTATCCCCATATTTTTCAGCGCGGCGTCTCGATAGGCCGAACTGCGCGCTTTCCCCAGATTACGCACAACCGCGCGGGCATCGGCCTCGTTGAGTCCTTTGTCTACCAGCGCCTGTTCGACCTGATAGTCGCTCATACCACTTTTCATCAAGTCCGCCGCGTGCATATAAATCGCGCGGGCGACTGCCTCCGGTGAAGGCTGTTGCTTCGGTTTTTCTTCCATGACATTTCCCCTGTCTAGTGTGGCTTTGTGTTTATTATAGGATTCCCACGAAACGAAACAGGGCATCATCGTATGAATGCCGTTACACACAAACAAAAAGACGCGATGAGATCGTCACCGCGCCTTATGAGTCTATAGCGTTTGGCAACAGGCGCGAAGCCCATTGTCTGAAATGGTGAACTCAACCCTGTGACATCTAGTATTTGCGGACAATCGAACGATAGACGGCGGGCTGCCGCGTTTGGATAAACTGGTATTCTTCGCGGTACTTGCGGACTTCATCAAGGTCAACACGGGCGACGGCAAACCCTTCCAGCGGCGCGCCGGTTTCGGGATCGGTTTCATCGGCTAGGGACGCCACAATTTGCCCGCGCGGGCCGATGACCATGCTCTCGCCGCCAAAGTTCAGCGTCACATCTTCGCCCACGCGATTCGTTGCGACGACATAGGCCGAGTTTTCATAGGCCCGTGCCCGCGAATAGGTCTTCCACTCGTCAATGTTCGCCGCTTCCCAATTCGCCAGCACACACAGAATCTCCGCCCCTTCCAGCACAAGACTGCGCGCCACTTCGGGATAGGCCAGATCATACCCAATCATCAAGCCGATGTTGCCAATTTCGGTCTCGGCGACAGCGACCTTATAGCCCTCGCGGAAGGCCATACGCTCTTCACCGCGCAGGTGGATTTTGTTGTATACGTCGATGAGTTCGCCATCTGGCCCCACCAGCACCGCCGAGTTATACAACACACTTTCGACCTTCTCTTTACTCGCCATGCCAAACGCGATAAAGATGCCGTATTCATTGGCGCGCTGGGCAATCAGGTTGACCGTTGGCCCCGGCACGCGCTGCGCCATTTCGGTGAAGCGCACACCCAGTTCGTTGCCGCTGGTGATTAATTCAGGAAAGACGATCAAATCGACCTTTTGCTGCGAGGCGATTTTTGAAATCATCTCCGACATTTTAACGAGATTTTCCTCCGGCTCACCGAGCCGAGGTTTCATTTGAACGGTTGCGATGGTCACTTCACGCATTCAGATTTTCCTCATTCCCATTAACTGCTGCCGATACTGTTTGTATTTTAACGGTTTCATGGCAATTACACGACTCTAGATTAGGAACTGTTGTGTGTCAAAGGTGAAAGGGCAATCCCGTCTGCTGGCGATGATGAAGAATAACGCCGCAGACGCTAGACCTCTTGCAGATCGGTAGTATACTGAGGGAAGCGACGTTGACATAAGTATACACGGACATCTTGAATGAAAATCGCACACACCATCACACTCCTTTTGTTATTCAGCGCAATTTTGTTCCCCGCACATGCACAGGACACCACCGATAATTGGACAATCACGCAGCAGTGCCTCGAAGCACAGACTCCGCCGGACGATTGGGCATTCGATGGCACAATCATCGCCGCAGGTTGGGCGGGTATTCATGGCATCAACGCCGCGTGGGAGACGCCGCGCATTCTGGCGTTTCGTGACCAGTGGATTGAAGAAGGCGGCAGCGGCACATTGTCGCCGGATGGTCGCTGGTATGTCGTGCCACAGGTGCGTTTGACGCCTGTACAGGGGGATCGTCTGCGGGCGAACGCCCATGTCCAGCAGCTTATGGTCTATGAATTGATCGAAGGCGGCAGCATCCTGCGAATCGAGTGGGAAGATGCTTATGAGGTCGAATTTGGCGGCGGTATCAACCGCTTTTACAGCTTCCGGTCGCCCGTCTGGTTCGATAATGACACCTTCATCTATCAACGTGGTGACGCATTCTATCGTGTCCAGCTCCCCGACCTCGAAATCGAAGAATGGTCAGAAGCCGCAGATTGGCAAGATAGCATTAGCCCGGTCTGGCAGTTTGTGGCCTATCCATCGCCGGATTGGTCGCGGATTGTAACAGCTACAGGTTTATTCAGCACCGCAACCAATGGCTATCTGGCGAACGGGTATGACCCCGATGCAGATTGGGCGGCAGGGGCTGTCGCATGGCATCCCGATTCCAGTGAATTCGTGTTTTCGGGCGCGTCCGCCACGCAGCTTTACGACGCCGACGGCACTGTGCTGGATACGATTTCGGCAGTGTCCGAAACTAGCGCCCATAATCCGACATCCGTCCGTGTCAATGCCTATGCGCCCGATGGATCGCGCTTCTGGTTGATTGTGCGCGCTGAAGGTGATTCGCAGCATTTAGCGATTGCCAATCGCGCCGCACGCACGATTGTCGATACGTGTGTGGCGATTAGCGATACGACTTCTGTTCAGTTTTCGCCCGATGGTCGTTATCTGGCATTTGCGACGGAGCGTGAATTAGGACAACTGCATATTATTGATGTTGAGAATTGGCAGCTTTACGACACCGGACTGTTTCATCGCGGCGTCCTCATTGGCTGGCGTGCCGATAGCGATTAAACTACGACAGCGCGCGCAGGTCAGGTTTCAGCAGCGGATAGAGTTGGCGGAATCGCATGAGTCTTTCGGCATACGCAGCGTTTGCATTGGACGGCATGACCTGGCGATTGGGTTGGGGCAGTCCCGCACAGGCTTCGGCGATGGTGGGGTACTGTCCCGTTCCGACACCTGCCACTAACGCCGCGCCGACACAGGCTGGATGACTGGTTTCTGTCAACCACAACGGACGATTGAACACATCCGCCAGAATTTGTGTCCAGACAGGTGAATGTGCCGCGCCACCCGATAGCAGCCAGCGGTCAACATCCGCCAGCAGCGCCAGACAATCCGCCAGCGCGAAGGCCACGCCTTCCATCACCGCCCGCGCCAGATGTCCCGCGCCATGATGCAATCGTAGCCCGATGAACGCCCCTCGTGCCTGTGGGTCATAATGCGGAGTCCGTTCGCCCGCTAAATAGGGCAAGAAGGTCAGCCCATCTGCACCCGGCGGCACATCACTTGCTAAGGTGGAGAGATGGTCATACGCATGGGGATGATTACTTAATCCCAATGTATCGCGCAGCCAGCGCAGCGCCAATCCCGCAGAGAGGATCGCCGCCTGTGCATACCAGACATCTGGCACCGCGTGATTGAATACATAATATCGCTGTTGTGGGTCGAATACGGGCGCGGTCATGGGCACAAAGACCTGTCCGCCTGTCCCGACAGTGACCAGCGCCGTCCCCGTTTCGTACAATCCGTATTCGAGCGCCTGTGCGGGTAAATCGGCACAGCCCGCTACCACTGGAATCCCCTCCGGCAAATCGAGTGCTTCTGCGGCGTGATTCGTCAACCCACCGACAACCGTCGTTGACGAGGCGATAGTCGGCAAATAACGCGCGTCCAACCCACACCTGTCTATCATTGCCTGTGACCACACCCCTGTGCGTACATCCAGCAATCCGGTTGCCGCGGCGTCGCTGCGGTCTGTGCCGATTGTGCCCGTGAGTTTGAGGCGCAGATAGTCTTTGGGCAGGATGACGGTCTGTGTTTGCCATAGCGTGTCCGGTTCGTGCGCGGTCAGCCACATCAAAGTCGTGACCATGAAGCCCACCGCAGGTCGTCCACACAGGCCCGCGACATCACGGGCGATGCGCGCGGCGTTGACCGCTTCCGCGTGTGCCCGACCATCTGCCCAGATAATTGCTGGACGCACCGGGTTAGCATTGGCATCAAGACAGACCGTGCCGTGCATCTGCCCATCTATCCCGATTCCACATATATCAGTCGGAGCAATGCCAGACGCGGAAACGGCCTCCCGCACGGTGGCGACTGCCGCGCCCCACCAATCGTCGGGGGATTGTTCGGCAGATAGTGGTTGTGGCTGCTGTATCGGATAGTCGCGCGCCGCCACCGCAAGCACGCGCCGCGTCTGCACGTCTACAACGGCTGCCTTTACGCTGCTCGTGCCGAGGTCAATCCCAATCAGATAGGGCATATCATCAAGAAACCTTAACGTTTATTTACGTTCTTAATTTTTCGGCAATTCATAAAAGGCTACGATGGAAATAGAAGCCGCAGATATACGCCATATTGTCATCAGCATCATACCAGAAAGGCGGCTATCACGAACTTCGGACATAGAATCGAAGTATTCTGCATCGACTATCAGATGAGTGTAACCATGACCACCACCCAACCCCGGATCAAAGCCACCGTGTGGCTCGCGCCCATTGCGGGTTATGACCGTGCCTATCGCATGATTTGGACAGCCACCCCCACCGCCGCCGATGTCCAGACCGTATTCAACGCTATTTATGCCGCGCAAAATGCCGCCACTTCGCCCATTCATATTATCGTTGACCTGACCGAAAATCCCACCTTTCCATTGGGTATCACGATGTCCGCCGCCCTCAAAGCCCATAATCATAAACACATGGGCAGTTGGCTGGTCGTCGGCTCGAATCGGGTCGCCCGACTCATCGGTGGATTTTTGACCAGTTTCAAGAAGTCGATCGAATGGTTCGACACCGATGAAGCGGCCTTAATGCGCCTATCGAATCTCATGATGACTGATTAATTCTGCACCAACGATAACGGTGTGCAAGCCTGCTGGCGATATGTGGGCAGCTTGCATACCCCCATTTCCCCATACCCTATCCCCTTCGCACATACATTCATTCGCAGCATGACGCCCCCAATGTCCTGTTGATTTGTTGACTCATCGGCTCAATCGCATTAATATTTATTACAATTTAATAGTCCTATTATTTCATCAACTATCGCAGACATCACATCGAGGACGCGGACATCAATGAACAACCCACCCACCTATCATCATCGTACTGTTTGGTTAGAACCCGTTTCGGGGTATGATACTGTCTACAAAATGGTGTGGACAGCCAGCCCATCCAGAGAAGATACCAGCGCGGTGTTTGAGGTTATTGTCGATGTACTTGATAGCGCGCCAGCGCCTGTTTACATCATTGTTGAACTGCTCAGTAATCCACACTTTCCATTGAAGCAAACGCTGTCCGGCGCGATGCAGGCCCATAGTCACCACAAGATGGGCAAATGGCTGGTTATTGGCTCGAATCGCATCGCGAAACTCATTGGCAATGTGTTGACGACATTCAATAATACCGATATTGAGTGGTTCAAAACCGAACAGCAGGTCATACAATACCTTGAGACCCTATTCGCAAAAGACAGGATACACCGCAAATGAAAATCGCTCTGGCTTCTGACCACGCTGGTTATCCCCTCAAAGCGCATCTGGTGAATTTTTTGCGACAGTATGGTCATGAAGTCCTTGATTTCGGTGTCGAGAGCGCCGATGTCCCTGCCGACTATCCCGACGCCGCCGTTGCCGTTGGGTCAGCGGTGCTTGACGAGCGCGCCGAACGCGGCATTGTGGTTTGTGGCAGCGGTGTAGGCGCCTGTGTCGCTGCCAATAAGATGGCCGGAATCTATGCCGCCATCTGCCACGATACCTACAGCGCCCATCAGGGCGTCGAACACGACAACATGAATGTGCTGTGTTTGGGGTCGCGCATTGTGGGTACAAATCTGGCGGAAGAAGTGGTGACCGCTTTCACCGGCGCGACCTTCAGCGGCGAGGAACGCCACCTCCGGCGTTTCGGCAAAGTGCAAGCCATCGAACGCGGCGACGGTTAATCGACTCCACCTGACGCCAATTCCTATAGCAGGTACAATTGAATCGACATCACACTGTCCAGACCTATGGCATAAGGGGTATGATAGAAGCTGGATGGTGATTATCCTTTTATTGACAAAAGTTGCTTATTCAAGACCTCATCTATTAAAAAATTGGATACACGGGAGCACAATTCCTATGACGAATCCCCCTGTTGAAGTGCAAGAATATGGTCAGAGCATCTGGCTTGATTACATTCACCGTCAGGAGATTGATAACGGGCATTTTCAAAATCTGATTGACAATTATGGCGTCGTCGGCGTGACATCCAATCCGAGTATTTTCCAGAAGGCGATTGGCGCATCCGAATATTATGACGACGCCATTCGCACGATGCTCGATTTAGACGCGCACGACATCTATGAACGGCTGGCAGTCGAAGACATTCAACGCGCCACCGACCTGTTCCGCGCCGTTTATGACCGTACCGACGCCAGAGACGGCTATGTCAGTCTGGAGGTGTCGCCGCTGCTGGCGAACAGCACCGAAGAAACCGTCACCGAAGCCCAAAGGTTGTATAAGACTGTCAATCGCCCCAATCTGATGATCAAAATTCCGGCCACCCCGGCGGGCATCCCGGCTATTGAAGAGACCATCGCGGCGGGCATCAATGTCAATGTGACGCTGATTTTCGCGGTGAAGAATTATGAACAGGTCGCCGAAGCCTTCATACGCGGGCTGGAACGGCGTCTGGAAGCGGGCGAAAGTGTCGCAAAAATTGCATCTGTCGCCAGTTTCTTCCTCAGTCGCATCGACACGATGGTCGATAACATCCTCGAAAACAACATCCGTGCGGCACAGGTGCGGGGCGATACCGTCCGCATTGCCGCCAATCGTGAACTATTGGGCAAGGCCGCCATTGCCAGCGCGAAATTGGCCTATGCCACCTTCAATCGCCTGTTCAATGGGCAGCGGTTCGCCAAACTGCGCGAGGCCGGGGCCCAGGTGCAGCGCCCGCTATGGGCATCGACCAGCACCAAGAATCCCGCCTATCCCGATACGATGTACGTGGATACGCTCATTGGGGCAGATACCGTCAACACGCTGCCGCCGAATACGCTCGAAGCCTTCAAAGATCATGGCACAGTGGCGGAAACGCTCCGGCAAAGGATCGATGACGCACAGCATGTGATGGATAAGCTGTTCGAGATTGATGTCGATATGGTCGATGTCACACAGCGATTGCAAGATGATGGAGTCGAAGCCTTTAGCGAATCGTTCGAGAGTCTGATGACACAGGTCGAGGCCAAACGCACGATTTTGGCGACAGGGGTCATGGAGCGGCAGAAGCTGGCGCTGGGCATCTATGGCGATGTGGTGACAGAAGCGATTGAGCAAATGGACAAGGCTTTCATCAATGGGCGTATCTGGGCGAAAGATGGCACGGTCTGGAAGTCGCAAAACACGATCATAACCAAAATCGTTAATCGGCTTGGTTGGCTGGATGTGCTCGATACGATGGACATGCCGCGTCTACAGGCGCTGCAAGACAGTGTGAAAGGCAAGGTGTCGCACGTCGTTTTGCTGGGCATGGGTGGCAGCAGTCTCGCGCCGGAAGTGTTGTATCAGACCTTCGGCAAGCAAGATGGCTTCCCGGAACTGCTCGTCCTCGACAGCACCTCACCAGAGCGCATCAAAGACATCGAAGATGCCATCGACCTGAAACAGTCGTTGTTCATCGTCGCCAGTAAATCCGGCGGGACCGTCGAAACCCTGTCGTTTTACAAATATTTCTACGATAAAACGGGCAATAATGGCAAACAGTTCATCGCCATTACCGACTCCGGCTCACAACTAGAGCAGGCGGCACAGGAACAGCATTTCCTGCATACGTTTATCAATCCCGCAGACATCGGCGGACGCTATAGCGCGCTCAGTTATTTTGGTCTCGTCCCGGCGGCGCTCATCGGGCTGGACTTAAAACGCTTCTGGGAGCGTGCCACCAATATGATTCGCGCGTCTAATGAACATATTCCGGGCGTGCGTCATCCGGGCATAACATTGGGTGTGGTGTTGGGTGCGATTAGTTTGCAGGGGCGTGATAAAGTCAGCATCTATTGCAGCCAGTCCATCGCCAGCTTTGGCAGTTGGGCCGAACAGTTGATTGCCGAGAGCATCGGTAAAGAGGGTAAGGGAGTGGTGCCCGTCGTCGGCGCGACAGTCGGAATGCCGCATGATTACGCCACAGACCGGATGTTTGTTTATATGAAGGTCGAAGGCGACCCGGATGTTGACGTATTGGATGATGGCGTGCGCGCCCTGCGTGAAGCCGGTCATCCACGGGTGACGTTGATTCTGCCCGATCGGTATGAATTGGCGGGCGAATTCTTCCGCTGGGAATATGCGACGGCGATTGCGGGCAAGCTCTATAATATCAATCCCTTCGATGAACCCAACGTGACCGAAGCTAAACAAGCGACCAATCATCTGCTGGCGCACTATCAAGAACACGGCGCGCTGCCCGAAACGCAGCCTGTGATGCAGTCCGGGCAGATTCAGATGTTTGCATCGGAGGGGACGCTCTCGCCGCTGCGCCATCTGTGCCGGGAACATGGTTACAACAGCGAGGCTATGGTCGAAGTGCTGGCGGCGCAGCTCATCGGGACGCGCGCGAATGACTATTTCGCCTTTCTCGCTTATCTCAACCCGACCCAGGAGGTCGAAGCGGCATTACAAGGTATCCGCCGCCGGCTGCGCCATGTGACCAAACGGGCGGTGACAATCGGTTATGGGCCGCGCTATTTGCACAGCACAGGTCAACTGCATAAAGGTGGCGATGACAACGG
>CAZTLI010000047.1:11096-19290 GCA_964614375.1 uncultured Anaerolineaceae bacterium
TGACCTCGCCATTCCCGATACACCCTACGGCTTCGGGACACTGTTTGCAGCCCAGGCCGCAGGTGACTTGCAAGCGCTTAGCGACCACAAGCGGCGGGCGATTCGACTGCATATTGGCGGCGACTTTCAGGAGGCGATTGACCTGCTGAAGGCCGCCATCGACTTTGCCGAACACCGTCGCCGTTAAGTAACATAGCCCGGTGTGGCTGCCCAATAAAAAGCGTCGCAAACCGTTAAAGAGGCAAAAGCGCAAACGAGGCGGTCTACAACACAAGCACACACGCTTCAGTTCCTGTCATCCCACTGTCTGCACACCGCACGGCGCTTGACATTGCGGGTGCAGATTGTTATCATGAATGCCATAATCACATAGCTATGCTCATGATGAGTAGGGCGAGGGAACCGGCCCGTTGACCCCACAGCAACCCCCGAAGCGTCGGGAAGGTGCTCCATCCGGCAGGCGTTAGCCTGAGAAATGAGCGCGACATCTGTCATCCATCTATGACAACCGCGCTCCTTCAGTTAGAAGGAGTTTTTTAATTTGAGCGACTTCCAATCGGCCATCACACAACTGGAAAGCACCTATAACCGTCTGTTTGCGTTGATTGATGCCTATCCGGTCAGCAAACGCGAGTTATCCGGCGCGTGCGGGATATGGTCGCCCAAACAGGTGTTGGCGCATTTATCTGGTTGGATCGTTTTGGCCAATAAGCGTTATGACGATTTCGCCGCGGGTGACCCGCGCAATCTCTACTATGATGTTGACCCGGTGAATGCCCGGTCAGTAGCAGAACGCGCGCATCGGTCATGGGATGAAACCGTCACCGAATTGAAGACGCGCATCACTGCCTTTATCCAACGGGCGCGGGCGCTGCCCGGCACCATGCCCGCCCAGGATGTTCGTTTTCAAGAATGGCAGGACGGGCTGCGTGAAGATTGTGCTGAACATATCGAACAACTTGAAGCATTTAGCGCAAAGGTGGACTAAATAACAAGCAATGGACACGTCATCGGCGGTTTTGAACCAATCCCACAGCCAGAATGAAACCCTCACACTTACCGATAGTGAGCGGAATGCCTTGCGCGCATTTTTACAGCGCTGCGAAGTGCGGCTTTCGACCATGCACCGTGTGGCCGTGGCGTTTGTGAGCGGCGCGGGTATTTTGCTGCTTATCCCCATCTTCTTTAAGGATGTGATTGATGCGCTGATTGTTGTACTGCTGGCACAGGCGGGCAATTTCTTCCCGGAGTTGGGCAGCACGGGCGGCTGGCTGGTGACGCTGGCGTTGTATGGATTGCTGTTGTATCCGCTGCTGTTGTCGTTGAGTGTGCCGTTATATGCGCTGTATTTGCTGCTGAAAGACATTGTGCATTTCTATTTCACGATTTATACGCCCAGCTTCCCGGCGTCTCTGCTTAATCCGACATTTTCGCTCACAGGGCTGACCTTGTGGGCTGACGAATCACCGGGCGTAAAGCGGGCGGTCATGCGCCATCAATACGCGCCGGAACAGATGGATTTCATGATGCCCTTTAGCGAGAACAAGCGCGCCCAGTATTTCGACACCCTGATTAAAAATACCAATGGCGAGATTATCCCGCCGACGCGACGTTTGGAACTGCTGCGGTCACAGGATTTGTTGAGCACCACCAATGGCGAAAAAGATGTCCAGCGGTTTAACGCGGTTTTTGGCATCACCCGGAGTCTTGACCGGACATTGATTGAAGACGTTGCGATGACCGAAATGGCATTGGCGCGCAGCGCGATGTATTTACGACGTTTGCTGCTGCGCTACTTCAAGACGCTGCTGATGTTCATCTGGACGGCGTTGATTGCGTTTATCATGCTGCCGTTTGTGAAGGATAATCGCCTGCCAACCTTTATCGTGCTGGCGGTGGGATACATCGTGTGGTCGCTGTTGGTGATGCGAATCATGCGCCTGCCGCTGACGTGGATTTACCGGCATCGCTATGACAGCCCGCCACCCGATCATATTGACGCCCAACTGACATTGTTGGAACGCAATGTGCGCCCTTTTGTCCTCATTGGCATATTGACCGCTTGCGTAGGGCTGCTGGTGGCGGTTGCTGCCCATTTAGGCTGATACATTATGAATTACCCGATTTGGGAAGAACGGGAAGATGCCGCACTGTTTATGAAGCGATTTGATAACAGACCATGACGACAGACGACACATTGACAGGCGATATAACGGCGCTGCGACAGGCCGCTGAGTCGCGTGACCCGGAACAGACGCAATTTCTGCTCAAGCGGATTTTTCTCAATATGCCATTTTTCCGGGCGTTGGCGGTGGTGATAGAACGGGTGCAGCATCATCTGCCGCAATTTGAGACGCAGCATCCCGACGCAATCTGGGCGCGGCAGGCGCTGGTACAAATGACGACGCTGGGCACTGCGCCGGGCAAATTGCCAGAAGACGCGCTCGACACATTCACATCACCGGGCACGGCGAATTTTCTGAAGGCTTTGTCCGACGTGGCGCACAGTTTGCAGCAGACCAATCAACTTGAGGCGCGGGTGGGCTATCTGGTCAGCGCGACGGTCAACGCGATGATGGCGGATGTGGTCTACAGTTACTATGAAAGTCGTCCTGAAACGTGGGAAAAACTTCGCACGGCAGACATTGACCCGACCACCGGACAGTACAGCGACCCGACGGTGACGCAAATCGCCCTCGATTTCTGGACAGATGTGGACGTGGCAGCGCAGGATGTGAATGGCTGGCAGCGTGTGATTGAGGCGATAGACACACACAGTCAACGGCGCGGCTTTGAAAGGCGTGATGAATGAGCGACCAGCAGACCATCATCAAGCAGCTATTTGACGGCGCGGAATCTATCATCCCGAAGTTGGGCAATCCGTTCACGGCTCATGCCTTCGTGCGGGCGCTGACGCGCAATCAACAAGCAGCCTTCATCGACCTGCTGACGCTGTTCCGTGACGACAAGCAGCCCTTCGCCGCCGCGCATGAGGTGATAGATACATATCTAAAGACATTCGCGCCGGAACACGGTTTTCATCCCGCCGATGAACAAACGCTGGATACAGATTGGTTCGGCAAGACGGTGAAATCGACGATTTACTGGCAGGCAGATAATTAGATGCGAGTCATTGTCATCGCAGGATTGGCAGTCGTGGAGAAAGTGGATTTAACCGTGGCATTGGCGCAGCACTTTATGGATACCGGTCGGCGTGTGGCTGTGATGGATAGGGGCGCGCGGTTGCGGCTGACTACTGACCACCTGCCGGACGAGGTTATTCTGAGACCGCGCTCAGAGCCTGTTCAGTCACCCCTTATCCCGGTGTATGATGATAGTGAGGTCGATGTCACACTTTATATCGCCAGCGAGACTCTGCACCCGGATGACCTGTTTATCGCCGTTGATGAGGCGCGGTCACGAGGCCATACCGTCGCTGTGCTGGCGGTGATTGATGCGCGGACGTGTGATTGTTTCCCGCAGGTGCGCGAGACGCTGGAATTGAGCGCCGATGTTGTGGTGAATGTGCCGTATGACCTGAATACAATTCTGGAGGCGTTAGCGTGATACGAAAATTTGTGGTGCTGTTCAGTGTGTTGATGTGGGTAGTGCCGCTTTCGTTACAGCGTGTCGAAGCCCAGGTGTTTGATGCGCCGCTGGTGGTCTATCGCGATGGCAATCTCTATGCGCTGTATGACGATGGACGCGAACAGCAGTTGACAGACCGTTCACCCGCACAAATACAGGCGACGTGGCTTGATCGTTCTCATGCTTTGATGTCACCCGATGGGCGCTATCTGGCCTATGCTGATGTGGTGGAATTTTATGCCGATGCGTGGAATAACGGGTTGCTCGGCAACATTGGCGATTTCCTGCGCGATATTTATGTGATAGACCTGACAACAGGACGCCCCCTTCAGGTCACACGCCAGCAGT
Organism: uncultured Anaerolineaceae bacterium; assembly: GCA_964614375.1. Taxonomy (GTDB): domain Bacteria; phylum Chloroflexota; class Anaerolineae; order Aggregatilineales; family Phototrophicaceae; genus CAZTLI01. The sequence goes on from CAZTLI010000047.1 coordinate 15,033, forward strand.
CCGATGCGGCTTATGACCGACCTGAAACGCTCATCTATCATGCGCTGCTGGGCGGACGCAGTGCTAGCTGGTCGCCAGATGGCACACAACTGGCGTTCTATGAACGGCGCGGCAGCTGCGAAAATGTGGACGATTATTGCCATCGCATTGTCGTGTTTGATGCGACCACTGGCGAATCGCGGGTCATCGCGCAAGACGTTTATGACCGTATCTCGGTGTGGTTATGGACAGAAAATGGTCTGCTGATCGGTTCGACGCTGGTAGACCCGGCGGATGGTACGGTTCTAACAGAGACCTATTACAATTCGGGATATGTGCCGCGCTATGCTTTGCAATACGAAGGGCGTGACTATCTCATCGGTGGTGTGCTGGGCTTTCCGAATCGCGACGGTGATTTGTGGTATTTATTTGATGTGCAAACGGGCGACTACTACCGGACGACGGCTTATGTGACGGTGGTCAGCGCGGCGGCGCGGGAAACATCGCTGCTGCTGGTCGATTATGACAATGATACCCGTCCGCGCGCGGTCTATGATGCGGCGGGGAATTGGGTTGCGTCTCCACCGCAGGGGCCGCCCTATGCGTTTGATTACATGCTGTCGCTGGATGGCACACAATATGCCTATTCGCTGACCGAAGGCGGCGGGTCTGTCGTGGGTGATGCGCGTGGCGCGGAAGTCCAATTAGATGCTGCTGCCGAAGTTGTGGCGTGGGGCACACCCGTTTATACGCTGTTCCATCCTGACCGCCCGGTTGTGCTCGAACCGACGCTTGACCCGTATACGCAAGATGCCTGTGGCACGCTGCCACCTGTAGCATTGACGCCCGGTGGTGAGGGACGGGTGCTGCCCGGTTCGCCCAACCGCGTCCGTAGTGTACCCCGTTTAGAAGCGCCTATTGTGAGTAATATTCCCGCTGGCGAGACGTTTATGGTGTTGGCAGGGCAGCAGCATGTGTGTGGCGACGGTCTGCGCTGGGTGCGGGTCGCGTATGAAGGCGTCATCGGGTGGACGGCGGAAGGCGTTGATCGTGATGTGTTCTTAGAGCCGGTGAATTAGGTCAGTGGGTGGAGGCGTTGTGATGGGTGTTGGTGAGATCGCAATCATTTTTCTGGTATTAATCGTCGCACTGGCGTTGTATCTCGCATACCGTAATACGTCAGCGCAGCACAGCGATACGCTGGTCGCTGCCGAAATCGACTGGAATGCAGTTGGCGATGCCGAAGTTCAGGACGCCATCGCACACGGACGTAAGATTAACGCCATCAAACGCTATCGAGAACTCACCGGCGTCGGCCTGAAAGAGGCCAAAGACGCGATTGAGTATGCTATTGGCAATCCTGACGCCGCTGAGTCCAAAGTTCGCAGCAGCGGCAGCAGTCTATCCGACGCCGGACTGCGTGATCTGATTGACGAAGGCGACATCGTGAAAGCGATAGAGGTGTATCAACAATTCGCGGGCGTAGATTACTACACAGCGAAAGCCGCAGTCGAAGACCTTGAGCGCGAGATGCGTCTGGGCGATGCACCAGCGACAGGTAATGTCAATGATGATGCCGAATTACAGGCACTCATGGCAGCGGGCAACAAAATTAACGCCATCAAACGCTATCGTGAACTCACCGGTGTCGGCCTGAAAGAGGCCAAAGACGCGATTGATAGGATTGATGGATAGGTAAATGTGCAGGAGGTATCAATGGCTGCAAAGTCGTATGAAGATCAGATACTGGATCAGATTCGTAAACTCGACAACCACCGGCAGCGACAAGTATTGGAATTCGCGCGAACGCTAGGCACTCGTCCACGCGGCATATCCGGGCGTGAAGCCATCGCAGTCGCGAATAAACTGAACTTTAATTCTGACGATCTCTTACGAATGAAGGCTGCCATAGAAGATGCTTGTGAATCATGAAAAATCCCACTCTGTGACCTTTGTGTCCTCTGTGGTTAAAAAATGCTTTACATAGATTAAGTGAGCACAACCATGACCAAGCGCAAACACCTTGAACCCGACCCGAATCCGTGAGATGAACCGTTCATCCCGCGATAATTAAAATGACACATTTCGACTGACCCCTAAATGGGCAGCTAGTGACACGACCAATCAGCAAACGAAGTACGGAGAAAGACACCGGATGACGATACCGAAAACACAAGAACGCACATTCAGCAATCGCCGCTATCTGGACGCGATAGACGACCATGTAGTTATTTTCGATGGCGCGATGGGCACAAGTTTGCAGGGCTACACACTCACGGCTGATGATTATGGCGGCGAACAATATGAGGGGTGTGTGGATTATCTCTCGGTCACACGCCCGGACATCGTGGAAGCCGTTCACGCCTCGTTTCTGGCGGTGGGCAGCGAAGTAGTCGAGACCAACACCTTTCGCGGCAACCGCCTGACATTGGGTGAATATGGACTTGGCGAACGCACGCTGGAAATCAATCGGGCAGCGGCACAGCTTGCGCGGCGCGTTTGTGACCAGTTTGAGCGTGAAACAGGCATTCCGCGCTTTGTAGCGGGCAGCATGGGGCCAAGTGGCAAGCTGCCCAGCGGCGATGACCCGGATTTGAGCAATATCACGTTCGACGAACTGGCGGACATCTTCTATGAACAGGCGCAAGGATTGGTCGAAGGTGGCGCCGACCTGCTGCTATTGGAGACCAGTCAGGACATTCTGGAAGTGAAAGCGGCTGTCGTCGGCATCAATCGCTATTTTGAAGACAGTGGCAGCCGCATCCCGCTTCAGGCGCAGATTACACTCGATGTCAGCGGACGGATGCTGTTCGGGACAGACATCGCCGCCGCACTGACGACGCTGGAAAGCCTGCCGATAGATGTGCTCGGCATGAACTGCTCGACCGGGCCGGAGTACATGCGCGCGCCCATTCAATATCTGGTCGAACATAGTTCGCTGCCGATTAGTGTGCTGCCGAATGCCGGGCTGCCGATTAACGTCGATGGCGAGGCGGTGTATCCGATGGAGCCAGACCCCTTCAGCGAGATGGTCAGCGAATTTGCGCGCTGGGGTGTGAGCGTCGTCGGCGGCTGCTGTGGGACGCGGCCTGAACATCTGGATAAGCTCTATCGCAAAGTACATGGTCATGCCTATCAGGATTTGTTGGCGGGCAATGCGACGCGGCAAAAGCCCAAACCACGCACACCCGAACACGAACCACAGGCTTCCAGCGGTATGACGGCGACCAAAATGATGCAAAATCCCGGCCCGACGATGATTGGCGAACGGGTCAATAGTCAGGGCAGCCGCAAGGTCAAACAACTGCTGCTCGAAGACGATTATGACAGCATCGTGCAGATCGCCGTCGGACAGGTCGAACGCGGCGCGCACATGCTGGATGTGTGTGTGGCCTTGACCGAACGCGACGACGAAAAAGAGCAGATGGAAAAGGTCGTTAAAAAGCTGGCGATGGCTGTCGAAGTCCCGTTGATTATCGACACGACCGAGGCCGATGTCGCCGAGGCTGCGCTGGCGCTGTATCCCGGACGCGGCATCATCAACGGCAACAATCTCGAAAATGGACGTGAACGCATCGACCGGATATTGCCCATCGTTAAAAAACATGGCGCGGCAGTGCTGTCCATGACGATTGACGAAGTCGGTATGGCCCATACCCGCGATAAAAAGGTGGAAATCGCCCAACGTATCACTGACATCGCCATCAATGATTATGGTCTGCAACCCGAAGACCTGATTTTTGACACACTGACCTTTCCGCTGACGACCGGGCAGGAAGAACTGCGGAACGATGCGGTCGAAACTATCGAAGCCATCCGCCTGATTAAGCAGCAGATTCCCGGCGTGATGACGGCGTTGGGCGTCAGCAATGTGTCGTTCGGGGTGACTCCGGCGGCGCGCGGCGTGTTGAACAGCGTGTTCCTCTATCACGCGGTCAAAGCCGGGCTGGATATGGCGATTGTCAATCCGGTGCATATCACGCCCTACAGCGAAATCCCGGATGATCAGCGCAAAATCGCCGAAGACCTGATTTTCAACAGTGACCCGGACGCCCTGCCGCGTTTTATCCAGTATTTTGAGCAAAATCAGGTGCAGGTTAGTGGGGCAGAGGTCGAAGACCCGACCAAAGACATGACCAGCGAACAGGCGCTGCACTGGCAAATCGTCCATCGCAAAAAAGAAGGTGTCGAAGCCCTGATTGACGACTGCCTGACGCGGCAAGACCCGGTCGGCGTGCTGAATAATGTGCTGCTGCCCGCCATGAAAGAAGTCGGCGAC